>JAJDTT010000184.1 GCA_022827025.1 Acidobacteriota bacterium
GGCAGAAATTAATCTACTGCGAAAGCGTAGAATCGGTCCATATCCGTGCGATTTCTCGGCGAATAGAACAACTATGCACCTCAAAATCGTGAAAATCTGGCCTCGATTCTCCACTTTCTCGCTACGATCATTTCTACCGCGAAGACTCCTGGGAATGATAGTCGCGGTGAGCGCCTGGGCAGTTCTATGGACGGCTCCGGAGTCGTCAGCGCAAGAGACGACTCTGGATTGTGCGAAATGGAACACGGAAGCGTACTTCGAGACGGCCTCAGACCAGGACGTGAAGGCTTGTCTTGAGGCCGGGGCGGACCTCAACGCTCGGGATAGGTACGATCTGACGCCCCTGGACTATGCCAAAGTGCTGGAGAATCTGGCCGTTGTCGAACTTCTGCTCAGCAAGAGTGGGGCCTCGAATCTATTGGCGCAGGATTGCAGGAACTGGTACACGGAGGAGTTTTTCCGGACAGCCACGGTCCAGGATGTGAAAGCTTGCCTTGCGGCGGGAGCCAACCCCAAAGCCCATGGTCTAAGGAAGCCCACTCCGTTGCGGCTGGCGGTCCTGTACAGTGAGGATCCAGCGGTGGTCCAGGCCCTGTTGGCGGCCGGAGCGGACCCCAACGCCCGGTATAATGAGCATGAATGGACCCTCCTGCGATGAGTACACGGCTGCACCAGTGTTTCCAACTGTGGGTTACCCATTCATCCGAGTTCTCCTGCGGTTGGAAACAACAGAGCAAAAGTTGAAGCACTTGCGCAGCTGGCACCCCTCGATGGGAAAAGAAAACATTATTGCCGAAAACAATGCCTATTATTTCGAGAGTCTGTTGAAACTTTTCATTTTCCGTCATGTTAACGAAGAGGGCTCTCTGAACTGCAAGGCCCTCGACCGGAATCTATCCAACGTTATGCGCGACCGTTGTGGGGCCGCCAATCAGGGTGGTTATCGGAGCGCTTATGAGATGTTCAATGTCGCGGTCGAGGACCTTTGCCGCCACATTGACGAGCGGTGCGATGGGAGCTGAGTCCAAGAGACGAGAGAGAGGACGATGATCAGAGCAATGGTGGCGGTGAGCGCCTGGGCGGTGCTATGGGCGGCTCCGGAATCATCGGCGCAAGAGGCGCCTCTGGATTGTGGAAAGTGGAACACGGAAGAGTATTTCACGACGGCCACGGTCCAGGACGTGAAAGTTTGTCTCGCCGGGGCCGATCCCAACGCCCGGGATGAAGATGAGAAAACGCCCTTGTATGTGGCGGCCCGGTACAGTGAGAACCCGGAGGTGCACAAAGTGTTGCTGGTCGCCGGGGCCGATCCCAACGTCCAGGCTGAATACCGGGAGACGCCCCTGCATCAGGCAGCCGGGTTCAACAAAAATCCAGAGGTGCACAAAGTGCTGCTGGCCGCCGGGGCCGACCCAATGGCGCGAAACGTGGATGGGGAGACGCCCCTGCATAAGGCGGCCGGGTTCAACGAGAATCCAGAGGTACACAAAGCGCTGCTGGCGGCCGGGACCAACCCAATGGCGCGGGATAATAACCGAGCGACGCCTCTGCATTGGGCGGCCGGGAAGGGGAATCCGGCGGTGATCCAGGCGCTGCTGGCGGGCGCGGCCGATCCCAACACCCGGAATGAAAAGGGGTATACGACCCTGCATGTGGCGGCCCGGTACAGTGAGAACCCGGAGGTGCACAAAGCGCTGCTGGCCGCCGGGGCCGATCTCAACACCCGGAATGAAAGGGGGGATACGCCCCTGTATGTGGCGGCCCGGTACAATGAGAATCCGGAGGTGCACAAAACGCTGCTGGCCGCCGGGGCCGGCCTGAGGGTCTGGACTGGAAGCCGGGCGACATGCTTGCAGGCGGCGGTCCGGTTCCACGCGAATCTGGGGGTCGTCCAGGCGCTACTCGCCGCCGGGGACGACCCGAATGTGTGGGACGATGAAGGCATGACGCCCCTGCATTGGGCGGCCTTGAAGGGGAATCCGGCGGTGATCCAGGCGCTGCTGGCGGCAGGTGCCGACCCCAACCCCCGGGATAATACCAAGGAAACCACCCTGCATCTCGCGGCCAGGAGCGGGAATCTGGCGGTGGTCCGGATGCTGCTGGAGAGGGGAGCGGACCCCAACGCCCGGGAGGAGGATGAGAGAACGCCCTTGCATTGGGCGGCCCGGCACGATGAGAATCTGGAGATCGTTCAGACCCTCATAGCGGCCGGGGCGGACCCCAACGTCCGGGATAGATTCGATCAGACGCCCCTGGAAAATGCCAAAGTGCTGGAGAATCTGGCCGTTGTCGAACTTCTGCTCAGCAAGGGTGGGTCCTCGAATCCATGGGCGCAGGATTGCAGGACATGGTACACAGACGAGTTTTTCCGGACGGCCACGGTCCAGGATGTGAAAGCTTGTCTTGCGACAGGCGCCAACCCCAAAGCCCACGATCTACCATTGGAGCCAAATCCGCTGGATCTGGCGGTCGAGCACAGTAAGGATCCGGCGGTGGTCCAGGCTCTATTGGCGGCGGGAGCGGATCCCAACGCTTACTCTGACGGCAACGGCAGTCCGACGCCGCTGCATATAGCGGCCAGGAGTGGGAATCTGGGGATGGTCCAGGTGCTGCTCGCGGCCGGTGCTGACGTCGAGGCACGAATGGACGCGTTTGACACGAGCCCCCTGCATCAGGCGGTCGCGAGTGGGAATCCGGCGGTGGTCCAGGCCCTGCTTGCAGCGGGTGCCGATGTCGATGGAGTCAGCAAGGGAGGCGCCACCCCATTATTTATTGCCGTTCCCGGTGGGAATCTGGAAGTGATCAAGGTTCTTCTGGAGGCAGGAGCGAACCCGATGAGTAGCATTTGGTCAGGGGATCCTGGCCTTACACCTCTGGACCGGGCCCAAGGGGTAGGCGAGTTCTCAGAAAGAAACCCAGCGGTGCTTGAACTCCTGCAAGAAGCTGTGGAAACAGCAGGTCAAAATTGCAAATTGTGGAACACGACAAGGTATTTTCAGGCAGCGACACCTGAGAGTGTGGCCGCTTGCCTGGGAGCTGGGTCCAACCCGCGGGAAGCTGATGCAGCCGGCACAACGCCTCTACACCGGGCGGCAGTATTAAACGAGAACCCCGCGGTCACCCAGATGCTTCTCGATGCGGGGGCCGACGTGGAAGCACGAGATGATAGAGGGTCCACCCCGCTGCTTTTGGCAACTGGTGGGAACTTAGCGGTCATCCAAGCGCTGCTCGACGTTGGTGCCGACCCGGAGGCTGAGGATGACCAGGGTCGAACGCCCTTGCGTTGGGCACTTCTCCTAATCAGAGACAGATACGATCGACCATCACACTACGAGGCGGTCATCCGAATGCTACTCGATGCCGGGGTCGACCCGGAGGCTCGGGACAGGTATGGCAGGCTGCTCCTGCATGAGGTGGCCGGTGAGGACGAAATTCCGGCGGCCGTTATCGAGGCGCTACTGTCGGCCGGGGCAAATCCGAAGATGAAGGATGGCAGTGGTCGCACACCGCTGCATATGGCGTTTTTTAGGTCCGAGGGCAGTCTGGAGGTGGTCCAGGCGCTGCTGGCTGCTGGGTCCGACCTGGAGGCGCGGGATGACCAGGGTCGAACGCCCTTGCATGTGGCGGCCACCGAGGGTTACGAGGAGGTCAAGATTCTGCTCGAGGCGGGGGCCGATTTGGAAGCCCAGGACGGAAACGGTGACACACCCCTGCATCGGGCGGCCGCCTATAGTTATTCGAACACCGTCTGGGGTGTCGTCTTCGCCATCAAGGCTTTACTGGAGGGCGGGGCGAACCCGCTAGCGAGGAATTGTGCAGGAAAGACACCGTGGGATCTTGCACAAGCCAATGAAACGCTGAAAGGATCGGATGCCTACGCTTGGCTGAAGGAGGCGCGGGCTTCGTCGCATCCCCCGAGAGAAGTGGCGGGACCTTGCCGCGATCATGAATTGCAGTGACAAAGAGGGGGTGTCAGAGGCGTGGCATAGAGCACGATAAGATAAATCATACTTATCTGCTTTGGACGTCTTGGAACGCCTCCCGAATAACCCCGATTCGCTTTCCGATCGTCGTACTCTCCTGTTATCAATCGCTTGCATCGATAGTTCCGAATTGTGGGGCATCTCCTGGGGAAAAGGAGGTCGAGAAGAGATTCCGAGTGAAGGAGCATGGCTGCGACGACTTTTGATTTTGGCTCCTATACAATGACCCGCCTGAAACCATGCTGACTACGGAAGGTTGCATCGGACGCCTGGGGCGGGTCCGGCGGTTGATGGAGGAGCGGAAGTGGGATGCCCTCCTGCTCACCGACTCGAGGAACATCCGTCATCTTCAGTCCGTCGTGGTCGATCCCGGCCATCCGGTCCTCCTCTGGATCGAACGCCGGGGGACTCCATTGCTGGCCACCGACTCCCAGCAGGCCCCCGCCCGGGCCGAGGTGGTCCCCTTCGAGAGCTACTCGGCCAAGCGGGTTCTGGACCGGCCCTGGATGGAGGCCGTGGAAGCATTGGCGCCCAGGCTCAAGGGTCGTTCGGCCCCGTCTATCGGGACCGACAAGGAGGCGTCGAACGGGTTGGCGTTGGAACTGCTGGGGGACCTCTTCCCGGCATCGCGGGTGCGGGACGTCTCTCCGGAGCTGGACGATCTGCGGCGCCGGAGGGACCCGGACGAGATCGCCGTTCTGAAGCGGATCGCCGGTGTGGCCGAGGCGGGCTACGTCAGAGCGCGGGAGGTACTGTCTCCGGGCCGCTCGGAACTGGAGGTTTACATCGAGATCGTTTCCGCCATGATCGAAAAAGCCGGAGAGCCCATCCGGGTCGGCGGCGATTTCGCCACGGGGCCCCGCAGCACCACGAGTGGCGGACCTCCCATCGGCCGGACGTTGGAGGCCGGGGACCTCAGCCCCTACGATCTCTTCCCCGAGTGCTGGGGATACGGCGCCGACCTTTGCAGAAGCCTCACCGTCGGGCCTCCCTCGGCCCTTCAGCAGCGGGGATGGGAGATCGTCACGGCGGCGCTGGAACTGGCCGAGAGCCTGCTGGAGCCGGGCCGGCCGGCGCGGGAGGCGTACGAGACGGTTCGCGCGTTCCTGGAGCGGGATCCGCTTTCCGCCGGCACCTTCTGGCATCATCTCGGCCACGGAGTCGGGATGGGGGGGCACGAGAACCCGCGCCTGGTGCCCGGCAGCCACCACGTCCTTCGACTCGGCGACGTCATCTCCGTCGAGCCCGGTTTCTACAATCCGGAACTGCAGGGCGGCCTCCGGATCGAAAACACCTACTGGCTCACGGAAAACGGACCCCGGCAGCTCAATTCCCATCCGACGGAACTCTATCTGGGTGGGTAGCTGGACTGTATCACCCTTCCTGGTCAGGCACTGGTTCCTGCTGGCGTTGGCATTTGCCGTCGCCGCCCCCATCTATTGGCCCGGGGCTCTCCATCCCCTCCATGACCTGATCGATCCGGGTTTGAACGTCGCCGCGGTCATGCTGATCAATGGCCTGACGCTGGACGGCCGCCGGATCCTCAAGTCCCTGCGCCGGCCGGGACGGGTCCTCTCCGGAGTCCTCATCGGCTACGCGGTGTTGGCGGTCCTCGGCTTCGGCGCTTCGAGGCTCCTGCTGGAGACCAACCGGAGCCTGGCCTTGGGCGTCCTGGTGATCAGCGCCATGCCCACCACCCTGGCCTCCAGCATCATCTGGACCCGCATGGCCCGGGGCAACGCTGCCCTGGCCCTGGTTCTGGTGGTGGCCAGCAATGGCCTCGGGTTTCTTCTCACCCCGCTGATTCTGTTCCTCACGATCGGAACATTCATGACGCTGAGCCTGGAAGAGATGATGGCCGGATTCGCACTGGTGGTGCTCACGCCATTGGCGCTGGGTCAGGGCCTGCGCCTGGCCGGCCCCGTGGTTCAGGTCGTGGACCGGCACGCCAGGACCCTGTCCAATGCTTCCCGACTCCTGATCCTGCTGGCCGTGTCCGGCGCCGTCGTCTCCGGGGTCACCGGCGTGGAAGCCGGACGAGGGGAGATGTCCGGTTGGGAGTTGGCCGCCGTCAGCCTGGTCACCGTCGCGGTCCATGCCGCCGCGGCGGCACTCTGCTGGATCCTGGGACGGACCCTGGGTTGGAACCGGGAAGACCGGACGGCTCTCCTCTTCTGCGGCTCTCAGAAGACCCTGCCCGCGGCCCTGTACGTCTCGACCGAGTTTCTGCCCGGCTTCGGCCTCGTCCCCATCCCCTGTGTGCTCTACCATGTCGGCCAACTGATTCTGGATTCCTGGCTGGTGGAAGCGATTCGGTCCGGAGGGTTGGGTTCTGCCTCCGGGAAGTCCCCCGCCGGCGGGCCGCCGGCATGATTCCGCTAGGAGTCTGCGCGGTAGAAATGATCGTAGCGAGAAAGTGGAGAATCGAGGCCAGATTTTCACGATTTTGAGGTGCATAGTTGTTCTATTCGCCGAGAAATCGGGGAAATATGGACCGATTCTACGCTTTCGCAGTAGATTAATTTCTGCCGCGCAGGCTCCTAGGGCCGAGGTTGTCAATCGGCACCGCCAACCACGTCTCCGTTGCCGGACGAATCGTAGGGGCGACCCTTGTGGTCGCCCTCCCCCCGAACGGCGCCACCGTCCGCTGGCCGTTGCTTGGGCACTACCGAACCGGGGGGGGGGTGGAGCGGCGACTCAGCCGGGGAACGATGCGACCCCGCAGGGCACCCACAAGGGGTGCCCCTACGGTCATCGGGGATTGGAAGTTTCAAAGGAGCTCCCCCACCGGCCCCGGTCCGGCGAAATCCTGCGAGAAAAAGGCGGCCTGGGAACGGAGGCTTTCCAGTCGGCGGTTCCGATGCGGCGGCGAAGAGGGGGACAAGAATGTGCCCCCTCCGAGGGTGCCCCTACGGTCATCGTGTGTTGGAACTTTCCATGAAGAGACTAAAGAGCGGTAGCGCGGGCTGGCGTTCGTCGGCATACTGATGCGCGGATTTCGACAACAGGTTCGACTGGAATGCTGGAGTGAGTGTCATGACTCTGGAAAGCGATCCGAAGGAGTTTGAATCCCGTTTGGAGGCGATTCGGGTCTGGGAGCCGCGAGTGCAGGCTCTGGTGGATTGGGATGAGCCGGCCGCGCGCAAGCGCTTCTCCGAGGCCGGACCGGGTCCGTTGGCGGGATGGTCCCTGGGGGTGAAGGACATCGTGGACGTGGAGGGCATGGCGACGCGTTCCAACGCCAACTTCATTCCCTGGCGCCCTGCCGCCCGGGATTCCGCCCTGGTCGAAGTCCTCCGGGCCCGCGGCGCCTTCGTCCTCAGCAAGACGGTGACCACAACCTTCGCCTACTTCGATCCCGGACCCACCGGAAACCCCTGGAACCCGGATCACACGCCGGGCGGTTCCAGCAGCGGCTCGGCTGCCGCCGTCGCGTGCGGGATGATCCGCTTGGGATTGGGTAGTCAGACGGTCGCCTCCGTCAACCGGCCTGCCAGCTATTGCGGGGTCGTGGGTCTGAAGCCGACCTATGGCCGGATTCCCATCGAAGGCGTTTTCCCCTTCGCTCCCAGCTTCGACACCCTCGGGCTCTTTACGGCTGACGTCGCCGATTCCCTGGCGGCATTCCAGGCTCTGACGGGAGAGTCGGCATCGCCGTCGTTGCCGCCGATTCGGGTCGGCCTGCTGCCCGATCAGAAGGTGGAAGCCGCCGATCCGGAGATGCTCTCGGCTCTGGCGCAGGCGGGACGGCGGCTGGAATCGGCGGGATTCCAAGTGTCTTCCGCCGAACTGCCTTCCTGCTGCGAGGAGGCCCACGGCAACCACTGGACGCTGGTGGCGGCCGAGGCCTCGGTGGTGCACGGTGGCCTGTATCGGGTCTTTGGAGATTCCTATCCTCCCAAGTTGAGGGCCCTGATTCTGAAAGGCGGCAGGGTCGTAGCGGCGGAGCTGGAGCGGATCCGGAGCCACCGGACGCGGGTTCGGGAGGAGGTCGGACGCCTTTTCGGCGACTACGACGTTCTGCTGTGCCCCTCGGCTCCGGGAGCGGCGCCGGCCGGAACCGAAGCCACCGGAGACCCTCGCTTCAGCCTGATCTGGACCTATACGGGATTGCCGACGCTGACTCTGCCCTATTGCCTCTCTCAGGCGGGACTTCCTCTGGGCCTCCAGTTGGTGGCGCCCCCGAACCGGGAGGCGGACCTTTTGGCCATCGGCGAAAGAATGGAATCCGTCTTCGAATTCTCGAGAAGACATCCGCTGGGGCTTGGTCGCGAGATGGCGGGCTACCCTACTGACGGCGAGTGAAGGACACTCCGATTCGGACCATCCGGGCGATCCTCTTCGATTTCGACGGCACTCTGACCCGGCCGGGTTCCCTCGACTTCCAACAACTGCGGGAGGAGCTGGCGAGTCCGGCGGGGGCTCCGATATTGGAATACATTCAGGGACTGCCTCCGGATCGCCGCCGGCACTGCCTGAGTGTCCTCGACCGCTTCGAAATGGAGGGAGCCGTCCGTTCGCGGCCCAACCACGGCGCCGAGGAGTTGATTCGGGAGCTGCAGGCGAGGCGGCTGCCATTGGCCGTCGTGAGCCGGAACAGCCGCGCTGCGGTCCTCCGCGCCCTGGAAAACTTTCCCTCCATCGGCCCCTCCGATTTCGACGTCATCATCTCCCGGGACGACGACGTCCCGCCCAAACCGCACCCCGATGGAATCCGGCTCGCAGCCGGGAAAATGGGGGTCAGTGCCGCCGAGACGCTGGTGGTGGGGGATTTCCACTTCGATATCGACGCCGGCCGCCGAGCCGGATCGCCCACGGTCTTCCTCACCAATGGCCGGATGGACCCGCCCGAGACCCTGCCCCCCGACTACGTGGTTGAGAATCTGGCCCAAGTGGGAACGTTGGTTCGCGATCGCGTGCCCCTGGCGGCGGGGAAACTTCCGAACCGCATGCTGGACCGGTTCCTGGGTGACCGGGAGCCGGGTGATCCCTCGCTTCTCATCGGTCCCGGCGTGGGGGAGGATACGGCCGCCGTGGCATTGGGACGGGAGGATGAGGTCCTGATCCTGAAGTCGGACCCCATCACTTTCGCCACCGACGAGATGGCGTACTACACCCTGGTGGTCAACGCCAACGACGTGGCCACGTCCGGGGGCACTCCCCGCTGGCTGTTGACGACGCTCCTTTTCCCTCCCGGAACCACCGGCGAACAGGCCGGACGTCTCATGGCGAGTCTCCAGCGCTGGTGCGGCCGTCTGGGAGTCACCCTCTGCGGAGGCCACACGGAGATCACCGACTCGGTCACCAAACCGGTCGTCGTGGGACAGATGGTGGGAACGGCCAGGCGGAGCCGGCTCCTGGACAAGCGGCGGATACGCCCCGGCGATCAGATCCTGTTGACCAAGGCATTGGCGGTGGAGGGGACTGCCATCCTGGCCCGGGAATTCCGGCCGGGCCTGGAAAGCCTGGGCGTCCCGCCCGATGAAATATCCCGCTGCGGGGAGTTTCTCTTCACTCCCGGAATCAGCGTTCTGGAGGAGGCGGAGACGGTTCTGGAGTCGGGAGGAGTTACGGCTCTCCACGACGTAACCGAAGGGGGAGCAGCCACAGCCCTCGACGAATTGACCCGCGCAGGACGGCATCGCATTCGCGTCTGGGCGCACCGGATCCCCGTCTACCCTGAGACGGCCCGAATCTGCAGCCTCTTGGGAATCGATCCCCTGGGACTCATCGGCTCCGGCAGCCTGCTTATCGTCTGCCGTCCCGATTCGCGTGAGCGGCTGCGGGAAGCACTGGGAGACCGGGGCATTCAGGCAACCTGGGTGGGGGAGGTCCTGGGTCCCGGTTCGGGGGTCGAAGCGGTGGACGACGAGGGCACATCCCTCCCCTGGCCTCATTTCGAGGCCGACGAACTGCCGCGAGCCATTGAGATACTGCAGCAAATCGAAATCTGAGGGACGGCAGCGGAACGCCTCCTGGTCTCCTTTCTCGCGGGTCAAGGGCTTGTCTTGGAACCGTCCCGGGTGTACGTTGCGCGGGCGTTGAGGTCAAGATCGAAGGCGAAAGGCAGATGACGGAGAAAACCGACGTCCTCGTCATCGGCGGCGGCGTCATCGGGGTCTGCTCCGCTTACTTCCTGGCCCAGAGGGGATGCGCCGTCACCCTGGTCGAAAGGGGAGAGGTCTGTTCCGGGAGTTCCTACGGGAACTCCGGGCTGATCGTCCCCAGCCACTCGGTCCCTCTGGCCGCTCCCGGGGTTTTGAGCCAGGGCCTTCGATGGCTGCTGGACCCGGTCAGCCCCTTCTACATCAAGCCCCGTCTCGACCTCGACCTGGTGCGCTGGCTCTGGTGGTTTCAACAGGCCTCGCGGGTGGCACCCATGAGGAAGGGGATCCCCGTTCTCCGGGATCTCTCGAATGCCAGCCTGGAACTGTATCGGGGTCTGGCCGATCGAGGAGAACTGGAGTTCGGTTTCCGGCAGAAGGGTTGGCTGCAGATCTTCCGGTCCGAGTCGCTTCTGGCCAAAGCCCTGGCGGAAGCCCGGCTCCTGAGGGAGTTCGGCCTCGAATCCACTCTGCTGGACACGGAACGGGTGCGGGAGATGGAGCCGAATGTGCATCCGTCGATCATCGCCGGAATCCACTATCCGGACGACGCTCATCTGATCCCGCACCGGTTCGTCCACCAGATGGCGGCCGCCGCCCGCCGCGCGGGGGCGGTCTTCAGGACCGGGACCGAAGTGCTGGAAATGAAGACCTCCCGGACGCGAGTGACGCGGGTGGTGACCACGAGAGGGGACCTGCGGCCGGAACAGGTGGTGCTCGCCGCCGGATCCTGGTCTCCCCGGGTGGCTCGAACCGTGGGGCTGGACGTCCCGGTTCAGCCCGCCAAGGGGTACAGCGTGACGGTCAAGGCTCCCGCCACGACCCCGCGAGTCCCCTTGATGCTGGCGGAGGCCAAGGTGGCCGCCACTCCCATGGGAGACAAGCTGCGCTTCGGCGGCACCCTGGAACTGGCCGGCCTGGACCTTTCGGTGAACCTTCCCCGGGTCCGGGCCATCCTGCGGGCCGCCCGGGACCATCTGGCCGGCATGAAAGAGTTGGATCTGCACGAGATCTGGAGAGGCCTGCGGCCGCTGACCCCGGACGGCCTTCCCTTCATCGGACGGACCCGGAAGTGGAACAATCTGATGTTGGCGACGGGCCATTCCACGATCGGCATCTCCCTGGGGCCCGTCACGGGAAGCCTGATCTCGGAAATGGCCGCCGGGGAGGCCGTCAGCCAGGACCTGTCGCGCCTGGAACCGGAACGCTTCCAATAGGAGTCTGAATCGGACCATTCATCGAGGAGAACACCATGCCCAAAGTGATGATCACCCCCGCCAGCATGCAGCATCGACCTTCTCCCTTCGCCAGCCTCCTGGAAGGGGCCGGCTTCGAGGTGCGTTATCCCACCAACCCGGAATTGGTCATGGGTCTGACGGGTGACGAGGAGACCATCCGCCAGTTGAAGGGAATCGAGGCCATCATCGCGGGCGGGGAGTATTTCACGCCCGCGGTCCTGGACGGCCTTCCGGAACTGCGAGTCATCGCCCGGGCCGGCGTCGGTTTCGACCGGGTGGACGTGGAGGCCGCCACTCGCCGGGGAGTGGCGGTGACGGTGACTCCCACGGCCAATCACGAGGCCGTTGCCGAGCACGCCATCACCCTGTTGCTGGCCACCGTCCGGTCCATCATCCCCACTTCCAGGCAGGTCGCGGCAGGAAGATGGCCCCGGAAGCCCTTGGCCACGGTGAGGGGAAAAACCTTGGGAATCGTGGGTTTGGGACGGATCGGACGCAGCACCGCGGTCCGGGCCATCCCGTTGGGAATGAAGGTGGTCGCCCACGAAATTCTCCCGGACCAGGAATTCGTTCGTGCCCACGGCATCGAACTGCTGAGTTTCGAACAGCTCCTGGAGAGGTCGGATTTCATCAGCCTGCACTGTCCGCTGACGGATCAGACTCGGCACTTCTTCGCCAGAGCGGCGTTCGATCGCATGAAACCCGGGAGCATTCTGATCAACACGGCCCGCGGACCGCTGGTCAAGGAGACGGACCTGCTCGAGGCGTTGAGGTCGGGGCGGCTTCGGGCGGCCGGTCTCGACGTCCTGGAGCAGGAGCCGCCGGACCCGGACAACCCCCTGCTGAGGATGGGCAACGTTCTGGTCACGTCCCATCAAGCCGGCGCGGACGAAGGCTCGGTGATCGCCATGGGGATGGAAGCCGCCGAGTGCGTCATCGCCCTGTGGCAGGGAGGTTGGCCCGAAGGGGCGGTCATCAACGACGAACTGAGGTCCGGCTGGAAGTGGTGACGCCAGGCAACCACGTACGTTGTTAGAATCCCTCAGTGCCGGACCTGCGGAAGCTGATTCCCTACATTCTGCCGACGGCCCACTGGCTGCTCCTGGGCTTCATTCTGCTGTTCGTCAGCGGCGGTCTGGACGGGCTCATCACGGTGCTGTTGAAGCCGATCTTCGACCAGTTGGCTCCCGAGGCCGGAACGGCAGGGGCGGTCCATGCCAAGTTCGATTTTCTGGAGGAGCACCTGGGCGTCAGCGCCGGCAGCCTGCCCCGGATCGCCTTTCTCCTGGTCGGGTTGTCCCTGCTCAAGGCATTTCTCCTCTATTTCGCCGAGTACCTCATGAGCTACAGCGGACAGAATGTGGTGGCCCTTTTGAGGAATCGGCTCTACGGGCGGTTGCTCCACCAGTCCGCCGCCTTCTTTTCGGATCAACCCACCGGACAGCTCATGTCGCGGGTGCTCAACGACACCGAACGGGTGCTGGAAGCGGCCAGCAAGTCGCTGACCGACTTCCTGCGCCAGGTCTTTCTCCTGCTGTTCTTCCTGGGACTGATCTTCTACATCAACTGGCAGTTGTCCCTGCTGGCGCTGCTCATGGCACCGGTGGTGCTGGGGTTGGCGACACGCCTGGGACGGAAGATGAGGGGCGTCAGCCACGAGAGCCAGGAAAACCTGGCGCGGCTGTCCCAATTGCTGCAGGAGACGTTGGCCGGTCAAAAGATCGTCCAGGCCTTCGGCATGGAGAACTACGAGAAGAAGCGCTTTCGCCGTTCCATCGGCGACCTGGTCCACGCCAATCTCAAGGGGGCCCGGCTCTCGGCCCTGGCGTCGCCCATGGTGGAGTTCCTGGGGTACGCTTCCTTCGTGCCCTTCCTGTTCTACGCCAACCGGCAAGTTCAGGAAGGACTGGGCATCGGGGTCCTGGTGGTTTTCCTGGCGGCCCTGTTTCGCCTCTACGAGCCGGTCAGGAAACTCTCCAGAATGCACCTGCACTTTCAACAGGCTTTCGCATCGTCCAGCCGGATTTTCGACCTGCTGGGATCGCCGATCGGGGTAAAGGACCTTCCCGCGGCCGTCGAAATCGCCCCGTTCTCCCGATCCGTCGCCTTCGAGAACGTCTCCTTCCGCTACGGGCAGGGAGACGTTTCCGTGCTGCGCCGGATCAATCTGAATCTGGCTCGCGGCGAGATCCTGGCGCTGGCGGGGACCAGCGGAGCCGGCAAGAGTACTCTGGCCAGCCTTCTTCCCCGGTTCCATGACCCCTCGTCGGGACGGATTTCCATCGACGGTGCGGACATCCGGACAGTCTCCCTCCGTTCCCTGCGGCGGCAGATCGCCCTCGTTCCCCAGGAGACCTTCTTGTTCGACGACACGATCCGGAACAACATCGCGTACGGACTCCCCGGCTGCGACGATTCCCAGGTCAGAAGAGCGGCCCGCATGGCATTCATCCATGAATTCATCGAAACCCTGCCCGCAGGCTACGAAACCCGTATCGGGGAGCGGGGAACCCGGCTCTCCGGGGGCCAGCGGCAGCGGGTCGCCATTGCCCGGGCGTTGCTCAAGGATGCCCCCATCCTGATTCTGGACGAGGCAACCTCCGCCCTGGACGCCGAGTCGGAGCGGCTGGTCCAGGAAGCTCTGCTGAATCTCCTCCGGGAGAGGACCGCCCTGGTCATCGCCCACCGCCTGTCGACGGTGCTCCTGGCGGATCGGATCGCACTCATGGAGGAGGGGCGGATCGTGGACGTGGGCGGCCATGAGACGCTTCTGGAGCGCTCCGCCTCCTACCGCCGGCTGCACAGGCTGCAGTTGGAACCGCAAGCATGAACCCGATGGAGAGACCATGTACAGCATGACCGGTTTTGGACAAGCGGAGAGGGCTCTCAAGACCATGGAAGTCTCGGTGGAGGTCCGGACCCTCAACGGCCGATACCTGGACATGAAGCTGAGACTCCCGCACGGGGCCAGGTTCCTGGAAGCACGATTGCGCCAGGTCGTCCGCGAGAAGCTGGGCCGGGGCCGGGTGGACCTGGCGCTGGAGGTCTCCTGGAAGTCCCAGGCCCGTTACCGGATCGACGATGATCTGGTGAAGAACTACCTGGCGATGGTGGAGCGTCTCCGGTCGCTGGGCGTCGGCGGAGAGCTGGACGCGGCGACCTGTCTGCGGCTGGCCGGCACGCTGGTTGCCAACCAGCCAGGGGCCGAGATCCAGCACTGCTCCGACGATCTGCTGGCAGTGGCCGGCGAGGCCCTGGACCGGGTCGTGGAAGCCCGCCAGGCCGAAGGAGCGCGATTGTTCGAGGACCTGACGGCGCGGGTCCAAACCCTTGAAAGGACGGTGAAGGACATTGCAGGACACGCGCCGGAGGTGTTCGAGCAGGCTCGCGCCAAGTTGACGAAACGCTTGGAGGGGATGAACCTCTCCTTTGCTCCGGATCAGGGCCGCCTGGCGGAAGAGATCGCGTACTATGCCGCCCGGGCCGAGATCTCCGAGGAGATCACCCGCATGCGCAGCCACCTGGTCCGTTTCTCGGATCAACTCCAGGCGCCCGGGTCCGAACCGAGAGGAAAGAACCTGGATTTCCTGTGCCAGGAAATGCACCGGGAAGTGACGACCATCCTGGCCAAGAGCTCCCTGCCCCACGTCTCGGGCCTGGCCCTCGAGGCGAAGGGGGAGATCGAGAAGGTCCGGGAACAGGTCCAGAATGTAGAATAGCGGCTCGCGGCCGGCGTCCGGGAGCCCGGCCGATCATCGACCGCTTCGGAGGCGAAACTCACTCCATGGCAGGCAGATTGATCGTCATGAGCGGCCCCTCGGGAGCCGGCAAGACCAGTCTGGGCCGGGCCTTGGTCGAGCAGGTCGGCGGCATCCGCTTCTCCGTCAGTCACACCACTCGGCAACCCAGGCCAGGGGAGCGTGACGGCGTCGAATATTTTTTCGTCAACGAGCGCGAATTTCGCGGCATGGCGGCCCGCGGCCGGTTCCTGGAGCACGCTCGCGTGCATGGCCACTATTACGGCACGGCCCGGGAATGGGTCAGGGATTGCCTCGATTCGGGACAAGACGTGTTGCTGGACATCGACGTGCAGGGAGCTCGGCAGATCATGGGTGAGGTGCCGGACGCGCTGACCATCCTGATCCTTCCGCCTTCCAGGCGGGAACTGGAACGCCGCCTGACCGACAGGGGGCAGGATCGCCTGGCGGTCATCCGGAGGCGGATGGAACATGCCGTCGAAGAGGTGGCCGCCTACAAGCAGTATCGTTACGCTATAATCAACGATTCCCTCGAGGACGCCTTGCTGGAGTTGAAGTCGGTGGTCGATTCCCATGAATCCGATTCCGGCGGTCCGGTCCGGAACGCCAGGCGGATCCGCGAGGTGATAGGAACATTCAAGGAGGCCCGATGATCATAGACATTCCCGACGAGTACGACAGCAAGTTTCGATTCATTCTGGTGGCGGCCGAGAGGGCCAAGCAGCTACAGAACGGCTACCCTCCCAAGGTCGACGATAAGTCCCCGAAGCCGGCCCACATCGCCATCCAGGAAGCGCAGCAGGGACTCATCACCTGGGAAGTCCTGGAAGAAGCGGACGAGGAAGCGGACGAGACCGGGTTCGACGGCAGCGAGGCCTACTGATATCCCATGCGAATCGTTCTGGGCGTCACCGGCTGCATCGCGGCCTATAAGTCCGCCGTCATCCTGAGATTGCTTCAGGAAGGGGGCTGCGAGGTGCTCCCGGTGATGACCGAGCATGCCAAGAGATTCCTGGGGCCGCTGACCCTGGAGAAGCTCTCGGGGAACCGCGTCGTGGACAACCTGTTCCGGGATTCCTCGACGGCCATCGAACATATCGCCCTGGCCCGCAGCAGCGACCTGTTGCTGGTGGCGCCGGCGACGGCCAACACGCTGGCCAAATTCGCCCACGGCATCGGGGACGATTTCCTGAGCACTCTCTACGTTTCCACCGTCACTCCCACCGTCGCGGCTCCCGCCATGAACGTCGAAATGTGGCGCCACCCGGCGACGCAATCCAATCTGGAGGTTCTGCGCGGGCGCGGAGTCACCGTGGTGGAGCCGGAAGCCGGCTACCTGGCCTGTGGAGAAGTGGGGGAGGGACGCCTGGCCGCGCCGGAGGTCATTGTCGAACGGGCGCTTCGGATCCTGAGCCGGGGGAAGGGCCTGGAAGGCAAGCGGGTGCTGGTCACCGCCGGGCCCACGGTCGAAGACATCGATCCGGTCCGGTTCCTCTCGAACCGTTCCTCGGGGAAGATGGGGTACGCCATTGCCGCGGAGGCGCAGACCCGCGGCGCCCGCGTCACCCTGGTTTCGGGACCGACTCACCTGAACCCGCCGCCGGGCGTGGAACTGCTTGCCGTCCGGTCGGCCGAAGAGATGGCCGCCGCCGTCGGGGGCCGCTTCGACGGCTCGGAGATCGTCATCATGGCCGCCGCCGTGGGAGACTTCGCGCCCGTCCACCGTTCTCGGGAGAAGATCAAGAAAAACGACGGCCGTCTCGGCACTCTCCGGCTTCGACCGGTTCGGGACATCCTCATGGAGTTGGGAGAGAAGAAACGAGCCGGTCAGTTCCTGGTGGGCTTCGCCGCCGAGTCCAGCGGTCTCCGTCGAAACGCCCTCGAAAAACTGCGCCGGAAGCGTCTGGACCTGATCGTGGCCAACGACATCTCCCGTCCGGATCGAGGCTTCGCGTCGGACTACAACCAGGTGCTGTTGCTGAACCCGGAGGGTGCGGAAGAGAAATCTCCCCTGCTCACCAAGCGGCGGGTGGCGGCCTTCCTGTGGGATCGAATCCAGGACCGGCTGGCGGTCCGCCCGGTACAGGTGGCGTGAGCATCTCGTGGCCAAGGTAGGATTCGTCGCCCTGATCGGACGCCCCAACTCGGGGAAGTCCAGCCTTCTGAACCGCCTCATCCGGTCCAAGGTCTCCATCGTCAGCGATAAACCCCAGACCACGAGACACCGGATTCTGGGGGTCCTGACCCGGCCGGACTCCCAGATCATCTTCGTGGATACTCCCGGAGTCCATCGCCCCGGCTACCGGCTCAACGAACGGATGATGGGAGCGGTCTACGAGGCGTTGCGGTCCGTCGACCTGGTGCTCCACATGGTGGATGCCTCCGAGCGCTTCGGCAAGGGCGAGAAATACGTCCTGGATCTGATTCGCCGGATCCGGCAGCCGGCGATCCTCCTGCTCAACAAGGTCGACCTCATCAACAAGGGGCGGTTGCTCCCCATGATGGAGTTCTACCACCAGCGTCACGGCTACCGGGAGATCATTCCCATCTCGGCTCTCAAGGGGGACAACCTGGCGGTCCTGCTGGACCGGATCGCCGGAAACCTGCCCGAGCGGGATTTGGAATACCCCGACGATTACCTGACCGACCAGCCGGAGCGATCCCTGGCCGGGGAGCTCATCCGGGAGAAGGTGCTGGATTGCACCCGGCAGGAGCTGCCCTATTCCACCGCCGTCCTGGTGGAGGAGTTCGACGAAGGACGGCGGGCCGACGGCCTGGTGGTGATCCGGGCCTCCATCATGGTGGAGAAGGAGAGCCAGAAGAAGATCGTCATCGGCCGGGCGGGCCGCATGATCAAGACCATCGGGACCCGGTCCCGCAAGGAGATCCAGCGCTTGCTGGGCGTTCGCAGGGTCGCCCTCGAGCTGCAGGTCAGCGTCGCGCCCGAGTGGAGGAACCGGGAGGTCCTCCTGGATCGGTTCGGTGTGGTTTAGGAGTCTGCGCGGTAGAAATGGTCGTAGCGAGAAAGTGGAGAATCGAGGCCAGATTTTCACGATTTAGAGGCGCATAGTTGTTCTATTCGCCGAGAAATCGGGGAAATATGGACCGATTATACGCTTTCGCAGCAGATCAATTTCTGCCGCGCAGACTCCTGGTGTATTGGCGTGGCCGTTCGCCGAGCGCCGTTTTGGCACCACCTCGTAGTAGACTGAACAGACGATCTTCCCGAGGAACCGTGCGGCATGCGTGAAGTGGTCCAGCAACTGAATTTTTTCGGCGAGTTGGGAGTGACCCATCTCAACCTGAAGAACCTGAATCGGGTTCCGACGCTGCAGGACATCCGGGAGGAGATGGGGGAGTGTACGAGGTGCAAACTGCACCGGGGCCGCCAAAACATCGTGTTCGGAGTCGGGAACCCCGAAGCCGACCTCATGTTCGTGGGAGAGGCACCGGGAGCCGACGAAGATGCCCAGGGGATCCCCTTCGTGGGCCGGGCCGGCCAGCTCCTGACCCGCATCATCGAGTCCATCGGCCTGCAACGGGAGCAGGTCTACATCGCCAATATCCTCAAGTGCCGGCCTCCCCGGAACCGGGACCCCGAAACGGACGAGGTCGAATCGTGCGAGGGTTTTCTTTTCCAGCAGATCCAAGCCATCGACCCGGTCCTGGTCGTGGCCCTGGGCCGGTACGCGGCCCAGACTCTGCTTCAGACGAAGACCGCCATATCCCGGATCCGGGGCAAGTTCTACCCCTACAGGGGAGGTCTTCTGATTCCCACGTTCCACCCCTCCTATCTGCTTCGCAACCCGCGCGCCAAACGGCAGGTCTGGGAGGACATGAAGGCGATCCGGGCCAAGCTGACTGAACTGGGAAGCTCCTACTACGCGTCCGGACCCCGGTAGCCCGTTCGGTCCTCGCCCGGGATCGGCCTGGGCCGGGTCAACGGCCGCGCAGACTCCTAGCCCGAGTTTTTCATGTCCGCCAGCCTGGAAATCCCATCCGGCCGAGACCCCGAGCGAAACCGGAACGTCCAGGTCGCGGTACCCCTGCCGCTCTTCCAGGAGTTCACCTACCGGGTTCCGGATCGGATGGAGGCGCCGCCGGCGGCCGGCACCCGGGTCCTGGTTCCATTCCGCCACCGGAAACTGGTCGGCATCGTCGTCCCCGGCTCACCGCCGGCCGCCGGCCTGAATCTGAAGGATCTGGAGCGGGTCCTGGATCCGGACCCGATCCTTTCTCCGCAGCTGTTGAGCCTCGGTCAATGGGTGGCGCGTTACTACTTCTCTCCCCTGGGTGAGGTCCTGCAAAGCATGCTTCCGCCGGGCCTGCTGTCGAAGCCTTCCGCGCCGGAACCCCGGGTCTGGCCGGTCAAGACCAGGATGTCGATACGGAGCATCGACCCCTCCCGCGGACCCGATCTGACACGGCGGCAGCGGGAGCTCCTGGCTCTGCTGGCCGCCCGGAAGCTCCCGGTGCCGGTGGCCCGATTCGTGCGGGAGGCCCGCACCACCCACGGCACGCTGAAGGCGTTGGCGGCCCGGGGCGCCCTGGTGCTGAAACCGGTGCAGGTCTACCGCTCCCCGTGGCTTGACTCGGACCCGCCCCCGCCGGTCACGCGGCATTCGTTGAACCCGGATCAGAGCAGGATCCTGAACCAGATCGAAAGGCGGCTCTCCGGCGGCGGCTTTCACAGCATGCTCATCCATGGGATCACCGGAAGCGGCAAGACGGAGGTTTATCTCAACGCCATTTCCCAGGTGGTCCAAAACGGCGGAAGCGCCTTGATGCTGGTGCCCGAAATCGGCTTGACTCCCCAGATCTCGAACCAGTTCCGGGGCTGGTTCGGTTCGGAGGTGGCCATTCTTCACAGCGCCCTCTCGGAGGGGGAGAGGTTCGACCAATGGTTGCGTATTCGGGAGGGAAAGGCCCGGGTCGTGATCGGCACCCGGTCTTCCGTGTTCGCTCCCGTGCCCGATCTCAGGATCGCCATCGTCGACGAGGAGCACGACTCCTCCTACAAGCAGGGGGAGATGCCGAGATATCACGCTCGGGACACGGCGCTGAAACGCGGGCAACTGGAGCAGGCCCTGGTGGTGCTGGGCAGCGCTACGCCACAGTTGGAGATCTACCACGGTTCCCGGGAACGGGGACGTCCCCAGGCGGAGGTCCTGCCTCGCAGGGTCCTGGACCGCTCCCTGCCCCAGGTCCAGGTCGTGGACATGCGGCTGGAGTTCCAGAAACATGGCAAGGCGCTGATCCTCTCGGACCTGCTCAGGGAGTTGCTCCGGCAGAGCTTGGAGTGCAACGACCAGGCGCTGATCCTGCTCAATCGGAGGGGTTATTCCGCGGCGCTGCTCTGTCGGAGCTGCGGGAGCACCGAGAGCTGCCGGAACTGCAGCATCAGCCTGACCTATCATCGAGACCGGAATCGGCTCCTCTGCCACTATTGCGGGTTCAGCCGTTCGCTCCCCACCCGCTGCCGGGAGTGCGGCAAGCGGTACATCCACTTGCTGGGGGAAGGGACGGAGAAGGTGCAGGAGGCGCTCCAGGATCTGTTTCCCGAAGCCCGGGTGGGCCGCCTGGACCGGGATACGGTTCGTCGCAAAGGCAGCCTGCAACGGATCCTGTCGGACTTTCGCCGGGGCCGGACCGACGTTCTGGTGGGCACGCAGATGATCGCCAAGGGGCACGACTTCCCCGGAGTCACGCTGGTCGGCGTCCTGGGCGCGGACCAGGGCTTGAAGCTGCCCGACTTCCGGGCCGCCGAACGGACCTTCCAGCTCCTGACCCAGGTGGCGGGCCGGGCCGGACGAGGAGAGCGTGGCGGCCGGGTCGTCATCCAGACCTATTTCCCCAACCACTACAGTCTCAAGGCGGCCCGCCGGCAGGACTACCCGTTGTTCTTTCAGGAGGAGATCGAGTTCCGCCGCCGATTCCAATACCCGCCCTTCTCGGCCCTGGTCAGCCTCCTGGTTCAGGGCCGCGACCGGAACGCGACGCTGGATTTGGCCGACCGGTTCGGCCGGAGGCTGTTGGAGCACCGAAAGCGAATCGGGGCCCAACAACGGCTGCGCATCCTGGGGCCGGCGCCCGCCCCGCTGGAGCGGATCAAGGGGGAATACCGTTTCCAGATTCTGATCAAGGCCGTCCGCCGTCCGGAAGCCCTGGAAGTCGTCCGTTCGAGCCGGGATGATCTCTCCCGCAAGGGGGTCAACCTGAAGAAGGTCTCCGTGGATGTGGACCCGGTGAACCTGATGTGAGATCCGCCGGCCTGAAATAGGATCGTGGCGTACGTCTGCCTCTCCCCAAATTGGAACCGCTTCCGGGCAGGAGATACAATTGATTCATGGCTGAGTCGTCGGCATTGGGCGCTTCCGAACCCTATCTGAGCTCGGACGACATCTTCCGAAGCATCAGGGGCTGGGCTCCCGAACCGGTCCTCGACCTCCTGGATCAATTGGCATTCCTTCTCCCGGATGACATCAAGTATCGGCTCAAGACCGTCATGGACACGCTCCCGCGCCAGGGGGACAACATGCAGAAGGTCCTGGGGGTGGTTCGGGGGCAATGGCGGGAGATCCAATCGGAGGAGGAGTTGCAGATCAGTGTGGTGGGGATGCCCCAATCGGGGAAGGCGACGCTGATTCGGGCTCTGACCCGGGGTCAGGACGAAGCGGACCGGCCCATCTTTCGTTCCGTCGGCATCCAGGGGCTGGAGGAGTTCGTCGGGTACCGGACGGCGGACGTGAACCGGGATCTGCAGGAGGCGGATTTCATTCTCCTGCTTCTGGACGGCCGCTTCGAAGCCACACTCTCCACTCGGCGCCTCCTGGAGCGGCTTCAGGGGTACGGAACGCCGCTGCTGGTGGTCCTGAGCAAGATGGATCTTGTCCGGCAGCCGGGGCGGATGGTCCGGTCGGCCAGAAGCGTTCTGGGTACCGCCGTGTTCCCGGTGTCCGTGGTCCAGCCGGAGAGGCTCGAGCGGCTCCTGAAATCGATCGTCTCGGCCCTTCCCAAGGCCCTCTATCCGTTGACGCGAAGCCTGCCCGGGTTCCGCCGAACCATCTGCAATTCCATCGTGACCCAGGCGTCCTTCTCTGCCGCCCTGGTGGGCGCCGTGCCGATTCCGGTCAGCGACATGTTGCCGTTGAGCGCCATTCAGACGGCCATGATCCTGAAGGTCGCCAGAGCCTTCGGCTATCCGTTGAATCGGAGCCGGGCCAGGGAACTGCTGCCGCTGCTGGCTTCCGGCGCCCTGGTGCGGGAGGGGGGCGACCGGCTGCTGCGCCGGTTTCCGGGGAAGAAGCACGTCTTGCGCGTTTCCGTGGCCGGCATCTGGACCTTTCTCGCCGGCCAGATCGCGGTCCACTACTTCGAGGAAATGCGCCGGCACACCCAGCGCCTGGCCGGCGGCGCTCCCGGGGAATTGAAACTGGTCAATTCCTGACCCGTGAACCCTGGGCCGGGCCTTGGTAGACCCTGCAGGATCGCCCGGAACTCCGCTCTGGCGGAAGGGTCCCGATGCCTTGCTGAACTGTTTCTCAGGTTTGCCCGTCCAATAATTGCGCGAGGATCAACTTGAAGTCGGGGATCTTGAGTCTGGTGGCCAGCCTGATGATGGCTGGTCCGACATTCGGCGCCAGGAAGTTCTGGGAAGAGGTTCCCTACCAGGAATGGAGCCGGGAACAGGTCTCCAAGATCCTGACCAAGTCGCCTTGGGCCCGCCAGTTCCACATCTCGCGAGCCAAGCTCGAGAAGTCCTATCGACCGGCGGACGACCGCTCGTTGATAGAAAACCTGGAAGGTCGCCGCGCGGACGCGCCGGGATCCGTCGGCATCACGTCCCGCGGGGCGTCCGTCTATGTCCAGACACAGACGGCGTCAAGGGACCTCGACAGTACCGGTGGCGCCTTCGGATCCTTTGTTCCCGTGACCGTCCGTTGGGAATCGGCGATGCCCGTGAAGTGGGCATGGTCCCGAATCCGGGAATTGAGCCGAGTGAAGACCAGGACGGACGACGGGGAGTGGATGGGGAAGGATTCGAGCCATGTCGTCGTCAGTGTGTCCGGTCTGCCGCCGCGAATGATCCCGGTTGAGGCCACGGAAAAAGATCGATTCCTGGACGCCGTCAGGTCCCGGTCGTATCTCAAGGTCGGAAAAAGAACGCGATGGCTGCCCACCGGCGCCAGGTTGGGAAAACAACAGCGGTGGGTGGCGTTGTACCTTCTGTTTCCCAGAGACAGAGCCCGGCCTGTCGATCCGGGAGACAAGACGATCGAGTTCGTCACCAGAATTTCAGACCAGAAAATATCTCGAAAGTTCAAACTCAAGGACATGGTGCTTGAGGGGAAGTTGGTCTTTTGAGAGCCCACAGCGTGAAGAGCGTCTACGGGAATGCCGGCCTCCCATTCGTGGCGCACCTGCTCGCAGTGTTCCTGCTCCCGGGGACTTTGGTGTGGCCTCAAGCCGGGCGGCGACAGGACACGATCCCCAGATTTCGCGCCGAATCGGAATTGGTGCTGGTCGACCTTGTGGCGACGGATGGCAAGGGCCGGTTCGTCTCCGATATCCGGCAGGATGAAATCGAGGTTCTGGAGGACGGGAAGCGCCAGAAGATCCGGTTGTTCAGGCTGGAACAGGGAGAGATTCCCGATGAACAACCGGGAGAGCCGTCTCCTCGCGCCGCCCGCGCGCTCCGGGACGTTCAGAAGCGGGGTCAGGGCGGCTATGTCGTTTTCCTGTTGGATCTCCAGACCATGGACCTGGACTCGGCGGAGCGGAGCAAGGGAGCCATTCGGGAGTTTCTGCACTCGGGCATGGATCCTGGAGACCTGGCCATGCTGGTCACGATTCGGCCCGCCTTCCAAGTGGACCAACCGTTCACCCGGGACCTGGAGAAGCTGGAAACGGCCTTGAATCAGGTTCCCTATCGCCGTGAAGAGGCGAGCCTGGAGGAGTTTGCGGAACGGGTGGATGAGATCTTCAATCGCTTCGGGGGGGATATCCCTCCGGAGGTGCCCGTATCCTACGCGGAGATGGAGGCTCAGCAGTACCTCACGGACCTGAGGACCCGCCTCGATCTGTCTTGCCGGGCGATCTCCGCCCTTTCCCGATACCTGGGTTCCCTTCCGGGGCGAAAGCGGGTGCTCTACTTCTCGAGAGGGTATGCCATCAATGCCTACCACAGGGTGTCGGAAATCATCCAGCGAAGGACCGACCAGTTGCATCGTGGGCTGCACCGGCCGCGGGTGGCCACGTTGTCCAAGCTCAGGATCGGCAACATGGCCTCCATCTACGCCAGGACTCTCCGCTCCGCCGTCGATCAGGCCAATCGCAACCAGGTGTCTGTCTACAGCATCGACCCGCGGGGCCTGATGCTGGTTCCCTTCCAGCACGGCACGTACTACGACATTGGTGACGTGGAAGCTCCCCAGGAATTCCTGGCCACCCTGTCGGAGGACACGGGGGGTCTCCTTCTCACCAACGAAAACGAGCTCGTCAATCCCATTCGGACGGCGTATCTGGACAGCCGTTCCTACTACCTTCTGGGTTACGTTCCCGATGCCAGGATGGAAGACGGCAAGTTTCACCGGATCGAGGTCAAGGTGAAACGGAAGGGCCTGACGCTCCGGTACCGCCGGGGTTATGAGACCGTGGCTCCGGAAAAGGCGGCCCAGTCGAATTTGGCCAATGCTTTCAAGTTTCCTGACCTCTACCGGGATTTTCCGTTCCGACTCTCCATCCGCCGCGACGGCGAACAATGGGTGGTGCGTCCTCTCATTCCCGAGCAGGCGCTGACCTTCTCCGACGATGCCGGCCGAAAACGTTGCGACCTGGAGATATTCGGCATCTCCTTCAATGCCACAGGCGAGCCCCTGGGAGAGAACTTCCTGTTCGCCAAGGCGCTCGAAATGGATTTCTCGGAACCGGAACTCGTGTCTTTCCGGCAATACGAGACCTTCAGCCCCTCGCTGGAGACGGCAATTCCGGAGGACGCCCGGAACCTGGTGGTGGTCCTGCGCCAGAGACGGACCGGAATGCTGTCCGCCGCAACTCACCGGATCGGAGGGAGCGGGGCGCTGAAGTAGTCACGTTTTGGAAGAGGAGGACCGGCAGGGTGATCGCGGGCACTACCAAGAGGTTCCGTCGAGATAGCGAATGTCTCCCCTCGCGCACCGGTGAACCTGGAATGATATGTTTGTCTCCGGGAGACATGAATGCCGCCTGAACCGGCGCGGTGTTAGTGCCTGCTCTACGACTATAGAAGTGAGGGGACGATGACAACCGAAAACACTCGGCGTGTTGTTTGGAATGGACTTCTAGACGTGACCAGACAGGTCCGCTACTACGGAGCGCTCTCAGGCCGTTACAGTCAGTGGCACCAGTGGATTCTGTGGGGGCTGATATGCGCGGGGAGCACGGAGGCACTCCTGGTCTTTTTCAAGGCCTCGGAGTTCCTGATCATCCTGTTCGCTTTGTCGGTCGCCGCAATCGCGGCATGGGCTGTCGCAGGGGACTACGCGAAGAAAGCGGCAGTGCTGCATGGAATTTGTCTTGAGTGCAGCTACCTGGAAATAGAGTGGGAGAGTCTGTGGAACCGCATAGACCGTGTCGACTTCTCCGACGAATTGGCCCTCAAGAGGAACCAGGATTTGCAACAGCGATTGACGGCGGCCACCAGTCGAGCGGCTCCTGTGGGCATTCATGAGGATCGAAAGTTGAATGAGAAGTCCTGGGCTGAGACGTGCAAAGTGTTGGAGCAACAGTATGCATAGTCCCATAGACAAGAGCGGGGGCTCGCCGCCGCGTCCTTCGTCACCACCACCCCCACCGCCACCCCCACCGCCCAAGAATTGAGGTCTAGCCCGTAGAGCCGTGGGCGTCGGACCGGCCCGTCCGGCCTCCTGCAAACAACCGCTTTTAGGATCAGTAACACGAAAAAGTGAAATCCGGAGCACGAGTTTCCGGCCTCGTGCGCGGCGTCAGATCCTTGCCAGGGGCCACACGGCTGGGATACCGTTCCCTATGCGCTTCGTGGGGGTCATTCCGGCTCGTTACGCTTCCAAGCGCCTTCCCGGCAAGCCGTTGATCGAGATCGGGGGAAAGACCCTGGTCCAATGGGTCTATCTGCGCGGGTTGCAGTCGGCTCGCCTGGACCGGGTCCTGGTCGCTACCGACGATGAGAGGATTCTTCGATCCGTCCGGTCCTGGGACGGCAACGCCGTCATGACCTCGGACCGGCATCGAAGCGGCACCGAGCGAGTGGCGGAAGTGGCGCAGGGACTGGAGGCGGACGTCTTCATCAACCTCCAGTGTGACGAGCCGGCGGTCCCGCCCACGACCATCGACCGGGTCTGCGCCTGTTTCGACGGAGACCCGGGGGTTCAGGTGGCTACCGCTTGTGTTCCCATTCCTGATCCGGAAGAAGCCCTGGACCCCAACGTGGTGAAGGTGGTGACCGACTCGGAGGGCCGGGCTCTGTACTTCTCCCGGGCCCCGATCCCGTACGCCCGGGAGGGCGAGGCCCCTCTTTACAAGCATCTGGGGATCTACGGCTACCGGCGCCGGTTGCTCCTGAATCTGTCCCGGCTTCGCCGCTCTCCATTGGAGGAGATCGAGAAGCTGGAACAGCTCCGGTTTCTGGAGAACCGGATCCCGATTCAGGTCGCCACGGTGGACGAGGACAGCGTGGGTATCGATACCCGGGAAGATCTGGAACGTGTCAGACCATTCTTTGAAAATGGCTCTTTGTTTCCAAATCAGAAACGCGCGAACTTAGCGGTGGAAGGGGAGAGCTAGGATGGCGACCAAGTTCATTTTCGTGACGGGCGGGGTGTTGAGTTCGCTGGGCAAGGGTCTGGCGTCGGCGGCCATCGGGTGCCTCCTGGAGGCCCGCGGTCTGAAGGTGACACTCCTCAAGTTGGACCCGTACATCAACGTCGATCCCGGAACCATGAGTCCGTTCCAGCACGGCGAGGTGTTCGTGACCGACGACGGCGCCGAAACGGATCTGGATCTGGGTCACTACGAGCGGTTCACCAGCGCCAAGATGGGGCTGGACAACAACTCCACCACCGGCAAGATCTACCAGACGGTCATCCGGAAGGAGCGCCACGGAGAGTACCTGGGAAAGACGGTCCAGGTCATCCCGCACATCACCAACGAGATCAAGGCCACCATCAAGCGGGTGGCGGACGACGTCGACGTGGTGGTGGTGGAGATCGGCGGAACGGTCGGAGACATCGAGAGCCAGCCTTTCCTGGAAGCCATCCGGCAGATGCGGATCGACGTGGGACACGAGAACTCGATTTTCGTTCACCTGACCCTCGTGCCCTTCATCGAGACGGCCGGAGAGCTGAAGACGAAGCCGACCCAGCACTCGGTGCGGGAGTTGAGAGAGATCGGAATTCAGCCCGATGTTCTTCTCTGCCGCACCCGGCAACTGCTTCCCAAGCAGATCAAGCAGAAGATCGCCCTCTTCTGCAATCTGCCTTCAAGAGCCGTGATCACCGCCAAGGACGTGGAATGCATCTACGAAGTCCCCTTGGTCTATAGCAAGGAAGGGCTGGACGCCATCATCGCGGATCTCCTCCGTCTGCCCGAACGTCCCATCGAACTGGGTCCCTGGGAAGATCTCATGGACCGGATCCGGAGTCCCGAAGGGGAAGTGACCATCGGGATCATCGGCAAGTACGTGGGCTTTGAGGAGTCCTACAAGAGCCTCGGCGAGGCCCTGATCCACGGCGGGCTTCCGGCCCGGACCCGGGTCCGGCTCCAGTGGGTTGATTCGGAGGGCCTGGTCGGGGACGACTATGAATCGAGGTTGGAAGGGCTGGACGCCATCCTGATTCCGGGCGGCTTCGGGATCCGCGGTATCGAAGGGATGATCCGGGCGATCCGGCATGCCCGGGTCCGGCGGATGCCCTGTTTCGGAATCTGCCTCGGAATGCAGTGCATCGTCATCGAGTTCGCCCGGAATGTCTGTTCCCTGGACGCCAACAGTTCCGAGTTCAACCCCGCGGTCCCACACCGGGTCATCTACAAGCTTCGGGACCTGCTGGGAGTGGATGCCATGGGCGGCACCATGAGGCTGGGCGCCTATCCCTGTCTGCTGGACGAGGGCTCGCTGGCACGCCGAATCTACGGGGATCGGGAGATCTCCGAAAGACACCGTCATCGCTACGAGTTCAATCGGGAATACGAGGAGATCCTGGTGAGCTACGGGCTGCAGGTGTCCGGCAATTCTCCCGACGGGAATTTCGTGGAGATCGTGGAGTTGGAGAATCATCCCTGGTTTCTGGGCTGCCAGTTCCATCCCGAGTTCAAGTCGAAACCGCTGAGCCCGCACCCACTCTTCGTGAGCTTCATCGAGGCGGCCATCCGTCACCGGCAGGAATCCCGGCTGGCAACGCCCATGCGCCGAAGTCTGGAAGAAGCCGTGCCTGTGACTTGATCGAAGGCTTCCCTTCCGGTTCCTCGGCCCTTCTTTTTTTGAAACTTCCAATCCCCGATGACCGTAGGGGCACCCCTTGTGGGTGCCCTGCGGGGTCGCATCGTTCAGCGGCGGAGTCGCCGCTCCACGTCGCCATTCCCGGCGCCCGGAAGGACGCCGGTCCCAGTCGGCGCCGAGGACGACGCCGCTCCGGACGCCGCTCCGGACGCCGATCCCGGTCGGCGACTAGAAAGTCGCCGCTCCACCCCCCCCGGTCCGGTAGTGCCCAGGCAATGGCCGGCGGACGGTGGCGCCGTTCAGGGGGAGGGCGACCACAAGGGTCGCCCCTACGAGTCGTTCAACAGCGGCGACGCGGCGGGCGCCGCTGATGGACGATCCCCGCACAGTTTCTCGGGGGATCATGCCGGAGGCCCGGCGGTGGGGGACTTCTCAGAAAACATGGGGCACCCTCGGAGGGGGGACATTCTTGTCCCCCTCTTCG
>JAJDTT010000043.1 GCA_022827025.1 Acidobacteriota bacterium
ACGCCCTTCCCAGTCGGCGCCCGGAAGGACGCCGCTCCGACGCCCGTCCCGGTCGGTGCCCGGAAGGACGCCGGTGCTCGTTTGGAGGGGCGTCATTCTTGGCGCCCTCTTTCGAGCGTTGGGTGTGCTCGAAGCTCGGCGACTGGACGTCTTGGGGCTTTTCTTCGGAGCTCCCCCACCGGCCCCGGTCCGGCGAAATCCTGCGTGAAAAGGAGTGGGGGGTTTCCTACCCCCACTCCCACGGGGGGACTAAAAGTTCCCCCTCCGGGGGGGCATGTTTTTCTCAGACGAAGGGAGATCGGTCCTGCCGTTCGTTTTCGGGCTGGGGGAGGGGTGAGGAAGAACACGGGCGGGGAGAGACGATGCGGCCGCCCGGTTTTTTTTGAATGCGAGGTCGTAAGACGGCGCCGAGGACGACGCCGCTCCGGATGACGCCGCTCCCATTGCAACATGGATACTCCAGACGCGCTCCGATCGTCGCTCCTATGCCAAAAGCTTGTTCACGACGTGGCCGCCTACGTCGGTGAGGCGGAATTGGCGGCCCTGGAACTTGTAGACCAAGCGGGTGTGGTCCAGGCCCAGCAGATGCAGGATCGTGGCGTGCATGTCGTGCATGTGGATGGGGTCTTCCACGATCTCGTAGCCCAGCTCGTCCGTCTTCCCGACGGTGATCCCAGGCTTGGTGCCGCCGCCGGCCATCCACATGGTGAAGGCGTACGGATGGTGGTCGCGACCCGGATACTTCCCGGGGTGCTCGTTCATGGGAGTCCGGCCGAATTCGCCGCCCCAGATCACCAGCGTGTCCTCCAGCAGGCCCCGGTCCTTCAAGTCCTTGATCAGGGCGGCTGAGGCCTGGTCGGTTTCCAGGCAGCGGGTCTGCAAGCCCTCCTTGTGGATGATGGACCCCTGGGCGATCAGTCCGTGGTGGTCCCATCCGTGGTGGTAGAGCTGGACGAAACGGACACCCCGCTCCACCAGGCGCCGGGCCAGGAGGCAGTTGTTGGCGAAGGACTCCTTTCCCGGCTCGGTCCCGTACATGCGGTGGATGTGTTCCGGTTCATCGCTGATGTCCATCAGCTCGGGGACGCTGGTCTGCATCCGGTAGGCCAGTTCGTAGGAGGCGATGCGGGTCAGGATCTCCGGATCGCCCACCGCCTGGTGCTGCAGTTGATTGAGCCTCTTGAGCGCGTCGAGCGACCGGCGGCGAGCCTTGCGGGTCATCCATTCCGGATCGGACAGGAAGAGGACCGGGTCGCCCTGGGACCGGAACTGCACCCCCTGGTAGACGGTGGGAAGGAAAGCGGGACCCCAGCACGAGTTGCCGGCGAAGACCTCCACTGGACCCGATTGCAGGACCACGAAGCCGGGCAAGTCGCGGTTCTCGCTGCCCAGGCCATAGGTCAGCCACGATCCCATGCTGGGCCGTCCGATGAGGTGGTGGCCCGTGTTCATGAACAGTTGCGCCGGCGCGTGGTTGAACTGCTCCGCGTGGACGGACTTGACGATGGTGATGTCGTCCGCGACCTGGGCCAGATGGGGCAGCAGCTCCGAAAGTTCCGCCCCGGACTCACCGTAACGATCGTAGGAGTAGGGAGAGGCCAGAGCCTGAGGCGTCCCCCGCAGGAAGGCGAACCGTTTGCCGTCCAGCGTGCCTTCCGGAACGTTCTGGCCGTCCAGGGCCGTGAGCCGCGGCTTGTTCTCGAACATGTCGATCTGAGACGGGCCACCCGACATGAAGAGGAAGATGATGTTCTTGGCCTTGGGTTCGAAGTGCCCCGCCTTGGGCGCCATGGGATGGCGGGCGTCAAGAGCGGGGGCCGAAAAGAGCTTGTCGTCCATCATTCCGGCCAGAGCGATGGACCCGATGCTCATTCCGCCACGAAAGAAGAAGTGGCGGCGGGTGATGGCTTTCAGCATCTCCTGTTGGATCTTCATGAGTGCTCTTCCTCGCGCTCAGGGTCGAGAGATGGTTTCGTCCAGATTCAGAAGGACTTGAGCCACGCTGGTCCAGGCCGTCAGACCGCCGGATTCCGGCACCCCGGAGAGAGAATGGGAACTCGCCGTTCCTGGAGCGGAATCGGAAAGATTCTCCAACTGGTCCCGATACAGCGCCGTCAACTCCTTGAGCTCCGCCTCGGAGGGCAGTCGGCCCAGACAGAGGCGGAATCCATGAGAGATCCTGTCGGCCACTGCGGGGCCTGTCTCCGAGACCATGCGGCCGGCCAGTCCCCGGGCGGCTTCCAGAAAGGTCCCGTCGTTCATCAGATTCAGGGCTTGCAGCGGCGTATTGGAGCGGCTGCGGGCCACACAAGTGGTCTCGCGGCTGGGAGCGTCGAAGTTGGCGTAGAAGGGATAGGGACGAATCCGCTTCAGGAAGGTGTAGAGCCCTCGCCGGTAGCGGTCGTCTCCCCGGCCCGTGATCCAGGTGTCCGCGACGTAGAGGTTGTCCCAGAGTCCCGCCGGTTGGGGCGGAAAGACACTGGGGCCGTAGGGTCTCAGGCTGAGCAGGCCCGCGGCGCTCAGCGCGCTGTCCCGGATCATTTCAGCGTCCATTCGAAACCGGGGGCCACGGGCGTAGAACTGGTTACTGGGATCCTGTTCCTGCAAGGATTCTCCCATCCGCGAGTCCTGCCGGTAGGTTGCCGAGGTGACCATCAACCGGTGCATGGCCTTCATGGACCACTCCTGCTCCACCAACTCGGTGGCGAGCCAGTCCAGCAGTTCCGGATGGGTCGGCCGTTCCCCTTGCGTCCCCAGGTTTTCCGGGGTCTTCACCAGGGGTCTGCCGAAATGATCGGACCAGAGCCGGTTCATGGTGACCCGTCCCACCAGGGGGTTCTCGGGAGAGACCAGCCAGCGGGCCAGAGTCAGGCGATTGGGCGGTGTCTCGCTCTCGGGCAGGGGATGGAGCACCGAGGGGACGCCCGGTTGAACCTCCTTGCCCGGATCCAGAAAGCTTCCCTTGACGAAGATGCGGCTGGTCCGGGGCGTCTCCAACTCGTTCATGACGAAGCTGGTGGGCGAGGTCAACTGTTTCCAGAAGGCCAGAAGTTCGGATAGCCGTTGCCGCTTCGGGGTCAGCAAGGGGGCGATGCCGCGATAGTAGTCGTTCAGAATCTGCCGTTGGCTCCCGGTCCTCTGGCCGGCGGGAACCGCCAGGACGCGTTCCGCCCGGGTCGGCAGCTTGACGTTTCGGGCCGGGTCCTGGTCCCGGGTCACGGAAAAACGGAAACGGCCGATGGTCTTACCCGGTTTCTCCCCCTCATGCCTCAGCCGTATCGTGAACCGGGTTCCACCCGGAAAGCCGAAGGGAGACTCGGGCATGAAAATGGCCTGCCGTTCGACCCTGTTCTTGTAACTGGTTCCGCTGTTGGACCAGCCGGTGGTGGGATCGCCGTCCAGGGTGCGGCGGATGCCGGTCGTGACGGGATCGATCTCGGCCACGGCGCTGGCGAACACGACCGGAGAGGAGGAACCCGGCGTCGCGACGGGTTCCGCCACCACCTCGAATCCGGTCAGCATGAAGTCCCCGTCGGGACTCCGGCTGGATCCGCCGTGGGGCAGGCTGGGATCGGTCAGGGTTTCCAAGCGGATGGCCGTGATCCCCTCGGCCCGGGTCTCGGTCACGGTAACGTACGTTTCCCGTCCCGGCTTCGGTCCCGAAGCCAGGAGGGAACCGTCCTCCTGCAGAGTCAGTTCCGCGCCCCCGAGGGAAAAGTAGGTGACCGGGTCCAGGGAGCTCCAGGAAACCATGTCCCCGGCGGTCCGCGTCTCCCATTCTTTCTGCGCCACCTCCAACTCCGGCGTGGAACGTTTCAGCGCGGCTTTCAGATCGACGATCTCCCGCTCGATGTCGGAGCGGTGCGACGACAGATAGTCGGCCGGGGGCAGGGTGATGCTGGAGCTGTGCGGCCGGATCTTCGTCTTCGGGTTGTTCTCCTCCATCGTGCTGTTGAAGAAGGCGAAGATTTGGAAGTACTCCTCCTGCGTGATGGGATCGTACTTGTGATCATGGCACTGGGCGCAGGCGATGGTGCTCCCGAGCCAGACGGTTCCGGTGGTCTCGACCCGGTCCAGAATCGCCGCCACCCGGTACTCCTCCGGGTCGGTTCCGCCCTCGGTGTTGATCATGGTGTTGCGGTGGAACCCGGTGGCGATCTTCTGCTCGGGCGTGGCGTCGGGGAGCAGGTCTCCCGCCACCTGCTCGATGGTGAACCGGTCGAAGGGCATGTCCGAGTTGATGGCCTTGATCACCCAGTCGCGATAGAGCCACATGTTGCGGCGCCGGTCGTGGATGTAGCCGTTGGTGTCGGCATAGCGGGCCAGGTCCAGCCAGGGGCGGGCCCAGCGTTCGCCGTAGCGGGGCGAGGCGAGGAGGCGGTCGACGAGGCGCTCGTAGGCCAGCGGTCGATCGTCCTCAACGAAGGCGTCCACTTCCTCGGGCGTCGGCGGGAGACCGATGAGATCCAGGGTCAGGCGGCGGATCAATGTCGTTCGGGAGGCTTCGGGGGAAGGTTCCAGGCCTTCCTGTTCCAACCGCTCCAGGACGAAGCGGTCGATGGAATTGCGGACCCAGTCCACGTCTTTGACCTTTGGCAGAGAAGGACGGACCGGATTGACGTAGGCCCAGTGCTTCTTGGTGCTGGCGCCCGTTCCATCGAGGGCCTCGGTCCAGGGTGCTCCCTGATCCAGCCAAGAACGGATCATCTCGACCTGGTCGGGAGGCAGCGTTCCCGTGAGAGGCATGGGAGATCCCGGGGCGTCGCCGACGATCTTGCGGTAGAGGAGGCTGGAGGAACCGTCGCCGGGGAGAATGGCCGGTCCGGACTGGCCGCCCTTCAGGGCCGCTTCCCGGGTATCCAGGCGAAGGCCGTTCATGCTCTGGTCGGCGCCGTGGCACTGGTTGCAGCTGGCCTCCAGGATGGGCCGGATGTCGCGGGCGAAGTCGACGTCCCGGTCCGCGGAGGGGGACGGAGCCGATCCGCTCATCAGGGCTACAGTGCTCAGAACGCCTGGAAACAAGAGGAGTATCCAGATTCGGAATCGCAAGACTCGCGTCCACCGCATGCCGTCAACCTCGATTCGGAGTGTCGCGCAAGTATATCAGTCCGGGGCGAAAATCGTCGCCAGGAGGGGGGACTTTCCTGTCCCCCCTTCTTCTTCTTCCTGTTCTATATTGAACCCGAACTAACCCGGAAGAGAGGGGGTAGGAAAACCCCCTCTCCCATTCGGCACCCTGTACACTGGGTGCGAAAGACAACCGGGAGAGGTATCGGCCATGGCAGTCGGATTGAGACGCATCGGACCCGCCTTCATCGTGGGGGCCTGCATCATCGGACCGGGCAGCGTCACCCTGATGTCGCGAACCGGCGCCGTCTACGGCTACTCCATGCTCTGGCTGGCCATCCTCGCCGGCGCCCTCATGGCGGGGTTTCTCGCTCTCTTCCTACGCTTCGGACTCTACTCCCAAGAGACCTTTCTGGGACTGGTCTCCCGGAAGCTGGGACCCGGGTTCGCCGTGGTCTGCGGCTTCTCCCTGGCATCGGTGAACGCCACCTTCCAGTTCGGAAACAACCTGGGCGTCACCGCCGCCATGACCACGCTCTTCGGAGACATCCCCAAGGTCGTCTGGCCTGTAGGCTTCACGCTGCTCTCCATCGTCTTCTTGGCCGGCTTCCGGAACATCTACCTGCTGCTGGAAAGGTTGATGACCTTCTTCCTGGTGTTCATGGTCCTGGCTTTCGTGGCCAACCTGCTGTGGGCCGGTCCGGACTGGCTGGCGGCCCTGAAGGGCGCGTCCATCCCCAATATTCCCGAGGGCGCCGACTGGCTCACGTTGGGCGGGCTGGTGGCCACCACCTTCGTGATGGTGGCGGCCTTCTTCCAGGCCTACCTGGTCCGGGCCAAGGGCTGGAAGGAGGAGGATCTCTCCAGCGGCGTCACGGATACGGTGCTGGCTTCCATCCTCTACACGGCCATCGGTTGCGTGATCATGATGACGGCGGCCGCCGTGCTGTACCCGGGCGGACGGGTGGACAGCGCCGCCGGCATGGCGATGCAACTGGAGGGCGTCTTCGGGGCGCATGCCCGGATCATCTTCTGCGTCGGCTTCGGTACGGCCGCCTTCTCCAGCTTCGTGACCAACGCCATGATCGGCGGGGTCCTGATCAACGACGGGCTGGGTCTGGGCGGAAAGGTGAACTCCAAGTCCACCAAGCTCATCGCCGGGATCATTCTGGTGATCGGCATGGCCACCGCCGTCGCCATCCTCCAATCGGAACCCCCGGCGGATGCAGGGGCCGTGTCGGCTTCCGCCGCCAAGAGCCAGTTGGAGATCCGCGCTCTGGCCCTGGCCCAGGCCTTGACACTCCTGGCGATGCCCTTGGGCGTATTGGCCACGTTGCTGGCCTTCTTCGACCGGGACGCCATGGCACAGCGTCCGTTGTCTCTTCCGGAACGGGCCTTTGTCATTGTCGGAGTGACTGTGCTGCTGGGAATTGCAGGGATGACCGCCCTCCGGGTTGTACCTATGTTATCGTAATTTGTGCGGGGCTTGTGCTCTGCCCCTCAAATAGACGTTGGGGCGACCCTTGTGGTCGCCCGCCGGGTTTCATGACGAAGGTGAGGGAGCGGCGTTCAGGCGCTGACCTGGGTCCGGCGTGTTTCACGCGCCGGTCTCCAGAACGACAATACGGCGAAAGAGTACGGGGCGCCTGAAACACGCCCCTCCCAGTGGGCGACTGGAAAGTCGCCCCTCCACACGCCCCTCCCAGTGGGCGACAAGGATGTCGCCCCTCCTGGCGTGG
>JAJDTT010000281.1 GCA_022827025.1 Acidobacteriota bacterium
AGTGAGCGCGGCTTCGGTCCGGGGCCACAGCGGACACTGTCGGTGTTTTCCGCCCTTGCCGTGGATGTTGACGAGCGCTTGCCCGCCGCCGCGTCGTCCGATTTGCAGATCGCCTGCCACGAGCTGAGTCGTTTCGGAGACGCGTGCCCCGGTGTTGTAGAGGAACAGGAGCAGGGCGTGTTCGACCCGGCCTCTCGGCGTTCGGCGGTCCGGGACCTGGAGCAGTTCCTTCATCTCGGTCTTGCTGAGCCAGCCGATCGGCTTCGGTGCGGCCTTCTTGGAGGCAATCGCACGGATACTGCCGCTCCACTCGAGACGTCCGGGATCGCGGCTGGCGATGAACAGGGCCTCGAACATGAGCGTGCCTCCTTGTGGGGTGAAGGCATGATTATGGTCGAACGACTTCCAGTCAGATAATTATGTTGCTGAGATACGGCGTGTTCTCATGTTCAACAGGATGATACGAACTGTCCGCCACATAATCCGGACCGCAACATATGAGAGGCACAGGCTACCGAAGACTCACAAACGCAACAGGCAACAAACAGGCAACGGGCAGTAAACAAGGGACAATAATTAGAGCTAAACAATGGGATAACCTATTGAAACGAAAGAATCAATCCCGTAGCTCATCTGGACTGAGCAACGGATTTCCAGTCGCCCCGTCTTCGCTTAACTTGTAGAGGCGAAAGTGTACAGTGGGGACTGCCGTCCCCCCTACCCCCTCTGGTCGGCGGCTGGAAGCCGCCGCTCCATCGGCGACAGGGATGTCGCCGCTCCTCAACGCTCCTCTTCCAGGTAACCTCCGGTGATGGGGCAGAGGCTCTCGGTTTCGCGCCGGTAGTGGGAGGCCTGCCAGCTTGTTCCGTCGGTTCTCACGCGCAGGCTGCCCCATTGGCCGGTGGAGAGGGGGACGGCTCCGGCCCGGCGGAGGCGGTGCAGGGTGGCTGGGGCGGGATGGCCGAAGGCGTTCTTGCGTCCGGCCGAGATCAGACCCAGTCGGGGCCGCAGCCGGGAGAGGAACTCGGAGGAACTGCTGGAGCGGCTCCGGTGGTGCGCCACCTTCAGGATCGCCGTCCGGCCCAGTCTGGATGTCAGTTGCCGCTCGACGTCCCGGTCGATGTCTCCCGTCAACAGCAGTAGGAAGCGCCCGTACACGAGGAGCAGGACCACGGACCGGTTGTTGGCGCTGGAGGAGGTCCAGGCCGGGTCGTCCTTCCCGGGTGGATTGAGCACCCGATGCTCGACTCCCGACAGGAAAAATGTCTGACCGTCGCTCAGGGTCAGCCGTTGCTCCGGCAGCTCTCCGGCCGGAGGCTCCGCAAACATCAATTTTTCCACCGGAAAGGCGCGCCGCTGAGGTACGTTAACAAACTAGTTCCCGCATTACGAATGGCATCGTTTGGCGTTCGTATCACCTGAACCATATTTGCCAGCAGTAGCCCACCAACACGATCAACGCACACACTTTAGCCCACGGTAGCCGGAAATCTGCTTGGCCTTGGTAGCATGGAGGTGCTTGGAACGTCCGAACCGGATTCAGGAATCTATTCGACCGAACAGCGTGAACGTAGCGGTCCACTTCGGCACAACCACCCGGTTATTCTGCCACGCCCACCAATTGGCACGGCCACGCGGGGCTCAAGCTCGGGAACGTCGGGGACGTCACTGGCCGGACGTTGATGATCTACTGTAGAGATGTAGCTTTGAGGACCGAGATGGCCGGCGCCCGTACCTTGCCAGGTTATTTTCCGCCCTCCGCCCCGGCTGACCGCCTCGATCCAGTTGTATACCGTCCCTCCGCTGTTCCCAAATTCGAAGTGATCACGACCTTGGATATCCCCTGTTCAAGTACTATTCGCGAAGAGCCGCTATGTTCGTAGGCCTGAAGGTAAGCGTTCGAGATTCTCCGACCATATTTCGGACAGTTCCGTACAAAGTCGTCCTTCTATATCTTTCCCGCTTTTACTGTCCTACAGCATTCGCGCAGAATTTGTGGTCCGTCAACGCTGTCACCTGCGCGCCGTCCTGTCCAAGATCACGATGCTCTCTCGAAGATGCGGTTTCCTTCGTACGCTCCGCTTCTCGAGTTGTTTCCATTGCTGTACTGGAAGTCGTCTAAGGTATCTTACAACGCGCACTTCTCGGAGATACCAGCCTTCCCTGCAAGCGATATCGGCAATAATGAGATCGACTGGAACCTCGACACCGGCATACGCCGATGTCGATACGACAATCCAAACGCTAGCGTCTGCCAATGCCAGCTGTTTAAGTTGACGTAGCACGAGCGTTATGTCTTCGAAGTAAGCCCGAATCATCATCGGAATCCGCCGATTCCAAAGAGTCTGTTGCTGATCTTGTATCTCCTTGAACACCGGCGAAAAGTGCGGTCCAAAATCCTCCTCCTTTGGATCCTCCCATTTGATCTGCGTATGTGACCGCAATGTTCTTAAGCGAAGTGCTCGGAGTTGCTCCATCGATTTTACAAACTTCCCCAAGAACAACTCTGGTCGATACACATCTGTGTAATCAAACGAATTCAGATACGGTGGTGACGTTACGCACAACTTGAAGCGGTCGCCATCCAGCCCTGCAGACATGCCCGAGCGTACATCAGTGTTAAGGATACTCACCGGACCGGCTACTCGAGGTGCTTGATCAAGATCTTCGCGAATTATCCTTACGCGCGTCTTAAAGGCTCGTTGAAATGACTCTTCGTCAAAATTCCGTGTCTTCCAATCGCTCCGATAACGCAAGCACTTTCCGTCCTTTACGGCGTTACAAACATCCATTGCAGCTCCAATGAGTGCCAGTCGGAGTAGATCTCGGGCGGGCCCGTACATTCCCACCGTAGCACGCCAGCCACCCTCAAACGCTCTTAACACCCTTCTATTGAACAGCCATTTCGGCGCATCACCTACTCTCGAAAACGTCGAAAAGGACTCCAGAGGTGACGGCCTCCCTTCTACGACACCACGGTAAACACTCGATGCATGGTGCAGGAGAGTCTTGGGTCTCACATTAAGTAACTTGGTGCGAGCCACCGCAGCAAGAAAGGGATTCACTTCACACCCAACTGTGACCAAGCCGTCGGCTGAACAACACACGGGCACGGTACCACTACCCACAAAGGGGTCAAGTACGAGTTCCTCCTGACAGACCCCAGCATCCTCGACCGCACAGCCAACCAAGTTAGGTGAAAACGCTTCCTTGACAAAGTACCATCGATGACGAGGCATCGTGGCCCCGTCCAACGCATCGATTCTGGCAAGCTTTCTTGTTGACGGAGTAGCCTCGAAACTCAGTTTTGCATGCATTGGGCTGTTGCAGGTTCGATGAACATGCGGAGCGGGGCTGCAAAATCCGCTCGCATTTCGTGATGAGGTCGCTGGTACACTATCTCTCTGTTCTCATAGTACATAGCGTCGGTTAGGCTAAGCGAAATCGTCCTAGAATTGAGATGTCTTCGACGTCCGTCGATTACCACCAAGTACCCCGTTCGCTCATGGCCAGGTGTCTGAGCGGCCTGAGAATCTAAGTACTCCGCGAGTTGTTGTGCCCCTTTCTGCGCACGTGCATCTCTATATGTCGTTAATCCGCCACTTGGAGTGCGCGAATCGCCCATCCACTTGATTTCTATGAGGGCCACCCGCGTCGCGAAATGCCACGTCAATCTCACGTCGACCGGGTGCCTATCATCTACGTTCTGCTCCTCCGCAACGGTCACACCTTCACGCAACGCAACCCTAAGGAAATGCGCGATCGACTTTCGCATCTTCCCTTCCGGCTTGTTCACGAACGTCAGCCGCGCACCCGTCTCCCACACTTCGGCCAAAATGGGGCAGGCGCAACGCCGCACAAATCTCAATCGGTAGTCATCCAAAGCTTCCTCTAACTTTCTAAACGCGGGAGTCGCATACACGCTCGCGTGGACGCCTCGCGTTGGATTAATCACGTTCCGGCTCTTGCCACCCGCGAAGAATTGCTCACATTGATCCGACCAGACATATATGACTGAACGTATCGACAGTGCGTGGTAGTCCGGGGCCGAAACATTCCTATGGAGGCGAAAGAGACGGCCATCTGTGATTTCCACGAGAGTGATCGCTGCTCGGGCGTCTTGGTCATATGCATGGGCTAGGTGCGCTAGGTTCGCGTATCTTCTCTCTGAGCCGTCCTTGTCCCGACGACTTGCATAGACAATATTCTCCTGGTAGTCGGCACCGGAAACCGGACAGGCGATCACCAACGTCCCATCGATGTTTTCTGGAGAGATGTATCGATATAGCTCTCGAATTGTCTCCAAGGTTCTCCGAAGGGCCTTGATGCCGTCATCGCCGAACCGGTCCGCAACGAGTGTGAGATACGTCTGTTCCGCAATCTCGGCCATCCTAACGGGATCAACCGTCATGGCGTTATGCACCTCTGCGCGACTGAAGCGGAGTTTCGGCCAAATAGGACAACCACACGACTGCGGGAGTCATCAAGTCCTTAAGATCCAAAGGCAAACTATGCCTTAGCGCTATGAACTGCTCCCGCCGAAGTTCACTCCCGACTTCCGTAGGCAACAACTCCGCATGAGATACGTGGGGCACTCTTTGGAGATCCCCTTCGTGGCCCAGCGCCTCGCGAATCAAGCCGATGGGCATAGCAAGGACGCTTCCACATGCACCATGTACAAACTTTTCATTCCGTCGGATCTCCGAGAGAATGCCAAGTCGCTCAAATTCTTCCGTTCCGTCCTCAGACATCCTGACGTAGCCGTCGGCATCCGCCAACAGCCTTCCGCTTTTGATCCAATACCCTAAGGCCTCATCCAAATCCGGACTGAACGGGTATCCGTCCGGTGTAACGGCAAACCTGTAACCCCATTCGCTTGACGGTTGCCCGCTGTAGATGGCAAGCAATGATGCTAGATAGGCGACTAGGTGAATCTCGGCACGTGCCACCGATTCGAGAGCTACTTCGAGTCGCGAGCACAAGGCGAGTGCATCATAGAACGATCGTGGAGAGGGTAACATCTCAGGACTCCAACGCTTCCTCGATCGCGTCGTACGCCCGCTCGAAGAGTGTCTCCTCGGCTATCTGTACGTCGGATAACTCGGTCCATGACGTCATGCGATGAACTGTCATACGCTCACGTCTACAGACGAGCGCTAGCCGCCGAAGTAGCTGGGATGTGTTGATATTGGCTGTCATTATGAGATGTGCTCCACCTTCAGTGAACTTGGCGAACATCTCGCCGGCGCGAGCTTCGTATGCGATGTCCAAAGAACCCTCGGGAGTGTCAACAAATAGCGCTCCTTCGCCTTCCTTAGAAAACATGTATTGCGCGAGTGCCATTCGAAGAGCGATATCGAGGAAGAAGCGTTGACTTTCCGACAACTGAAATGTCCCACGGCGGGTAGATCCTTTCATTTCCAGCTCTAGTGAAAAGCCAACCGTGGTGACGCCCTCACTAACGATTGCCCGAACAATCAGATCAACGCCCAGGAATGCTCTCGCTAGGTCTTGTAGAAGTGGTACAAACTCGTTCTCGGCGACCGCGTAGTCTTTCTTAAGTTCATCTTGCAGTTTCAATAGCTCCTGTAGCTTTGCATCGCGCTCGGCATACTTTTCCTTCCTTTGGGCAAGGAGCTCCCGTCGCTCATCCCGGAGCCGCGTTAACGTATCCCCCACGCTACTGATACCGCCCGTTTCCAAAGCAAGTAGAGCTTTTCGATTGGCGGCTTCGAACTGCTGCAACTCCGCCTGTAACGCCTCAAGTTTGGTCGATGCTGCGTCCTCTTCGTGCAACAGGCGCGTCATTGCTGCGGTGGCCGTATCAAGGTCAGCTTTAGCAATCGCAATGTTCTTGTCAATACTTTGGAGTAAAGCAAAACTGTCAGGATCTGAGGACTCCGGTAGATGGGTTCCGCAAAGAGGGCAGAGCCCCTGATCTGTACGCTTCTGAACTGCACGACTTACGCCGTCTGTTCCACAAACTGCACATTGGTCCTCGGAAAGCGTGGCTGCTACGATCGGATGGTGTTCGATTTTGGACCGCTGGCTCAAATGGAGGGAGAATGCTCTATTGTATTCCTCGCGAAGACCACTCCATTTCGCACTCGCCTTTGCCCGTGCCAGTTCGAAATCTCGAAGCTCTCCTTGCTTGAGATTTAACTTTTGTTGTTGAGCTTGGACAAGATCTTCTAGGCTTTCGTATCGCGCTCTGATTTCGTCCAAATTGAGACCAATATCGTTGTCCGAATCCCCGCCCAGCGTTTCGTGGATGATATTCAGTCGCTGCGCGACGTTGTTAACCTGAAACTGGATGTTACGAGCGCGAGAGCCAGCCTTATTCATTTCTTGGCGAAGCCGGGTTGCCTGAGCAGCGCGCTGGGGATCTGTTCCTATGGCTAAGAACAAAGCTTCATTAAGCGCAGCACGGTCCCACATCAGAAGGTGTCGACTCTCATCAAACGTGAGAACCATGTGCTGCAAGAAGGCAAATTGTTCAAATTTCTCCAGCCCAATCCTCTTCGTTATCCATTTTTGGAATTCTCGCTCAATCTCGAGTCCATCGGCGTCTTCGCGGTGGGTCCTTACGCATAAAGCTTTATTCTGAGAGAACTCAATGAGTCCAGGAGGTGTGAAGATTCCTCGAGTAATTCGCACTCGCTCGTCGCCAACGCAAACGTCGAGCGTGATCTCGGCGTCGTCTCGATCAAATTCAGCGATGCGACCGGAAAAGAACGTTTCGGTGAAATCGAGCTTCTTTCGATGGAGTTCGTAGTACTCTTCTGTCGATCGATAAGGCTTGCTCGGATCCGGAATGAAGCCCGTCAATCCAAAATTAACCGCCGCGAGGAACGTAGACTTGCCGAGGCCGTTCGCTCCGGCAAGGCAGAAAACACCTCTTGGGATCTCAATATCTAAATTCGGCTGAAGATTGTAGAGAGAGAACGCCTTAAGCTTCAGGCGGGAAACCCTTGGAAAAACCATGCTGGATCGCGGGCTCATTTCCTTCGTACGCACGCGTTCAAGACCTGTCGTTTCGTCTTGTGACTCCTAACTTCTTACTACCTCTCCTTCATGGTAGCGTGTTCACGTGGTCCCGCCAACGAATCGCGGACATATCGGCGACGCGTAGAAAATCCCAGGAAGGCGCGGAATTGAGGGCCACGGATGAAAGACGGCTACTGGCGACGTTGGTAGGCAGCCAACGGTCAATATCTCGGCCGTCGCCTGCAATCTTGTGTGTTCACCAATCCTTACAGTCGTAGGGCGATGGCGCTCAGAATGGGGCCGGTGAGTAGATGCGCTGCCCGCCGCTGGTCGCATGCGGATCCTAATGCCGACTCTCGCACCTAGGAGACTGTCTAAGAGCTTGCTATTACGCGGATTTCGTCCGCACCAATGCTCATGGACAAAATGATCCATGGTTTCGAATACCCTCGAAATCCAGGTTTCTTGATCTGCCCGAGCAGCGCTTCCGACACTGCTCTGCGGCGCGCTTAGAGTAGTTGGCCCTCCGGGTGCCACACGTGGTGCGGTGCGACGGATCCTGAACGACAGTCCAAGGCTTGCGCGCCGCGCCCAACTTCGATCGGCAACAATGACGGTAGTATCAGCAAATCCGACAGATCTGGATCTCCCTCTGATACTCTCCCGTCCCCGGCCATGAGTTCGCTTGTACGCCAGTATCTGCGCTGCCGGGCAGTGAACGCCGTGCCGTTCCTCGTGATAACCAGAATTTATGCTCACCAACCTGCGTTCGCTCTCTGCCAGTCCCGCCATAGATTTCTGCTCTCGCCGATTCGTCACCATGTACGCTTTGACCTAAGGATAGGATACTTTGTGCAAGTCCGGACTCAATTAATATCGGATGTCCAAAGTCATCTCTTCGGGCAGAGGACTCTGAGCTACGTCCACGTCATCTAGCGCCAGACTCACTCCCCTTAGATGTCCGTACCCCGCTAGCTCATGTACTGTACCCCGATCACCTACGCCTCGTCGTCCATACTGACCTGTGCTGTGTAAGCGTACTCTAACCCGTGGTTGTGTTTCATGATCTGCGCACCCGTTTCCCGGAATGCAATCTATCTCTTGTCCGCAATGCCCGGTCCCGGTCGAAACTACGCCGCCGGTGCCTCCAGCGCTTGGTTCACGGGCCAGATCTTAAGGAGCGACGGTGACAGTCCCGTTCTCGGACAGCTTCCGAATTCCGGTTGGAGGGGCGTGGAGGGGTGTCTTTCAGGCGCCCTGTTGACGCTGGCCTCCGGCGCCTGGAAAGACGCCGGTCCCAGTCGGCGCCTGAAAGACGCCGCTCCTCCCGCCGCTCCTCCCGCCGCTCCTCAATTCTCCTCTTCCAGGTAACCTCCGGTGATGGGGCAGAAGCTCTCGGTTTCGCGCCGGAAGTGGGAGGCCTGCCAGCTTGTTCCGTCGGTTCTCACGCGCAGGCTGCCCCATTGGCCGGTGGAGAGGGGGAGGGCTCCGGCCCGGCGGAGGCGGTGCAGGGTGGCTGGGGCGGGATGGCCGAAGGCGTTCTTGCGTCCGGCCGAGATCAGACCCAATCGGGGCCGCAGCCGGGAGAGGAACTTGGGGGAGCTGCTGGAGCGGCTCCCGTGGTGCGCCACCTTCAGGATCGCCGTCCGGCCCAGCCTGGCAGTCAATTGCCGTTCGACGTCCCGTTCGATGTCTCCCGTCAACAGCAGGCGGAAGCGCCCGTACACGAGGAGCAGGACCACGGACCGGTTGTTGGCGCTGAAGGAGGTCCAGGCCGGGTCGTCCTTCCCGGGTGGATGGAGCACCCGATGCTCGACTCCCGACAGGAAAAATGTCTGACCGTCGCTCAGGATCAGCCGTTGCTCCGGCAGCTCTCCAGGCGGCGGCTCCGCAAACATCAATTTTTCCACCGGAAAGGCGCGCCGGATGAACTCGTACCCTTGCACGTGGTCCTGGTGGGGATGGGTCAGGAGGACGTAGGAGAGGTTCCGGATTCTACGGTGCCAGAGGTAGCGTCCCACCAGCCTCTGTCCGACGAAGCGGCTGGGCTCCGTGTTCCACGACCAGCGTCCTCCCGTATCCACCAGCGCGTCGCTGCCGTCCGGGTAAGAGATGTGGATGCTCTCCCCCTGGCCCACGTCCAGCAGGGTGACCTCGAGCTCTCTGGTCGCCGGCTCAGGCTCCCGGGTCACGGAGAGGAAGAGGAGAACCGGCGTCAGCCAGAGGAGGTGGATCGCCTTCCGGCCCAGGATCAGAGCCAGCCCCAGGAGCAGGAAATAGAGAATCAGCTCTGCGGTCGCAGGATGGGGCACGTACTGAATGGTGGCGACGCGCTGCACCAGTTCCATCAGCTCACGGATCAGGTCGGCCATCGTCCCCACCAGCCACGACAGGAGGTTCCCCGCGGGGAGCCAAAAGGTGACCAGCAACACGAACGCCGCCAGGAGGAAGAGGGAAAAGCAGGGCACCAGAACCAGGTTGGACAGCCAATGGGTCCAACACCAGACGTTGGAGTAGTAGAGGGACAGCGGCAGGGTGAACAGTTGGATGCAGAGCGTGCACGAGACCAGCGAAAGCACCGATCCGGAGACGCGGCCCAACCAGGGCGCCAGCGACTGCGACAAGGTTCTGGGCAGCGGCTCCAGGAGATTCTCCAGCCGGTACCGGATCTGCCGCCCCAGCCGCCCCCGAGTCGTCGCCTCGACCCTCACTTGGGGCAGAAAGAGCGACGACGCGGATCGCTGCAGGGTGCGGATCCAGGTGTGGACCGGAAAGACGCAGAGTCCGATGGCCAGGAGGCTCAGATACGAGAACTGGAAACTCGCCGTATGGAGGGATTGGGGGCGGGTCCCCAGCGTGATCAGGGCAGCGACTCCGAGACCGTTGAGGAACTGGGACTTGAGGCCCAGGGACAGCAGGAGATGGATCCAGCTGGCCATGAGTCCGGCCCGGATGGCGGAGATGGGTGCCCCCACGGCCACCACGTAGCTCCAGACGGCGCCCAGTGCCAGGAGTCGGCCGGCCAGCCCCAGGGGGCGGGACAGGAGATGGAGGAACAGGTAGACCAGCGAGACGTGGAATCCGGACACGGCGAAAAGGTGGAAGATTCCCAGCTTCTCGATGCTGATGCGATCGACCTCCTCCAGGCGGCGGGTCTGACCCAACAGGGTGCTCAGGACCAGGTTTTGCTGTTCCGGCTGCAGAGTCCGCCGGCAGAAGCGCTCGAACGATCGGACATAGGCGAACAGCGGTCTTCGGGGGTCCCATCCGGCATCCGGTTCCAAGCGCGCGACCTGGAGGTGTGACTTGACGCGCATCACGCCCACGATTCCCCGATGCCAGAAGCGCAGGCGCAGGTCCTCCACTCCCGGGATTCCATGATGGGGCGGGTCCTCGAGGAAGGCGCTGACCCGGAGCCTCTCGCCGTAGCGGAGGAAGGGCTCCTCCGATTCGGTTCCTCCGGGGAGGGAGTAGACGTAGAGAGCCACCTTGCCGGGAAGGGAAAGATCCCGACCCCCTTGTTGGGCCGTCAAAGGCGTGACCTCCAGGTACAGGCCCTTCTTCAGCGCAAATGGCGGGTGATCGATCCGGCCCACCATCTCGACGGTCTGATTCCGGTCAAAGGCAAGCCGCGGACGTTGCGGCTCCTCCGTCAGGAGGCGGCCCGCACCCAGCAGGAGCGCCACGACGAGACAGGGGTTGAAAAGGCAGAAACGGCCCAGTTTTTCCAGTGGAACATCCAGTAACCCTTCTAACGCCGGAACCCGGAAAAACTGCGAGGAGAGGGACTATCATGTCCCCCCTCTTCACTCTGAGAAAACCATGGGGGCACCCTCGGAGGGGGGGACATTCTTGTCCCCCTCTTCGCTGCGGTTGCTTTCGCTGGGCTCCGGTGGGTCCGGAGTTGGGCGGATAGGAGGGGGGACTTTCAGTCCCCCCGCGTGAGTGGGGGTAGGAAAACCCCCACTCCTTTTCGCGCAGGATTTCGCCGGACCAGGGCCGGTGGGGGAGCTCCTAAGCACTACGGACTGGCCCAGTAGTACTGGCGGCGGTGGAGGATCTTGCCGGTGGGTTCGCTGCATTGGACCCGGAGGGTCCGAAAGCGATGTTCCGAACTGAGCGGTGGACGGAAGGTGAGGACGTACTGGCTCTTGAGCTCCCGGGCCAGTTCCAGGTACCTGTCCGTCAGCTCCTCCAGCCGCTCGGGAAAGAGCGCCCTCCCGCCGGTGGACTCGGCCAGGTGGAGCATGGCTGTCTCCTTCTGCTCGAAGTAGGCGTCGACGAAGTCCTCTTCCGGATTCACCAACTCCGACATGACCCGGTTCAGGAATTCCACCCGGTTGCTGCGGCCCACTTCGTCCTGGATCAGGCGGGTCCTGCTGATGATGTAGAGGGAGACGTTGGAAGCGATCAGGCGCCGGACGATCTGGTCGTAGCTCTGCCCGCTCTCGTTGTCCAGGCCGTCGGTGAGCAGGATGATGGCCTTCTTCCCGCGGACCCGGGAGAGTTGCCTGTTGGTGGTGGTCCACAAGGCGTCGTACATGGCGGTCCGATAGCCCGGCTCCAGCTTCCGGAGGGCGCGTCGGACCGCCCTCAGGCTCGAAGTCCAGTCCTGGAGCACCTGGACGCGGTCGGAGAAGGTGATGACGGAGAGCCGGTCGTTTCGCTGAAAGGAACGAGCGAAGTCCAGGGCCGCTTTTGCGATCTCCTTCAACTCGCTGCGGATGCTGCCGCTCACGTCCAGCAGGAGAGCGACGTGGATGCGGTCCTGGTCCAGCACGAAGTTCTCGATGGCCCGGGGGCTGTTCTCATCCAACAGGGAGAAATGTTCCCGTTCCAGGTGGGTCAGGAGTTTCCCCGTCGGGCCGAAGACGGTGACCGGGACCCGGATGAAGTTGGCCCGGACCCGAAAGGAGGGCGGAACGGGATCCGAGGAGGGTTGGGATTGGAGGAATTGGACCGCCAGCAGCCAGCAGGCGCTGAGCAGGACAGCTCGGTTCCGACGACTCATCACCGGGTCCTCCGGGTCTCGGTCCTCCTGTTTTACGCTTCCTCCTCAGGGGTCCACCTCAGCACCGGCCGGCGGGCGGCCCGGGTCTCGTCCAGCCGGGTCCGTTTGGCCAGGCGGGGCGCCTCATGGGCCGCGTCCGCATCCTCCCGGGCTCGATGGTAGATGCGGATCATGGCGTCCACGAAGGCGTCCAGCTCCGCCTTGCTCTCGCTTTCGGTGGGCTCGATCATCATGGCACCCCGGACGATCAGGGGAAAGTAGATCGTCGGCGGATGGAAGCCCTCGTCGATGAGTTGCTTGGCCACGTCCAGCGTCTTGACCCCGAAGGGCTCCAGGGTCTTGTCCGAGAAGACCGCCTCGTGCATGGAAGGAGTCGGGTAAGGAAGGTGGAAGTATTCCTGAAGCCGGGCGCGAATGTAGTTGGCGTTGAGCACGGCGGTCTCGGTGATCTGCTTCAGTCCGCTCCCGCCGCAGGTGAGGATGTAGGTCAGAGCCCGCACCATCATGCCGAAGTTGCCGTGGAAGGCGTGGACCGGACCGACGGAATGGGGACGGTCCGGGTTGGCCCGGTAACCGCTGCCGTCCCGTTCGATCACGGGTGACGGCAGATAGGGGGCCAGCAGGTCACGGCAGGCGACGGCTCCGCAGCCGGGACCACCTCCGCCATGCGGAGTCGAGAAGGTCTTGTGCAGATTCAGGTGGAGCACGTCGATCCCCATGTCCCCCGGACGGGCATAGCCCATGAGGGCGTTGAAGTTGGCCCCGTCCATGTAGATGAGCCCGCCCTGGTCGTGGACGATCCGGCTGATCTCCTCGATCCGGCTCTCGAAGATCCCCAGCGTGTTGGGATTGGTCAACATCAGGCAGGCCACGTCCTGGTTCATGCGCTCGCGCAGGACCCGGATGTCGATCCGGCCGGAGGAATCGGAGGGAATCGAGACCACCTGGTACCCGGCAATGGCGGCGCTGGCCGGGTTGGTGCCGTGCGCCGAGTCGGGGATCAGGACGTAGCGCCGCTGCCTTTGTTGCGCCTCATGGTGGGCGCGCACCATGAGGATCCCCACCATTTCTCCCTGGGATCCGGCCGCCGGCTGGAGAGTGACGGCGTCCAGGCCCGTGAGTTCCTGCAGGCACTCCTGGAGACGGTGGATGAGCTTCAGGTTGCCCTGCGACAGAGCGGCCTCCTGCATGGGATGCACCATGGCGATCCGCGGCATGCGGGCGGTCCGCTCGTTGAGCCGGGGGTTGTACTTCATGGTGCAGGAGCCCAGCGGATACATCCCCAGGTCGATGTGGTAGTTCCAGGTCGACATCCGGGTGTAGTGCCGGATGATCTCCACCTCGCTCACTTCCGGGAACCCCCTGATCTCCTGCCGGATCAATCCCGGCTCCAGGATCTCTTCGACGGGCGTGTCCTCCACGTCGAGGGGAGGAAGACTGTAGGCGGCCTTCCCCGGGGAGGACTGCTCGAAGATGAGCGGCTCGTTGAGGTTGTAGACGGGACTGGTTCGATTCATACGGTCACGCGGCTTTGCTGGAGAACGCGGATGAAGCGGTCGATCTGGCGCCGGGTGTTCTGGTCGGTGACGCAGACCAGCATCTGGTCCCGTCGGGACGGAAACCAGGTTCCCAGGGGCAGCCCCCCGATGATTCCTTCCCGGTAGAGCTCCTGGTTGAGACTCTCGGGATCGTCCACCCGCAGCACCATTTCGTTGAAGACGGGCCCCGGGAAGACCAGGCGGCCGGCCAATCTCCGCCTCAGGTAGTGGGCCTTCTTCAGGTTCTGCTCGGCCAGCTCTCGAATGCCGGTCTTGCCCAGGGTGGACAGGAAGATGGACACGGCCAGGGCGCAGAGGCCCTGGTTGGTGCAGATGTTGGAGGTGGCCTTCTCGCGGCGGATGTGCTGCTCCCGGGTGGAGAGGGTCAGGACGAACCCGCGCCGGTCTTTCCGGTCCACGGTCTGGCCCACAAGGCGGCCCGGCATCTGCCGCTTGTAGCGGTCGCGGGTGGCGAACAGCCCCAGGTAGGGTCCCCCGAAGCTCAGAGGAAGTCCCAGGCTCTGCCCCTCTCCGGCCACGATGTCGGCCCCCATCTCGCCCGGTGGTTTCAGCAGCCCCAGGGAGAGCGCCTCGGTGGTGACGGCCACCAGCAGGGCGCGGCGCCGGTGAGCCAGCCGGCCCAGTTCTTCCATCTCCTCCACGACGCCGAAGAAGTTGGGGGACTGGACCACCACCGCCGCCGTCCGGTCGTCCAGGAGGGCGTCCACGGTCTCCGGGTCCATGGAGCCGGCGGAGTCGGCGGGGACGGAGGTCACGGAAAGGTGGTTACCCGTATAGGTGCCGAGGACCTTCCGGTAGTTCGGATGGAGCGCCTCCGGGACCAGGACCCGCGTCCGGCGGGTCACCCGGGAGGCCATCATGACCGCTTCGGCCAAGGCGCTGGCCCCGTCGTAGAGGCTGGCGTTGGCCACTTCCATTCCGGTGAGCTGAGCGATGAGGGTCTGGTACTCGAAGATGGCCTGGAGAGTCCCCTGGCTGACTTCCGGCTGGTAGGGCGTATAGGCAGTGAAGTACTCGGAGCGCGAAACCAGGGTGTCGATGACGGAGGGGATGAAGTGGTGGTACGCGCCGGCGCCCAGAAAGTAGGCGAAATCATCGCCGCAGGCATTCTTGCGGGCCATGGCCTTGAAGTCGGCCAGGAGCGACGATTCGGAGAGCGGCTCCGGCAGATCCACAGGCCGTCCCAGGCGGACTCCCACCGGGATGGACTCGAATAAATCCTCCGTCTTCTCCACGCCGATGGCCTGGAGCATGAGTTGCCGTTCTTCCGGGGTCAGGGAAATGTAGCGCATGGGTCAACCGGATCAGTGCCCGGATTCCTCAGACACGTACGAGGCGTACTCCTGGGCGGACATGAGCCCGTCCAGCTCGGCGGGGTCGCTCAGTTCCACCTGGATCATCCAGCCCTCGCCGTAGGGGTCGTCGTTGACCAACTCCGGTTGCTCTTCCAAGGATTCGTTGACCTCGGTGACCCTGCCGGAGACCGGGCTGTAGAGGTCGGAGACGGCCTTGACCGATTCCACGGTGCCGAAGACGTCATCGCCCCCCAACTCGTCGCCCGTCCGGGGGAGTTCGACGAAAACCACGTCGCCGAGTTCATCCTGGGCGTGATGCGTGATGCCCACGCGGCCCCGGCCCTCCTCCAGGACCCGGATCCACTCATGTTCCCTGGTGTATCGAAGCCCTTCCGGGATCGTCATCTTCACTTCCTTCTGGTTTCGGGGCCCGAACCGCCGGGCGCCCTCCCCGTTCAGGGGCGTTCACTATTTACCCAACCGGGCTCGATGATTCAACATCGATCAGCGGCGCCGGTAGAAGGGCGTCTTCACCACGACGGCCGGAAGCAGGCGCCGCCGGTTCTCGATCTCCAGCTCCTGTCCCGGGACAGCCTTCTCCACCGGGAGGTAGGCCAGACCGATGCTCTTCCGGCCCGACGGCGAGTAGCTTCCGCTGGCGACCTGCGACGTCCGGGTTCCATCGATGAGCACCGGGTCGTGGTCGCGCGCGATACCCCGTCCGGTGATTTCGAAACCGGCCAGCCTTCTCGCGGGCCCCTCCTGCCGGATTCGATACAGGGCCTCCCGGCCCATGAACGGCCCCTGATCCATGTCGACGATCCAGCCCAGGCCCGCTTCCCAGGAATTGGTGGTCTCGTCGATGTCGTTGCCGTAGAGCAGGTATCGGACCTCCAGCCGCAGCGTATTGCGGGCCGCGAGTCCCGCCGGCTGGATGCCCGCGGGTCCGCCGGCGTCCAGAACGTCGTTCCAGACTTTGGCGGCTTTCTGCGGTGACACGTACAACTCGAAGCCGTCCTCGCCCGTGTATCCGGTGCGGGAGACCAGGCAGTCGGCATCGGCGACGCGTCCCAGGGTGAACCGGTAGTACGGCAGGGAGTCCAGGTCCAGCATAGTCAGCGGTTGCAGGATCTCCTGGGACCGGGGTCCCTGAAGCGCCAGTTGAGCATACTCGTCACTGGCGTCCCGGATCTCGACGTCTCCCCGCCGGTGCTCCAGGAGCCATTGGGCGTCCTTCTCGCGGTTCGAGGCGTTCACGCAAAGGAGCAGATGACCGGCATGAATCCGGTAGATGACGATATCGTCTACGAAAGTGCCTTCGGGATAGAGCAGAGCCGAATATTGAGCCTGTCCCTCGTCCAGGCGCGACAGGTCGTTGCAGGTCATGTACTGGGTGAATTCCAGGGCGTCCGGGCCCCGGATCTCGATCTGACCCATGTGACTCACGTCGAAGAGTCCCGCGGCCGTCCGGACCGCCAGGTGTTCCTTGAGGGCGCCTGCATACTGGACGGGCATCTCCCAGCCGGCGAAATCCACCATCCGGGCCTTCCGCTCCAGGTGTGCGTGGTAGAGGGGTGTCCGCCTCATTCGGAGGGCTCGACGGCGACACGGCGAAAGTGGGACTGCTGCGTCGCCGCGGAATAGAAGATCACGCCCAAGGTTCTGAAGGCTCCGGATTCGTCGGTCTCGCCCACCACGACCCCCAGATCCTGGTCTCGCCCCAAGACCGACTGGAAGTCGTACTGGGCGTTCAAGCCCCTCAGGTGCATGTCGCCGTCATCGGTGGCGGGCGGTTCCAGGACGATCCTGGCTCGGACGGTGGGGCCGGCCGAATGGACGCTGAGGACCCGGAAATCCCCACCGGCCAGGTGGTCGAACTGCTGGGTGATCTCCACCGCCTCCGACAATCCGGGAGTGGACGGTCCTGAGAAAAAGATGCTGTAGAAAATGAAGGCCGGCAGGGCCAATCCCATGAGAATCATCACTCCCGCGGCACGCGACATCAGGCAACACATTCTATACAAGTCGGTGTCATTCCGGCATGAGAGTCGACGCACGACCTGATTCCACCAGCTTCTCGCCTTGGGGCAAAACCCGGGCGAACACGGAGCTTTCGCCGCGTCTGAACCTTCCGGAAACCTCCATCGTCTATCCAGACAGGCAGATCGAGGTTGATCTGACGAGGTCTGAAACAGTTTTTCAGGGAGGATCGAAATGGATAGATCTGATGACAAGAAACAGTTTGCGGATCCGTTGCTGGCGGCGGTGGGCGGAGACCCCGATCGGGAGCCGGTTGCGGCTCCATCGCGGGCAGCTCGCCTCGCCGGAGCGGTGGTCTGGACGATGGTCGGCGTTGGCCTGGGCCTGGGGGGATACCTCTTCTGGGACACGCACCAGGAGATCCAGCGTCTCAACCAGGACCTGACCGAGAGCGAGTCGCGCCTGGATCAGATGAAGCGGATCCTGGAGGGCTCCGGCGAAAAGATCCGGATGCTGGAGGAAGGGGCGGCCGAACGCGGGAACCGGATCCAGACCCAGGACAAGGAACTGAGCCAATATCGGAATCTGTTCCAGGGCCTGAAATCGGATCAGGAGCAGCAGACTCAGGGCCTGAAATCGCTGGCCGTGAACAAGGCGGACCGTGAGGACATCACGAAGCTCCAAGGGGAAACCGAGGGGATCCGCAAAGAGAACGAAGGCATCCGGCATAAGGTGGACCAGGTCTCGTCCGGTCTGACCAGTCTGACGGAGGTCACCGGGGTCAACCGGGCGGGCCTCGCCGATTCGAAGCGGAGGCTGGACCGGTTGGACCGCGATCTGGACACCACCAGCGACCGCCTTGCAGCGCTCTCGCGGTCTCTGGAGCGGGAAAAGATCGAATTCGAACTGCAGGAAAAGGGTGGGTTCATCAAGGTCCTGGACGTCCATCTGAATCTGCGGGACGCCAACGCCAGGAAACAGCGGTACGATCTGGACATCTACGTGGGCCGCAAGCGGATCCAGAAGAAGCACCAGTACGCCAACGAGCCGGTCTATTTCTTCGTGGAGGGGACCGAAAAGCCCTACGAGGTGGTCATCACCCGTATCATCCGGAATCAGGTCGCCGGCTACCTCACCGTCCCGGCCGCCTAATACCGCCGCACCACTGGAGGGGGGACTTTCCTGTCCCCCCGGAGTGGGGGTAGGAAAACCCCCACTCCCATCTCGACCCGAACGGACAAAACGAGGTCCGACAGGGCGGCTAGAAACCGCCCTTCCAGTGGGCGACTGGAAGTCGCCCCTCCGGGCCTCCGGCATGATCCCGCGAGAAACCGGGCGGGGATTGTCCATCAGCGGCGCCCACCGCCTTGCCGCTGTCGAACGACTCGTAGGGGCGACCCTTGTGTGTGGTCGCCCTCCCCCGAACGGCGCCACCGTCCGCCGACCATTGCTTGGGCACTACCGAACCGGGGGGGTGGAGCGGCGACTTTCTAGTCGCCGACCGGGATCGGCGTCCGGAGCGGCGTCTGGAGCGGCGTCGTCCTCGGCGCCGACTGGGACCGGCGTCCGGAGCGGCGTCTGGAGCGGCGTCGTCCTCGGCGCCGACTGGGATCGGCGTCCTTCCGGGCGCCGGGAATGGCGACGTGGAGCGGCGGCGT
>JAJDTT010000059.1 GCA_022827025.1 Acidobacteriota bacterium
GACTTTCACCACGGGCTGTTAGTCCGCTGTTAGGGACTCTCTCTTTCTTCAATTCGTTTTTCACCCGGAAGGGGAGTCCCGATCCCGTCTCACGCCCCTTTTTCTCGACGGTTGCTTGTGCTTGAATAGCCCTGTGCTCGAGGTCATTCGGAGCCCCAAGGTCTACGACGTGGTGGTCATCGGTTCCGGCGCCGGCGGCGGGGCCGCAGTCCAGGTCCTGACCGGGAAGGGCATCGAGGTGGCGCTCCTGGAAGCGGGTCCCATGCTGGATCCCGAAAAGGACTACAAGGAGCACATGCTCCCGCACCACGTGGATCACCGGGGCGCCGGCGAAGGTGGGGCCCATTACTTCGGAAGGCAGCCCTGGGGTTTCTTTCGGGCGCCCAACGGCGCCTGGGATCTGGAGGGCGAACCCTACACGGTGGCGCCGGGCAGCGAATTCCGCTGGTTCCGGTCCCGGATCCTGGGAGGACGCACCAACCACTACGGCCGCATCTCCCTGCGGTTCGCCGACTACGATTTCCTGCCCTACACCATGGACGGGCTGGGCACCGACTGGCCCATCACCTACGACGACCTGGCCCCCTACTACGACAAGGCCGAGTCCTTCATCGGCGTCACCGGGAGCATCGAGGGTATCCGGAGCGCGCCCGACGGCATCTTCCAGCCGTGCCCGCCCCCCAAGGCCCACGAGCATCTCATCAAGCAAGCCTGCAGCCGAATGAACATCCCCTGCATTCCCATGCGGCGGGCGGTCATTACCAAGCCGTTGAACGGAAGGCCCGCCTGCCACTATTGCGGGCAGTGCGGCCGGGGCTGCATCACCGCTTCCAACTACGCCTCCAGCCAGGTCCAGATCCTGCCCGCCCTGAAGACGGGCAAGCTGAAGATCTTCGACCAGGCCATGGCGAGGGAGATCCTGAGTGACGAGAACGGCCGGGTCACGGCCGTCTCCTACATCGACAAGAAGACTCGAACCGAGCGGCAGATCCGCTGCCGGGTCGTGGTGCTGGCCGCCAGTGCCTGCGAGTCGGCGCGGCTGTTGCTCAACTCCCGGTCCAGCCGCTTTCCCCAGGGCCTGGCCAACAACTCGGGAGTGGTGGGCCGGTTCCTGATGGACACGGTGGGTCTGGGCGTCAGCGGATACGTGCCGGCCCTGGAGGGCATGCCGCATTACGACACGGACGGATTCAGCGGGGGCCACGTCTACTCTCCGTGGTGGGAGTGGGACAAGAAGAACAAGGACTTCCCCCGGGGATACCACATCGAGATCGGAGGCGGCTTCGGTATGCCGGGCGTCGGCAGTTTCCAGGGCCAGGTGGCCCGAATCGGCGGCTACGGACGGCAGCTCAAGGACCGGATCCGCCGGGAATATGGAGCCTTCGTTGCGTTCGCCGGCCGGGGCGAGATGATCCCCAACAATCTGAGCTACTGTGAGCTGGATCCGGTGACCGTGGACAAGTGGGGCATCCCGGTGCTGCGGTTCCACTTCAAGTGGAGCGACTACGAGTGGAAGCAGGCCAGGCACATGGAGCGGACCTTCGTCGACCTCATCGAGTCCATGGGGGGGCAGGTGCTGGGCCGCCGGTCGCCCCGCGTGGACGGAAAGGGGATTTCGGTTCCCGGCACCATCATCCATGAGTTGGGAACGGTTCGGATGGGGAACGACCCCCGGAGTTCGGCCCTGAACCCGTATTGCCAGGGTCACGAGGTCCCGAACCTTTTCGTGGCGGATGCCGCGCCGTTCGTCAGCAATCCGGACAAGAATCCCACCCTGACCATCACGGCGCTGGCCTGGCGCACGTCCGACTACATCGCCGAGGAGATGAAGCAGGGCCATGTCTGAACCGGCCGGCCGTCGAGGCAACGAAGTTTCGCGCCGCGTCCTGCTCCGGCGGATTGCCCTGACCGTGGCATCGGCTGGCGTGCTGGATCTGAAGGCCGGCCAGCACGTTCATGAAGCGGTGTCTCAAGAGAAGCAGCGAAACGGGGACTACGCGCCTCAATGTTTCAATGCCGGCGAGTACGCAACGCTGCAGCGGCTGAGCGAATTGATCATTCCGGCCGACAACCGCTCCGGCAGCGCCCTGGATGCCGGGGCCCCCGAGTTCATCGACGTGCTCGCCAACCAGAACGAGGAATTGGCCGGGATCTTCATTTCCGGAATCTTTTGGCTCGACCGCGAGATGGGCCGCCGTCAGGCCGGCCGCTTCACTGAGGCCGCCGAGGAGGAGCAGCTTCGACTCCTGGATGAACTGGCCGCCGTTGCCGACGGGTCAGCGGGGGGCTTGATAGAGTTTCATTCCGCCCCGGAATATGCCGGATTTCAGGATTACACGGCCCGTCCCGGGGAGCGTCTGGGGCCGGGCGCCCGATTCTTCGTGTGGGCGCGGCGACTCATCGTGGATGCCTTCTACACCAGCCCCATCGGATTCGAAGACGTGGAATACAAGGGGAACCACTTCCGCACCGAGTACGAGGTCCCGCAGGAGGCCATCGACTACGTCATGAAGCGGAGTCCCCTCGGCTCCGCTTGAATCCTGTGCAATTTCCGGATTCCCGGGGAGGAATGCGGGTTACGCCGGCCGGTGGTTCCCGTAGAGGGTCACGACTCCCGTCCGGTCGTCTCCGCCCAGATTCGCGGCCAGACCGAACTCGGGACGATTTGCGATCTGGTAGTCGCCGCATCGGCCCTTCATTTGCTTGAAGATCTCCAGGGCCTGCTTGACCCCCGTGGCGCCCACCGGATGGCCGAAGCCCATGAGGCCGCCTCCCGTGTTCACCGGCAGATCGCCTTCGATGCTCGTGGTTCCATTCCGCACCATGTCCGGCGCTTCACCCGGCCGGCAGAATCCCAAGGCCTCGTAGAGGAGCAACTCGGTGACGCTGAAGCAATCATGCACTTCGGCCACGCCGATCTGCCCGGGTCCGGCCTGTCCGTCCTCGTAGGCTTCCTGCGCGGCTCTCGTTGCCGTGGGGAGGCTCAAGGGATCCGGGATCTCGTCCAGAGGGGCGGTCGCATGCCCGTAGGAAAGGATCTGAACGGCGTCCCGGGCGGGAGACTTGCCCAGCGTCTCCAGACCCCGGTCCGAAACCAGGACCAGGGCCGATGCTCCGTCCGAGACCTGGGAGCAGTCGCTCACCTTCATATAGTCGCGGAACTCCGGATGACTGAGGAACTGGGGATTCCGGTCGGATGGAGCCGAAGCCTCCTCCAGGGTCAAACGGACGGCCCGCATGTGGGCGTTCGGGTTCCGGTTCGCATTGGCATAGGCCTTGACCACAACCCGGCCCAAGTCTTCTTCCTCCACGCCGTAGGCCTCCCGGTAGGCCTTGGAGCGGCGGGCGAAAAGACACGGGAAGGTGAAGGGATCGCAGCTCCGCTGGGTCTCGTAGTGGGCGGCCCGGGCCAGGTAGTCGGCGCCCACTTTGGCGCTGACCGTGGTCTGCACCTCGACCCCGGCCACCAGGACGAAGTCGCAGCCCGCGGATATGGCGTCGATCCCGGCGATCAGCGCCAGCCCGCCCGAAGCGCAGGCTCCCTCGACCCTGGAAAAGGCCTTGTTCTTGAATCCCGGCCGGACGCCGGCCAGGAGGGACCCGAGATGCCCCTGCTTGGAGAAGAGCTCGCCGGTGAAGTTGCCCACGTAGCCCCGCTGGATCTGGTGGTCCGAGACACCCGTGTCTTCCAAGGCCCCGGCGACGGCCCGCTTCAGGTGCTCTTCCAGAGACGGGTTGGTCCTCCGTCCGAAATCCGGGTGGCCCTTCCAGATGAAGTCGGGATGGAATTTCCCGATGAAGCCGCTGTGGGCGCCCCCGATCAGGTGCACGTTTCGGGAAGGTTTCATTCGGCCTCTCCTTCGGTCCACAAGGCGGCGTAGTCTTCCCGGATGGGGCTGAATACGTCCAGGGCCCGCGCGGTCCCCCCCACGGCCATGGCGCGATGGGGGATGTTGGGAGGAATGATGTAGTACTCTCCGGGATCCAGGATTCTCGACTCCGAACCGATCTGCAGCTCCATCCGGCCCTCCAGCAGCACGCCTCCCTGTTCATGGGGATGGCTGTGGAGCGGGACACGGGCGCCGGGCTCGAAGTCCACGATCGACAACATGAGATTCTCGCCATGCGGCGCCCTGATCCGAATCCCGGGGAAGATCTCCCGGGCCTCGATTTGTTCCAGTTTCAAAAAAGGCATGCGGACACCCCTTCCCATCCGTTCCGGATAGTCTATCAGCCCTGACGGGAAGCCGTAGGGGCGACCCTTGTGCATGTGGTCGCCCTCAGGCGGCCGATCAGTGAAGTGTGACGGCGGGCAACCACAAGGGTTGTCCCGACGGTGCGCCGGGAAAGATGGGCGCTGTCTCCCCGTGAGGCTGGCCATCCGCTATGATGAGATCCGCTGTGGGTTGGATCGCGGGACAGGTTTCCCCTCTTTCGGATTTTCATGACGGGTGTCAGGCGGTGTTCCTCCGGGAGCGGAAGCTTGCCTGAGCTCCCCGAAGTCGAAACCCTGCGCCGGGAGCTGGAGCCCCGGCTCCGGGGCCGGGTCATCCGATCGCTGAGCACGTTTCCGTCGCGGGTCTTCCAATTGGATCCCGCCGTCCTGGAGGCGGCCGTCACGGGACAGACCATCCGCGCCGTGTCCCGCCGGGCCAAGTACCTCATCTTCGAGCTGGACCGCTGGTACTGGATCATTCACCTGGGCATGACCGGACAGCTCACGGTCCCGGACGACTTCGGGGAGAGCAACGGATCGGGTTTGGGAGGGGATGCCCACATCGCCCTGGTGGCCCGTCTGTCCGGGGCCCGGATCCTGGTGTTCCGGGACGTCCGGAAGTTCGGCCGCGTCATGCTGCTCTCCAGGGACGGGAGCGGCTTGGGGTCCCGGCTCGGTTCCCTGGGTCCCGAGCCCTTGGGCAGCGGCTATCTCCTGGAGGACTTTTTGGGCAGACTCGGCAAGAGGAAGGCTCGGATCAAGTCGTTGCTGCTGGATCAGAAGGTGGTGGCCGGGGTCGGAAACATCTATGCCGACGAGGCCCTGTTCGAAGCCGGCGTGCACCCGGCCAGGAGAGTGCGGTACATCCGCCGATGGGAGAAGGTGAAGCTGTTCGAAGCGATTCCCCGGGTGCTGGAAAGGGCCGTGCGCCATGGCGGGACGACCCTGCAGGACTATCGGAGAAGCAGCGGCAATCCAGGTGAGTTTCAATCCATGCTCAAAGTGTATGGGCGTGACGGGCTGTCCTGCGCCCAATGCGGGTCCACGATTCAGAAGACGGTCATCAGCCAGCGAGGCAGTCACTTCTGTCCGAATTGCCAGCCCCGGAAGCCTCGTCCCAGACCGGTCGCTTGAGGTTGCATTCAGGAGGAGGGGAGAGAATGAGCAGTCGAATCCAATGTGCTCCGATTCCAGGCGCAGACGAGTTGATGATTCCCGAATTCCAGCACTACCTGCTGGCCCTTCACGACCAGTTCGCGGGCCGTGTCCACGGGCTTCGGGAGAAGCGCGCTCAGGTCGTGAAACGAGCGCTCCACGACGGTGTCGGCCCGGCGCACCTGCCTCCGAGCGACGCCACCACCGGCGATTGGAGCGTTCCCGAGGTGCCGGAGGAGCTCTACGAGCCCGGGATCGAGATCTCGGGTCCGGCCTCCGTCACCGGGATGTTCATCAACGCCCTGAATCCGGGTCCGGGGGGATTCCGGGCCCAGGGCGACCTGGACGACGACGAGGACTCGGCAGGCCACCGCCTGGTGGACACCCTGCAGGCGGCATCCAACCGGAAGGGCGCCGTGGAACGCACCCTGACCTTCTACAACGCCGCCAAGGGAAAGAAGTACGAACTCGCGGAAGGGGACCTTCCCTTCTTCATGCATCGGGAACGAGGGCTCCACCTGGACGAGCCGGAGGTCCTGGTGGATGGAGCGCCGATTTCCGCCAGCATCCTGGGCACGGCGCTGACTCTGTTTCATGCCGGCCAGGCCCAGGCCCGGCGGGGTCAGGGGATTTACTTCTATCTTCCCAAGATGGAGTCGGCCGGGGAAGCGGCATTTTGGAGAGATTTCTTCGCGGCGAGCCAGGATATTCTGCCGGGTCTCCGGAGCGCCACCATCCGGGCCATTGCCCTGGTGGAGTCGGTTCCCGCCGCCTTCCAGATGGAAGAGATTCTTTACGCCCTGGGAGAGTACTCGGCTGGACTCAATGCGGCCCGCTGGGACTTCAAGGCCAGCATCCTGGAGTACGTGATGGCGGACCCGGATTCGGTCTGGCCCGATCGTTTCGACGTGGACATCAAGACCACCGATTTTCTGACTCGGATCTTTCGCCGCCTGGTGGCCATCTGTCTCAAGCGGGGCGCCGTTCCCATCGGCGGCATGGCCACCGCGCTGCCGAGCCGCGACGCCGAGGTGAACCAGGTGGCGGCCGAAGCGATCCGGGCCGACAAACAGTGGGAGGCCGAGCAGGGCTTTCTCCGGGGATGGGTCGCCCATATCTTTCACATGAAGACGGCCGCGGATCCCTTTCGGGACTTGAGGGGTTCGGGCTGGACGCCGTCGCCGGAAATGGCGCGGCCCGAGAACTACCCCATCGAACTCGCCGTCCCCGAGGGTCCGATCACCGAGGCGGGAACCCGCCGGAATGCCCGCATGCTGCTGGAGTACCTGGAGGGGTGGCTCAACGGGCGGGGCGCCAAGGGAATCGACAGCCTGGCGGGGCAGCCGGGCAAGCGGCCGGCCCTGATGGAAGACCTGGCCACGGCCCGGATCTCGGTGGCCCAGATCGCCCAGAGGGTGATCCACGAAGCCCCGGACGCCGAGACCGGCCGGAAGCACGATTTCGCTCTGGTCAAGAGGCTGCTGGGGGAGGAGCTGGAGAGCATCCTGGAGTTGAGCGCGGCGGCCTCGTCCGGAGCCGCCGCCGGGCGCTATCGGGATTCCTACAAGATCTCCCTGCAGTGGGTCAGGAATTATACGGAACTGGACTTCAGGAGTCTGGGCTCCTACACCCGCGGCGACCTGGCCCGGATTGCCGCCGGTCCGGACGCCTTCTGAGAGAGTGGCCGAGGGGAATTGGATGAGATAGATTGTGCTGGCTTTACTTTCCCTGCTCCCCATAGCCGTTGTCGGTGTCTTCCTGGTCGGCCTCCGTTGGCCGGCCAGCCGGTCCATGCCCATCTCCTACGTCACCGCGGCGGGACTGGCCCTCCTGGTCTGGAAGGTCCCCGTGGCTCAGGTGGCGGCCGCCTCCGTGAACGGCCTGGTGGTCGCCCTCTCCCTGCTCTACATCGTGTTCGGGGCCATCCTGCTGCTGAACACCCTGGAACAGAGCGGGGCTCTGGGAACCATTCGCCGCATCTTTACCGAGATCACCCCGGACCGCCGGATCCAGGTCATCATCATCGCCTGGCTCTTCGGCTCCTTCATCGAGGGGGCGGCCGGTTTCGGGACGCCGGCGGCGGTGGCCGTACCTCTCCTGGTCGCGCTCGGTTTCCCCGCTCTGGGGGCCGTGATGGCCGGAATGATCATCCAGAGCACTTCGGTCTCCTTCGGAGCCGTCGGGACCCCGATCCTGGTGGGCGTGAGCACCGGACTCTCGGCGGACTCGTCCGTCGTCGCCTTCGCCTCCGAGGCCGGCTATCCGGACTGGTCGCAGTTCCTGATCATGATCGGGACCAAGGTCGCCGTGCTCCACACCGTGACGGGCGCCCTGGTCCCGCTCTTCGTGGTGGGGCTCCTGACACGATTCTTCGGCCGGAACCGGTCTTTCCGGGAGGGGCTCCAGGTCTGGCGGTTCGCGCTCTTCGCCTCCTTCGCCATGGTGCTTCCGTACCTGTTGGTGGCATGGCTGTTGGGACCCGAATTCCCCTCCATGTTCGGAGGACTGGCCGGACTGGCCGTCGTGGGCGCGGCTGCCAAGAGGGGTTTTCTCATGCCCTCCCGGGAGGAGTACTGGGAGTTCGACGACCGGCGGAGATGGCCGGCGGAGTGGTCCGGAACGGTGCGGGTCGGAGACTCCGGCGGCGCCCGCACGGACCTGGGAGCACTGCGGTCATGGTCTCCCTACCTGTTGGTGGGAGTTCTGCTGGTCCTGACCCGGTTGCGGGAGCTGCCGTTTCTGGGCTGGGTCAATTCCTGGGCCATCACCCTTCCCGACCTCTTCGGGACCGATATCACGGCGTCGGTGCGTCCACTCTATCTTCCGGGGACCATCTTCATCCTGGTCTGCTGCGTGACCTTCTTCCTCCACTCCATGGAGTGGCCGCGCTTCCGGTCGGCCTGGAGCAAGTCGGCGCGGACCATGTTGACCGCGTCCGCCGCGCTGGTCTTCACCGTACCCATGGTCCAGGTCTTCATCCATAGCGGGGGAGGAGAATCGGGTTTCGAGAAGATGCCCATCGTCCTGGCCGACGGAGTGGCCGCCGTGGCCGGCTCCGCGTGGCCCTTCTTCTCACCGCTCATCGGGGGGTTGGGCGCGTTCGTGGCCGGCAGCAATACGGTGAGCAACATGATGTTCTCACTGTTCCAGTTCGGGGTGGGGGAGAGGATCGGCGTCGATCCCACCTGGGTCGTGGCGCTTCAGGTCGTGGGCGGGGCCGCCGGCAACATGATCTGCGTCCACAATGTCGTGGCGGCGTCGGCCGTCGTGGGGCTGGTGGGCCGCGAAGGGCTGGTGTTGCGCAAGACGTTGATTCCCTTCGCCTACTACGCCCTGCTGCCGGGAGCTCTGGGGTACTCGATTCTCTGGTCCGCGGAACGTGGACTGGCCAATGCGGGCGTCTTCGTGGCGCTGGCCGTCTGGACGGCGGCCGGCTACCTGATCGCCACCCACCGCAGGGGCTGACCCGGTCCCGTGCGAATTCTGGTCAGGATGAATCCGCGCGGGCCATCTCCAGGGCCCGGGTGGTCACGTAGTACTTGGAGATCATGTTGGTGATCTCCCATCGGGGCATGGAGCCCGATTCCAGGAAACCGAGGTACTTGCTCGTCACCTGCCCGAAGTGGGCCTCGTGCCCGACCCGGTAACGGTCGGGAATCGACACCTGCCAGCCCGATTCCGCCGGCTCCAGGGCCAAGCCGGGATAGCGGTCGGAGATTTCCTCGATGAAACGCCGAAGTCCCTGCTCCAGCTTTCCGGAATCGGCCCCCGAAGCGAGCCGGACCGACAACTCGGGCCGGTAGCCCTGCTCCTTCCCCTGAAGGATGCAGAGATGCGCCCGGGTTCCACGAATCACCGAAAAGTGGGTGTCGCCGCCTCCGCGCGGCGCCTGGAAGTCCCAGGCCACGGAGATCCTGGCGTGAAGGCCGTCCACCCGCAAAAGGATCTCTCCATTGCAGAAATAGGGCAGGCGCCCGTCCCGGTCCAGGTTCTTGCGCAGGAAGGGGGGGAAGTTCTCCTTGCCCGTGATCTGCCCGTACTGCTCCCGGCTCAGGACCGTGGGCCAGTGGCGAGCCGCCAGCACCTCGATCCGGGAACGGTCGACCGCTTCGCCGGGGAACCCCTGCCAGAACACCAGGTCCACCAGATGGGTGGACACGTCCACGATCCCCTCTCCTTGCTGCTCGACGTCGAAATACCACTCCGGGCGAATCAGGGCCTGTCCGGCGACCTCCTTGAAGAGATGGTGGACGCTGTCCTTGACGATTCCCGGATCCCGGGAATCTCCGCCGACCGGCGCGCCGATGACGTGCGGACACCGGGCCAGTTCCCTTTGCAGGATCGTCGTGATCTCGAAGCGCTCGGTCATGATGTCGTAGATCAGGAGTCCCTTCTCTTCCGCTGTCGAGAAGGCCCGCTCCAGAACTTTCCATGCCTCGTGGCTGATGCACATGGGTTTGTCCGAGAGGACGTTGAGCCCCGATTGAACGCTCTCGTGGATGTACTGGGTCTTGCGCCGGTTGTTTCCCGCCACCACCACCACGTTGCCGGGGCGGCGTCTCAACATGCGTTCCAGGTAGTCGGGTCCCTTGTAGACCTCCTGGCTCCAGCGGGTCGGGTCCTGCTGCCGCCGGTTGAATCCCTCGACTCTCTGGACGTGGTCCCGGACCTCCGGACCGTCGGGAGCAAAGACGTGCACTTCCGGGGACACCTGGTCGTATGAGGTCTTCAGCACCAGCGTCGCGTGGAAGTGGCCTGGGTTCAATATGACGAGTCGGACGGGGAGGGCGCCTTGCGAATCCTTCATCTCGATTTCCGTGCAGCCGGCGACATTTTGACCTCCCGGCGCCGCCGATGGCAAGCCGCCGGAGCCGGGTTTTCTATAATGGATCCCTTATGCTCGATTTGACGGGTGAGATTCAATTCAGGCTGAGAGGGCACGTCCAGTTCCTGGCCGGGGTCGTGGGAGAGAGGAACTCCCGCCGCTACGGCCGTCTGGAACGGTCCAGGGAGTACATCGAAGAAGCCTTCGCACAGTCCGGATACCGGATCGGCCACGACCGGTACGAATGCGGCGGCAAGGAGTATCGAAACGTCGTCGCCACCGTTCCCGGAGTGGCCTCCAACGATCCTGTTCTGGTGGTCGGCGCCCACTACGACACGGCGTTGGGTTCCCCGGGCGCCGACGACAACGCCAGCGGCGTGGCGGTCCTCCTGGAACTGGCCCGGGTCCTGGGGGACGAACCCGCCGCCGGTTCGATCCGTTGGGTGGCGTTCACGCTGGAGGAGTCTCCCCATTTCAAGACCGAATCCATGGGGAGCCGGGTCTACGCCCGGCGCTGCCGGCGGCGGGGCGATTCGATTCGGGGAATGATCGCGCTGGAGATGGTGGGCTACTACAGTGATGCCCCCGGGTCTCAGGCTCATCCCATTTCGCTGATGCGCTGGTTCTATCCCGACCGGGGGAACTTCATCGCCGTGGCGGGAAATTACGCGTCCCGGCGTCTGGTCCGGCGTCTGTCCCGTCTCCTCTCGGCCCACGGAGACCTGCCGGTGGAGCACATCGCCCTCCCCTCCGTTCCCGGCGTCGACCTCTCGGACAACTGGTCCTTCTGGGAAGAGGGCTATCCGGCCCTGATGGTGACCGACACGGCCTTCTTCCGGAATCGGCACTACCACCGTTCCACCGACCTTCCCGAGACCTTGGACTACCGGTCCATGGAGCTTCTGGTGCGGGGAATGGCGGAGTCCCTGGTCCGTTTGTGACGAATCCTCAGCCGGTGAGCCGCTTGGCGAGTCGGGCGATGCGCCGGCGGCATTCCTTCCGGGCCTGCTGGAGCCTGGACAGATCGGGGCCGTGCGCCCGAAGACATTCCAGCACCACCTCTTCGGCCGCAACGAATTCCGGGCAGAGACGAGCCACTTCGGCGGCGATTTCCCCGGGTATGTTCGTCACGCCGTTGGCGTCGCCGTGGAGCAGATCGCCCGGGCGCACGGTGAGCCCGCCGACGTGCACCGGGACATCCACGTGCAGGGTGTGGCAATAGCCGTGGGAGCAGTTGGTGCCGCTGCTGAAGACCGGGAAGCCGATTTGCCGGACCTGGTCCAGGTCGCGGCCGGTCCCGCTGGTCACGAGGCCGACGGCGCCGAAGGTCTGGTAGGAGGTGCACATCACCTCGCCGAAGGTGGCCGCCGTAGACGGATCGTCCAGATCCTGAAACACGATGACGTGGGGTCCCGAGCGCTCCTGCAGAACGGAGAGTTGTTTTTCCATGGCGTCGTAGACGTCCGCTCCCTGAGGGGGCGCCGAGGAACGGTAGGTGGCGGTGGACGCATAGCCCACCATGGGGGGCAGCTCGGGGAAGTGGGCCTTGATCCTCTGGTCCATGTAGCCGGAGGTCCTGGGACGCACGTCGAAGAGCTCGATCACGTTGCAGATGGTCGGGGTGTCGAATTGCCTCAGCGTCTCCAGGAGGTCGTCCCGCAAGGGGCTGGATTCGTTCATGTCTTCTCCTCGTCAGCGGTTTTTGCGTCGACTGGCAAGTTGCAGTCGATTCGGCCAAGAGGATACCTTACGAGTTTCTGTCGACATTGGCTATGTGCTCATTCCCGGGGCCGCCGCCTTCGCGGAGCCGGGGAGAACGAGAGGAGATCATGAGAAAGAACGGGATCTTGCACAGACTTCGGAAGGGTGAGCCGGTGATGTTGGCCTGCCCCACGCCCTATCCCTCGCCCAAGCTCATCGAAATGATCGGGCTCATTGGATTCGATGGCGTCTGGATCGACATGGAGCATCAGGACTACGACTACGACCAGCTCTTCGCCATGGGGCTGGCCTGCCGGGCCTCCGGCATGGATCCGCTGGTCCGCATGAGGAAGGGACCCTACTGGAGTTATTTCCGCTGCCTCGAAGCGGGGGCGAACGGCATCATGGTTCCCCACGTCTGCTCGGCGGAGGAGGCCCGCGGCGTGGTTCGCAACAGCCGCTTTCATCCCCTGGGACAGCGGGGCATGGACGGCGTGGAAGTCGCCTCCAACTACGGCATGGAGGCGATGCCCGAATACATGGCGTCCGCCAACGAGGAGACCCTGGTCTCGATTCAGATCGAAGACAAGGAAGGAGTCGAGGCCATCGATGAGATCCTGGCGGTCGAGGGACTGGACGGGGTCATGGTGGGACCCGGCGATCTGACCCAGAGCTACGGCATCCCCACGCAGGGCGGGCACCCCCTCATCGTTCAGGCGGTGGACCGGGTCGCCGAAGCCTGCCGCCGTCACGGCAAGTGGTGGGGCATTCCGGTGGCAAGTCCGGAGGCGGCGAAGCCTTACTACGACAAGGGAGCCCGTTTCTTCGTCTGCGGGGCGGCCATCATCATTCTGCAGCGGGGATTTCAGCAGATCTGGAAGGAATTCACCGAGACCTTCCGTTCCTGACGCCTGAATCGATCCTGACATCTTCCGGACGATGAGGATGCCACCGCGCCGTCCGCTGCCGGCAGGGTCATGATCGGATTCGGGAAGGCCCCGGAGGACACTGATCGACGGGAGCAGTAAATGGTGGAATGGCAGGACGTCCAGCGCCGGATCGACGCGGGCGAAGATCGACATACCGAGTATATCCTCACCGAGGAACGTGCCGTCCTCGATGCACCGCCCACACACATCGACCTGGAAGCCTTCCGCTTCTATCTGCGGCGCCTGGGATTCGACACCATGGACGATCCGCAGCCGGACAGCGTGGACGACCTGCGCAACCGAGATGTCCTCGTAGAGATCGGCGGCGAGTTGCGCGCAACGCTCTACGGGATTCTCGCCTTCGGGAGAGATCCCCAACGCTACACGCGGACGCGTGACTTTCGCATCGAATGTGTGGCTTACATGGGGAATGACCGCGCGTCCGAGGTATTGCAGGTCGCGAATGCGGCCGGGCGTTTGAACGAACAGGTCGAGCGGGCCACGGCGTGGTTTCTCGGCCTCGGCCGCTTCGAGTCCTACGAGAACCTCAGACGCGAAGACCGCTACCTGTTGCCGCGGAGAGCCATTCGTGAAGCGCTGGCCAATGCAGTGACACATCGCGACTACGCCATCACCGGCTCCCAGGTGCTGCTTGAGGTGTTCGACCGCCGCGTAGACGTGACCAGCCCGGGGGCGTTGCCCAACCACATGACGGTGGAACGCGTCCGCGCTGGCGCCAACCCCCGGTCGAGAAACGAATCCATGGCACACTTCATGGCTGGCATGGGCTTCATGGAGCGGCGGGGCAGAGGTTGGTTGATCATGCGCCGGGAAATGCAAGGCTTCAACGGCACGGAGCCGTATCTTGTCAACGACGAACGCAACCGGTTCGTTCGCGTGACATTTCACATTGATTCCCGTGAAAGCGAGAGATCGGTTGGATGACAGTGTCCTGGTCAAACCGAATTCCGGACACGGCCGGTTCAGTTCCGGAACTTCAGGTCAGATGACCCTGACCGGCGTCGGAATGAAGGTGAGGATCAGCAGCAGCAGGCCGGCGACGGCGGCCAGGACGCGCCGCCGATCCAGCGGTCCGGTCTGCACGCTGGGCGGCGGGTGCCTCAGGCCCATGAATATCAGGATCACCGCGAAGCACAGGTATCCGAAAAAGCACCAGATTCCCAACGCCACCAGTCCGCCCAGGGCGGCGTAGGATACGGTCCGGTGTCCCCGGCGTCCCAGCAGGGCGTAGACGACGTGGCCTCCGTCGAGCTGGCCGATGGGCAGGAGGTTCATTCCCGTGGCCAGCATCCCGAACCATGCCGCCCAGCCGATGGGGTGGAGGTTGATGTTCCAATCCTCACCGGCCGGAACGAAGAATTCCACCGCCAGGCGGAAGAGAAGGGGTTCTCCGAACTCGTAGGTCGTCCTGCCGGGACCGGGTGGAGTGAAGTCGGTGGAATAGCCCAGCCCGATGATGAGCGCCGGGACGATGAGCACGAATCCCGCCAGGGGTCCCGCGATGCCCACGTCGAACAGTTGGCGCCGGTCCCGGAATGGAGACTTGATCCGGATCACGGCCCCCAGCGTGCCGAAGGGAAAGGGTATCGGAGCCGGAATCGCGTACGGAAGCGTCGCGCGGATTCCATAGTAGCGGCAGGTGAGGTAGTGGCCCAGTTCGTGAGCCAGGAGAATCGCCAGGACGCTGATCGCATAAGGGATTCCGAGAATGAAGTTCGGCCAAACGAGGAATCCCGCCGCGTCGGGCGCGGATTGACCGTTGCCCATCATGAAGCTGAAATGCCAGAGCGACCCGGCCCACAGGGTGGTGACGAGGGTGACGAGGAGCAGCAGAAGAGCCAGCTTGAAACGGGGCTTTTCCGGCGCCGGCGCAAGCAGGTTCTCGTCTTGGGGAGAACGTTCCGTCACTGACGTAGGACTCGTCCGGGGACAGGGAGGTCAGCCGGAGCGGATTTCTTTCCCGGGTTTGAAGCGAACGGTCTTGCCGGGAGGAATGGGGACCACGGCTCCCGTCCTGGGGTTGCGGCCGATGCCACTCTTCCGCGGCTTGACCAGAAAGACTCCAAAGCCCCGCAACTCAATGCGTTCCCCATGCTTCAGGGCGCGCTTCAATACCTCCAAAACGGTTTCGACGGCCTCTTCGGACCTCACCTTGGTCAATCCCACCCTTTCGGAGACGCGTGACACAATATCCTGTTTGATCACGGCTTGGAAATGCCCCCTGAGCTGTTAGCCGTTGTCTTATACTGGGCATGGGTTCGGGATGTCAAGGTTCGGTTCAGGCTCCGCGAAGAGGGAGGCATTCCCGGGCCGGGACCGGACTTTTGCGGAAGGGGAATTCCGGGCGGGAGACTGGTAGACTCTCGCGATTCGCTGGGTGGAGTCCATGAGCATACGGCCGGACCACTGGATCGCTCGCAAGGCGCTTGACGGGATGATCGATCCCTTCGAGGAGAGCCTGGTCGGGAAGGGGGCCATCTCCTACGGAGTGTCCTCCTACGGCTATGATTTCCGGGTGGACCGGAAGTACAAGTTGCTTCAGGACGGTGAAAGCCCGGTTCTGGATCCCAAGCAGACGTCGGAGCGTTGCTACCGGGACTACGAGGGGGATTCCTGCCTGATCCCTGCCCGGAGCTTCGTCCTCTGCCGGTCCTATGAGTACTTTCGTATTCCCAGGGACATCCTGGGCGTGTGTGTCGGCAAGTCGACGTATGCGCGGTGCGGCGTGTCGGTCAACGTCACGCCCCTGGAGCCGGAATGGGAAGGGCGCCTGACCATGTCGGTGATCAACAACGGTCCCGTGCCCGTGAGGATCCATTCGGGAGAGGGTATTGCCCAACTCCTCTTTCTTCGGGCTCGCGACGTCTGCCGCGTTTCCTACGCCGACCGGAAGGGCAAGTACCAGGCACAGCGGGAAATCACCCTGTCCCGGCTGCAGGCCGGCCGGGACCTGGCATAGAGATCGGTTCGCAATGCAGGAGCAGTACGACTTCCGGACGATCGAGTCCAAGTGGCAGAAACGCTGGGAGGAGAACCGCGAATTCGCCGTCGCCGAGAACCGGAACCAGCCCAAGTACTACGTCCTGGAGATGCTTCCGTACCCCTCCGGGGCGCTCCATCTCGGTCATGTGCGCAACTACTCGCTGGGCGATTCCATCGCCCGGTTCCGATCCATGCAGGGCTTCAACGTCCTGCACCCCATCGGCTGGGACGCCTTCGGGCTTCCCGCCGAGAATGCCGCCATCCGCCACCAGGTGCCGCCGAAAACCTGGACGCTGAAGAACATCGAGCAGATGAAGCAGCAGTGCCGGCGCATGGGTTGGTCCTATGACTGGCATCGGGAATTGGCCACCTGCACGCCGGAGTATTACCGCTGGAACCAGTGGTTCTTTCTCCGGATGTACGAGAAGGGCCTGGCCTACAGGAGCCGGGGATCCGTCAACTGGTGCGAGGAGTGCCAGACGGTCCTGGCCAACGAGCAGGTGGTCAACGGCCTCTGCTGGCGCTGCCCCAGTCCCGTGGTCCAGAAGGAGCAGGAGCAGTGGAACTTTCGGATCACCGATTACGCCGAGCAGTTGCTCCAGGATCTGGACCAGCTCGAGGACTGGCCCGAGCGAGTGATCACCATGCAACGCAACTGGATCGGCAAGTCGGTCGGGGCCCGGGTCCGTTTCCGGCTCGGAGGCCCTTCCGGAGAGGGGATCGACATCTTCACCACCCGGTTGGACACCATTTGCGGAGCGACCTTCATGGTGTTGGCTCCCGAGCATCCCATGGTGAAGGCCTGGTTGGGGGACGACAGCGACGGAAGGCGGCTGAAGGCGCTGTTGGAGCAGGTGCGCCGCCAGGACCGGAGCCATCGCACCGCAGACGATGCCGAGAAGCTGGGAGCCTTCACCGGACGCTACGCCTGGAATCCGTTCCGGGGGGAAATGATCCCCATCTGGGTGGCCAATTTCGTCCTGATGGACTACGGCACCGGCGCCATCATGGCCGTCCCGGCCCATGACCAGCGCGACTTTGAGTTCGCCCGCAAATACGGGTTGCCGGTACGGACCGTGATCGAACCGGTCGAGGGAACGCCTTCCGCCCCCCCGGACCAGGCTTTCGTGGACCCGGGCCGACTGGTCGACAGCGGGCTCTTCTCCGGACTGACCTCCGGCGAGGCGAAACGGAAGATGGCCGAGTACGCCGCCCGGAAAGGCTTCGGCGAGGCCACCGTCTCCTACCGGCTCCGGGATTGGGGAGTGAGCCGCCAGCGTTACTGGGGGACACCCATCCCCATCGTCTATTGCTCTCGATGCGGGACGGTCCCGGTTCCGGAGGATCAACTCCCGGTGGTCCTGCCTCGAATGGAGGGTAGCGATCTGGGGCGCTCCCCGCTGGCGCAGGTCCCCGATTTCGTCCGGACGATCTGCCCTTGCTGCGGCGGCCCGGCCCGGCGGGAGACCGACACCATGGACACCTTCGTGGACAGTTCCTGGTACTTCTACCGCTACACCGACGCCCGCAATTCGGAGGAAGCGATTCGCCGGGACGCGGTGCGCTACTGGTTCCCGGTCGACATCTACATCGGCGGCGTGGAGCACGCCATCCTCCACCTGATCTACATGCGCTTCTTCACCAAGGTCATGCGCGACCTGGGGATCGTCGAGCTGGATGAACCGGTGCGCACCCTCTTCACTCAGGGCATGGTCATCAAGGACGGCGCCAAGATGAGCAAGTCCCTGGGCAACGTGGTCGCGCCCGACGAGATCGTCCAAAAGTATGGCGCCGACACTCTCCGGCTTTTCATCCAGTTCTGTGCTCCGCCCGCCCGGGACCTGGATTGGAACGATCGCGGGTTGGAGGGTTGCTGGCGTTTTCTGGGCCGACTCTGGAGGTTGCTGTATCGATACCGGTCCGATTGGCCGGGAGACGGCATGCCGGTTGCCGGGGAGGCTTCGGCCGAGTCGTCGCCCCGGGCCCGCATCCTGCAGCGGAAGCTTCACCAGACCATCCGGAAGGTGACGAGCGACCTGGAGCGGTTGCACCAGAACACGGCCGTTGCGGCCATCATGGAGTTGCTGAATTCGGTGCAGGAATATGTGGACCATGGTCAGCCGGACCGGGAGCTGCTCCATGAGACCCTGACCAAGATTGCCCTGCTGCTGGCCCCCTTCGCTCCCCACTTCGCCGAGGAGATGTATTCCATCCTGGGGCATCGTCACGGGATCGCGTCCGCTTCCTGGCCCCGGCACGACCCCGATCTGGCCCGGGAGGAGACGGTGGAATTCGCGGTCCAGGTCAACGGACGAGTCCGCTCCCGGATCCAGGCTCCGGCCGATGTGGCGTCGGACAAGATGGAGGAACTGGCCCTTGCCGATGAGCGGATCCGGGGGCATATCGAGGGTCGGAACGTGCTCAAGGTGATCGTGATCCCGAAAAGGCTCGTGAACGTGGTGGCGCGATGAAGCGGATCCGCGCCGCGCTTCTGCCTTCCCTTCTGCCGGGTCTGCTCCTGGTTTCCCTGGCCGGATGCGGGTACCGGGTGGCGTCCAAGAACCGGCTGGCTCCCCAGCTCCGGACGTTGGCCGTTATTCCCCTGGAGAACGAAACCACGACGTTTCAAGTGGAGCAGATCTTCACGCGATCGCTGATTCACTCCTTTGTGGAGCGGTCTTCGTACCGTCTGGTCCACGATCCTTCGCAGGCCGACGCCGTATTCAGCGGAGTCATCTACTCCTCCACCGCCAACCCCGTCATATTCCGGCAGAGGGCCTTCGGCTCCACCTTCCTGGTCACGCTCCAGGCCCGAGTCAAGCTCCAGGACCGGCGGGACGGACGGGTCCTCTACCAAAACGACCAGTACCTCTTCCGGGAGCAGTACGTCATCAACGTCGACGTCCGCAACTTCTTCTCCGAGCTGAGCCCGGCCCTGGAGCGCGTGGCGCGGGATTTCTCCTCCAGTGTGGTCACGACTCTGATGGAGGGGTTCTGATGGTGTCCCGTTATCGGGCGAATCGCTTTCCGGACCATGCGGATCTCTGAGTTCCAGAAGTCCCTGGACAAGCCTCATTCCGTCTACGTCGTGGTTTCGACCCAGGACCTCTTTCTCAAGCGGGTTTACGACCTCTGCCGGGAACAGGTGGCGGAGTCGGCCCGGGAATTCGATTGGTCCGTTTTCGATCTGGTGAAGGACCCGGTCGGGGAGGTGGTCCAGACCGCCCGGACGCTGCCGTGGGTCTCCCGGAGGCGATGGGTGTACGTTCGGGACCACGCCGGATCCGGGTCCGGGCTCAAGGCTTATCTGGCTCGCCCGGCGCCCCGGACCGTCCTGGTTCTGGAAACGAAGAAACGCTCCAGGGCCTGGTCCCGTCTGCCCCGGATCGAGTTCGACAAGAAGGTGGGGCCGGCCCGATGGCTGCGGGCCTGGGCCAAGCAAGAGGGGTACGTCCTGGAACCGGCGGCCGTCCGGGCAATGGTCGAGTTGGTGGGGGACGACCTGGCCCGCCTCAAAATGGAGTTGGAGAAGCAGTTTCTGGCCCAGTGGGAGAGCCGGAAAATCACTTCCGGGTCCGTCGCCGAAATGACCCTGGAGAGCCGGGAATACGACGTGTTCAATCTCATCGGCGCCATGGCCAAGGGGCAGTCCTCGACGGCGCTTCTGATTCTGAACCGGCTCTTCGAGAAAGGCGTCAGCTTCTCCCAGATCCTGGCCATGCTCTACTGGACCTTCAGACGGTTGTTGGTGGCCCGGGAGATGTTGGAACGGGGACGGTCCTTTCAGGAGGTTCTCCGCACGCTCAAGATCTGGAGCTATCGCGGGCAGGAGGGGGAGGTGCGCCGCTACTCTCCGGATTGGATCCGGCGAGTCCTGATCCGGATTCGAGAAACGGACCGGGCCTGCAAGAGCGGCGTCTCCGAACCCCGGTTTCACCTGGAACGCCTGCTCGTTGACACCTGTCGCCGGGGACAACTATAATGCGCGCTGTTTCGAGGGAGTCCATATGCCCAATATCAAGTCGGCGGACAAGCGGATGCGCCAGAGCCGAAGGCGCAGGATGCGAAACCGCCACTATCTGAGCCGGATGAGGACCGAAATCAAGCGCTTCCGCCGCATGTTGGAGGAGGGCCGGTCCGCAGACGCCGAGGACCATCTTCCCAGGATCTACACCGTCATCGACCACACCGCCCAGAAGGGCGTCATTCATCGCCGGACCGCCGCGCGCTACAAATCCCGGCTGACCCACTCGTTGAATCGGATCCTGGCGGCATAGCAGTGGTTGCCTGGACCCCGACCCCATACATGTCCCCATTTGCACGGCTGCAAAACCTCCACTCTTGAAGAAGGTTCTCCTCCCGGACCAGTGCGCTGAGATTCTCTTCGACCTCCGGGACAGGAACGTTCGGTTGCTGGAGTCGCTGTTCCAGGTACGGATCGGCGCCCGGGGCCCGCGCGTCTTCATCGAGGGAGACGAGAAACACGAAAAGATCCTGGAGAAAATCCTCACCGACTTTTCGTCTCTGGTCTCCAATGGATGCTCCTTCTCCAACGGCGAGCTGCGGGAAGCGTTTCAGCAGATCGCCGAAGGGGCGGCCGGGAGCCTTCACGATTTCTTTCCCAAGGCTCTGGTCCTGAAGACTCCCATACGGGAAGTTTCGCCGCGGAGTCTGAACCAGTCCCGTTACGTCCAGGCCATTCACCGCAACGACCTGGTCTTCGGGATCGGTCCGGCCGGCACGGGCAAGACCTATCTTGCGGTGGCGACGGCGGTCTCGTTTCTCCTGGACAAGAGGGTCCAGAGGATCGTGTTGTCCCGTCCCGCAGTGGAAGCGGGCGAACGGCTCGGATTCCTGCCGGGGGACCTCCAGGAAAAGGTCAACCCCTACTTGAGGCCCCTTTCGGACGCCTTGATCCACGTGATCGGGGCGGAGAGGGTGCGGAAGCTCATGGACCGGGAAATCATCGAGATCGCTCCCCTGGCCTTCATGCGGGGGAGGACTCTGGGCGATTCGTTCATCATTCTGGACGAAGCCCAGAACTGCACCTCGGAGCAGATGAAGATGTTTCTCACTCGAATCGGACTCAATTCCAGGGCGGTCGTCACCGGGGACATCACTCAGATCGATCTTCCGCCGGGTCAGACGTCGGGCCTGGTGGAGGCTCGTGGGCTGCTCAGGGGTTTGCAGGGGATCTCGATCTGCGAGTTCGATCGCCGGGACGTGGTGCGCCATCGGCTCGTCAAGCGAATCATCCAAGCCTACGAGTCCATGGATTCGGTAGCAAGGAGAGGTGTGAGAAGTGAGGAGTGAGCGCGGACGGGAAGTCCCTCGGTCAGATCGCCGCGGTTGGCTTCCAGGTCCCGGGCCCGGACACTCAATGAAGATGACGGACCGCAGGATTCACGTGGTGGTCCTCTGCGGAGGACGCTCCGCCGAGCATGACGTTTCCCTCGTCTCGACCCGCTCGATTCTGAACCACCTGGATCCGGAACGATACCGGATCTCGGTCATGGGTCTGGACCGGAAGGGCGGAAGCTACGATCCTGGCGTGCTGCGCCGGAAGTTGGAGATCTCGCGGGACGGGCCCTGGGAGTTTCCCACCGGACCGGAGCACTGGCTCGTGCTTCTGGCCGGCCTGTCGACCCCATCGCCCGTCGTGTTTCCGGTGCTGCACGGACCGTTCGGCGAGGACGGCACCGTGCAGGGAGCGTTGGAGGTGTTGGGCCTGCCCTACGTGGGAGCCGGCGTGATGGCCTCGTCGCTGGCCATGAACAAGGTCTGGTGCAAGCAGGTGCTGGCCCACGCCGGGTTGCCGGTCCTGCCCTTCGTGAGCACGACCAAAGCCGGATGGGAAGAGGACCCCGACCGGGTCGTGGCGCAGATCGAGAACCAACTCGCTTACCCCGTGTTCGTGAAGCCGGCCAACATGGGTTCGTCCATCGGAATCGGCAAGAGCCGCGACTCCCGGGAACTCCGGCAGCATCTGGAGGAAGCCCTGAGGTTCGACCTGCTGGTTCTGGCGGAGCAGGGGGTCGACGCCCGTGAGATCGAAGTTTCGGTCCTGGGGAACGAGCATCCCAGGGCATCCATCGCGGGCGAGATCGTCCCCTCCGGGGAATTCTACGACTATGCCGCCAAGTACCTGGATGGGATCAGTGAGTTGCTGATTCCGGCGCCCCTTTCCCAGGAACGGATGGACGAGGCGCGGCTGCTGGCCCTGGAGACGTACCGGACGCTGGGAGTGGAGGGAATGGCCCGGATCGACTTCCTGCTGGAAAAGGAGAGCCACCGGCTCTGGGTCAACGAAGCCAACTCCATTCCAGGATTCACCCGGATCAGCATGTATCCCAAGCTCTGGCAGGCGTCCGGCCTGAGCTATCCCGACCTGATCGAAGAGCTCATCAATCTGGGTTTGGAACGGCATCGAGCCCGGCAGGGCCTCTCGGTCGAGCGTTGATGGTCGATGGGCTCTGCCTTTGGCCGGGTCTTGGTTTCGTTCGGGACGAAGAGGGCGCCCGCAATGGGTGGAAGAGGGCACCCACAAGGGGCGCCCCTACGGTTCAAATTTCTTGATGGTCCGGAGGCCGTTTGCTAAATTCATGCGTCGGTACGAGGCACGGCGTGCGGAGGTCCAGGCACCAGGAGGAAGCGCACGATGGATGAGGCCGCTCTCAAGAATCATCTGATGGAAACGGACAAGGAGTTTTCCCGGCTGGCCCTGGAGCACCAGGGCTACGAGCGCCAACTGGAAGAACTTGTTCGCAGGGTCTACCTGAACCCGGAAGAGAAATTACGTGAGAGCGTCATCAAGAAGAAGAAGCTGGCCTTGAAGGATCAGATGCAGGTGATCATCCATCGACACCAGATGGAGGCCCGGACCGGTTAGGCGTCCTGCTGCGGCGCATCCGGGCTCTCGTTCGTACCATGGCCCGAGACGGATACTATTTCTTTCTTCCGCTGGTCGCCCTGACCCTGGTCCTGACTTGGCTCCAGGTGATGGCCCTGGGCGTGGTGACCCTCATTCTGGCGGCGTTCGTCGCTTGGTTTTTCCGCGATCCGAACCGCTCCGTTCCCGATGATCCCGACGCCGTGGTCAGCCCGGCGGACGGAAAGATCGTTCGCGTGAAGTCGTTTGAGGAGGGCACCGAGGTCAGCATTTTTCTTTCGATCTGGAACGTTCACGTCAATCGTTCACCGGTGGAAGGTATCCTGGTCCGGAAGGAACATCGCCCCGGGCGGTTTCATCTCGCCTGGGACGACCGGGCCTCGGTCGAGAACGAGCGGGTCATACTGACCATTTCCGGCGACCGGCCCCTGACCTTCGCGCTGGTGGCCGGGGTATTGGCGCGCCGAATCCGGGTCTGGAAGAATGAGGGAGACGTTCTCGGCAGGGGTGATAGAATAGGCCTGATCCGATTCGGCAGCCGGGTCGATCTGTTCTTCCCGCGGAATTTTGACATGGTTGTCAGCGAAGGCGATCGAGTCTACGGCGGAAGCACCGTCTTGGCGTATTGGAACCCCGGACCGTGAAAAAGTTGAGACGTCACGAACGCCGATTCCCGGGTTCCAGGGGTCCCAGGAAGCGATTTCGCCGTAGCGTCTTCATCCTGCCTTCGCTCTTCACCGTGGGAAACATGTTCGCGGGCTTCTTCGCCCTGGTGTCCATACTCAACGAGAACTACCAGGTGGCGGCGGTCGCCATAGGGATCGCCGTCGTCCTGGACGGACTGGACGGCCGGGTGGCGCGAATGGCCAATGCCACCAGCGATTTCGGCGTGCAGTTGGACTCCCTGGCCGACGTTGTCAGCTTCGGTATCGCTCCGGCGGTGCTCATTTATTCCTGGGGACTGGCCGACCTGGGCAATTTCGCCCGTTTTTCGGCCTTCTTCTTCTTTATCTGCGGAGCTGTGCGCCTCGCCCGGTTCAACGTCCAGTTGAAGGAGATGAAGTATTTCGCCGGATTGCCCATCCCGGCGGCGGCGGCCTTCGTGGCGGCGATCATCCACTACTTCGAGACCCCTCCGGACACGGTCTTCTTCAAGGTCTCACTGGTCGGCATGAACTATGCGGTGGCCTGTCTCATGGTGAGCACGGTCCGCTATCCGTCGTTCAAGCGGCTCAACCTGGGAGGCAGAAAGTCTCATCTGCTGGTTGTGATCCTGGCTTTGATGGTGGCCGCCGTGTTCTTCTATTCGCGTCAGGCCTTGATGGCCATGGCTTCCGGTTACCTTCTCAGCGGCGTTGTTCTGAGGGTTTACCAGTTCGTTCGTTTTCGACTCAAGGAGCCGGCGTCTCTGGAGGAACAGGAAGTTCGTCCGGATTAACCGTCCGTGATGACTCTTGCCACGGGCCATTAAGAATCCATTCGCTGCTCCGTTTCACGAAACAGGAAGTTTTCGGTTGCGACGGGCGCGCCCGGCACGGTCCGGGCCCGGAAAACCGAGGACGAGCAAATGCCCCGCAATGCGATTTTTTTCGTAGTCACGCGGCGACCCGACGAGGATTCTGGGTTAGGATGGCGCCGAACGAACCTGTCCGGTGTCCGGCCGCCGCAGCGAGACTGAACTGAACCGCTTGCGCCGGGGGTGAGAGTATGCAGACGCATAAAATTCATCTGCTGGCACAATCCGTCCGCCGCCTCCTGAGGCGGAGTGCGTTCGAGCACGTCGCCAACCTGCTGTCCAAGCTGCGCCCCGGAGACATCTCCCACATCATGCTGGAGCTGGGCGAGCTGCAGCAGCGGCGGGTCTTCTCCCTGCTCATCAAGAAGGACAAGGACCTGGCGGGACAGACCCTCACCGGGATGGGGCTCGATCCGGCCATCGCTCTTCTGGCCCACTTTTCCGCCGAAGAGGCGGCCGCGGTCCTCCAGGAGCTGGAGAGCGACGACGCCGCCCAATTCATCTCGGCCCTGCCCGAAGACCGGGCCGCGGCAATCCTGGATCTGATGGCCACCGAGGAATCGGCCGAGGTCCAGGGCCTGCTGGAGCATGAGGCGGAAACCGCCGGCCGGATCATGACTCCCAACGTGCTGGCCTTCCAAGAGGTCGTGACGGTGGGCGAGGCCATCCACACGATCCAGAACGCTGAAGATCTGGAAATGGCCTTTTACGTCTATGTGGTGGACGAACGGTCGCACCTGGTCGGGATCGTCTCCCTGCGGGGACTGCTCATGGTTCCTCCCAGCACGCCGCTGAGAAAGATCATGACCACCGACATCCTCTCGGTGCGGACCGACACGGACCAGGAAGAAGTGGCCCGGCAGGTGGCCCTCTACGACCTCCTGGCCATCCCGGTGGTGGACGAGGAGAACAAGCTCGTGGGCGTGATCACCGTGGACGACGTGATCGACGTCATCAAGGAAGAGGCCACCGAGGACATCTTCTACATGGCGGGCGTGGAGAGTGACGACCGGATCTACACGCCGCCTCGGAAATCGGTGAGAAAGCGGCTGCCCTGGCTGCTCATCAACCTGGTGACGGCCCTGATGGCGGCCACCATCGTGGCCTTCTACGAACCCACCATCGCCAAGTTCTCGTATCTGGCCGTGTTTCTGCCGGTGGTGGCCGGGATGGGGGGAAATTCGGGCACCCAGACCTTGACGGTGATCGTCCGCGGACTCGCCCTGGGAGAGGTGACCTGGAAGAGCAGCCGGGCGGCACTGGGAAAGGAGCTGGCGGTCGCCCTCACCAACGGAGTCGTCTTAGGATTGCTGTGCGGGGCCGTGGCCTTCGCCTGGAAGGGCAGCTTCGAGTTGGGATTCGTTCTGGGCGGAGCGCTCATCATCAACATCCTGGTGGCCGGAGTCATCGGCACCTTGATCCCCCTGTTCCTGATCAAACTCAATGTCGACCCCGCCGTTGCCTCGAGCATCATACTGACCACCTTCACGGACATGGTCGGGTTTCTTTCCTTTCTGGGATTGGCGACGTATTTCCTCACCGTCGTCTCCTCCTCATGAGCGGCCACCAATCCGAGGCGCTCACCCTCAGGACCTACCCTTTCTCCGAATCGCACAAGATTGCCGTCTTCTTTACCCGGAGTTTCGGGAAACTGCGGGGCATCGCCCACGGCGCCCGAAAGTCGAGAGGCAGGTTCGGGGGCAGTCTGGAGCCCCTGAACCATGTGAGGTTGAGCTTTCGCCGCAAGGAGCACCAGGAGCTGGCGGTGATCCGGAGTTGCGAGGTGTTGCGGGTCTTTCCGCGGGGGGCCGCCACGTTGGAGTCCACACTGTATCTGAGCTATTTCACCGAGCTGCTGCTCGAATTCAGCCGGGAACAGGAGGAGAGCGAACATCTCTTCCGCCTGGCCCTGGCCATTCTCGGGGCCGTGGGTTCGGTCCCCATCTCCCTGTTGTCCCGTTACCTGGAACTCTGGACCCTCAGGCTGGAAGGCGTCCTCCCCGACCTTGACGACGAACTGCCTCGTCCTCTGGCGGCGCGGGCCAGATCCTTCATGCGGGTGCCGCCGGCCTCGCTGGAGGCGGAATGCCTGACCCTTGAGGAAGACAAAACGTTAGCGCGCTTTTCGGAGAAGTTGTTAGAATACCACCTCGAAAAACCGCTGAAGACTCGGAAACTGCTGAAGGAACTCCTCTGAAACCCGGCAATGAACCAATCGGACTGTGCAGCATCCAGGGATGGAGCCGAAGCCCCGCAGACGTTTCAGGACATCGTGCACCGCCTGCTCGAATTCTGGATGGACTCGGGTTGCGTGGCGCAACAGCCCTACGACACCGAGGTCGGCGCCGGGACCATGCACCCCGAGACCTTCCTGCGGGTTCTGGGTCCTGAACCCTACAGCGTCGTCTACGTCCAGCCCAGCCGCCGGCCGGCGGACGGGCGGTACGGACAGAATCCCAATCGCCTCTATCGCCACCACCAGTTGCAGGTCATTCTCAAGCCGTCGCCGGAGGACATCCAGGACCTTTACCTCAAGAGCCTCGCGAGCATCGGCGTGGAACTGGAAAGTCATGACATCCGCTTCGAAGAGGACAATTGGGAGAGTCCCACCCTGGGCGCCTGGGGGGTGGGCTGGCAAGTGCTCCTGGACGGACTCGAGATCACGCAGTTCACCTATTTTCAGCAAGCCGGCGGAATCGAATTGATGCCGGTCTCGGTGGAGCTGACCTATGGACTGGAGAGGATCGCAGCCTTTATCTCAGGCGAGGACAGCGTTTACCGACTCCGATGGAACCGGGAGAAGACGTACGGACAGATTCGTTGGCTGGAGGAGGCCGAGTTCTCCCGTTACAGCTTCGAGGTGGCCGACACGGATCTGCTCTTCAACCTGTTTCGTCTCTACGAGGAGGAATGCCGGCGTTGCCACGAGGCCAGGTGCGTTCTCCCTGCGTACGACTACTGTCTGAAGTGTTCCCACACCTTCAACCTGCTGGACAGCCGGGGCGCCATCAGCGTCACCGAACGCGTTGCCCTGATCGCCCGGGTGCGCGCCCTGGCGGTGGCGACCGCACGGCTCTACCTGGAAGATCATGGGTCACAGCTTTCTGCTTGAGTTGGGCCTGGAGGAGATGCCCGCCGACGTCATCTCTCCGGCGCTGGCCGAGCTTGGCCGGAATCTGAAAGAGTCGCTGGCCCGGGAAGGGGTGTCCCCCTCCTCGGTCCGTTCCTACGGCACTCCCCGGAGACTGGCCCTGTTGGCCGACGGGCTGCCCGGGCGTCAGCAGGGGAGGGAGGAGCTTGTCCTCGGTCCCCCGGTCCGCGTTGCCTTGGGACCCGATGGAAAGCCAGGGAGGGCTGCTTTCGGATTCGCTCGCAGCCAGGGGCTGAACGTGGAGCTTCTGGAACGGATAGAGACTCCGAAAGGCGAATACCTGGGGTACCGGAAGAAAATTCCGGGCCGGTCCGTCCCGGAAATACTCCAGGAAGAGATCCCCCGGCTGGTGGCCGGCCTCTCCTGGCCACGCGGCATGTACTGGAGGGAGAGCCGGTTTCGATTCATCCGGCCCCTTCGCTGGTGCGTCTCGCTTTGGGATTCCCAGGTCGTCTCCTTTCGATTCGAAGGAATCGATTCGGGAAGGGTCACGCGTGGCCACCGGTTCCTGGGGAAGGAAGAGATTCGATTGGCTCACGCCGCGGAGTACCCCGATCGGATGCGCCGAAACTACGTCCTGGTCGGTACGGACGAGCGGCGCCGCAAGATCGCCGGGGAGCTGTCCCGGAACGTTCCCCACGGATTGACGCCCGTGGAGGACGAGCACCTTCTGGAAACGGTGGTCCAGCTCAACGAGTATCCCACCGTCCTGTGCGGAGGCTTCGACGAGGGTTTTCTGGATATCCCCCGGCAAGTGCTGGTCACGGTCATGCGTCACCACCAGAAGTACTTTTCGGTGATCGACGCGGAAGGGCGGCTCCGGCCCCACTTCCTGACCGTGGTCAACACCGACGGTGACTCGGATGGCCGGATCCTCCAGGGCCACGAGAGGGTGTTGAGAGCCCGCCTCGAGGACGCGGCGTTCTTCTGGCGGACCGATCTCAAGACGAGCATGGAGGAGCGATGCGAAAAGCTGGCCGGCATCGTCTTTCACCAGCTGCTGGGCACTTACCTGGACAAGGTGAAGCGGGTGAGGGCGCTCTGTGCCCGATTGAGACCCGACCCGCACCTGGAGCGGGCGGCTCTGTTCTCCAAGGCGGATCTCACCTCCGAGATGGTCCGTGAGCTACCGGAGTTGCAGGGGGTCATGGGGGGCCTCTACGCGCGCCGGGAGGGTTATCCCGCTACGGTATGGCAGGCGGTCCTGGAGCACTACAAGCCGGTGGCTCTCGGCGATGCCCCCCCTTCTACGCTGGCCGGGGCCCTGTTGGCTCTGGCGGACAAGCTGGACACCGTCACTGCATGTCTCGCCGGTGGAATCGTTCCCACCGGCTCCAGCGATCCCTTCGCGCTTCGCCGTCAGGCCCTGGGCATTGTCAAGATATTGCTGGAGTTTCGTCTCGACTATCCGCTTGAAGACCTGGTGCGGATGGCGCGGCAGTCGCTCTCGGAAGACGCGGCCGCACCGGACTCGCAAGACCGGATCCTGGCGTTCCTGGAGCGGCGGGTCCGGCATGTGTTTCTCAACCGGGGCGTGTCCGACGACGTCATCCGGGCCGTACAAGCGGTAGACTCTCGTCAGAGTCTGCATCTCCGGTTCCGGAAGGCGGTCGCCCTGGAGGAGATGAGGAACGAAGCGGATTTCGAGGTGTTGGCAACGGCCTGCAAGAGAATCAAGAATATCCTGTCCGGCCAGGCGATCGAGCTGGATCGGGTCCGCACCAGCGATCTGAAGGAACCGGCGGAACGAAAACTGAACCGAGCGGTCCAAGAGACGCGCCCCCAGGTCGCCGCCAGACTGGAGAAGGGGGAGTTTCTGGAAGCGCTGAAGCGCATGGCCCGCCTGCGCGGACCCGTCGACCGTTTCTTCGACGACGTGCTCGTCATGTCGCACGAGGAGAACCTGCGCAGGAACCGATTGCGAATCCTCCATGAGATCTCACAACTGTTCTTGTCCTACGCTGACATTTCCATGGTGGCGAGGACTTGATTCGACGAGCGGCATGAATTCGAGGTGAATGAACATGATTGAGAAGGGTGTACGGATCGAGAAGCCCCGGGGAAAACTGGGGGTGCTGTTGGTTGGCCTGGGTGCGGTGAGCACCACCTTCATTGCCGGCATCGAGGCCGTGAAGAGGGGGCTGGCCCTGCCCGTCGGGTCGCTTTCCCAATTCGGGACCGTCCGGCTGGGAAAACGGACGGAGGGGCGCTCGCCCAAGATCTCCGATTTCGTTCCCTTGGCCCAACTGGAAGACCTGGAATTCGCCTCCTGGGACGTGTTCGAGGACGACGCGTATACGGCGGCCGTCAAGGCGGGCGTGCTGGAGATGAGTCTCCTGGATCAGCTCAGGCCGGTCCTGGAGGACGTTCGTCCCTATCCGGCGGTCTTCGACAACCGGTACGTCAAGAGGCTGGACGGAACCCACGTCCAGGAGGGCCGGACCAAGTGGGACCTGGCCCATCAGCTCATGGACCAGATCCGGTCGTTTCAGCGGGAAAAGAAGGTCGATCGCATGGTGATGGTCTGGTGCGGGAGCACCGAGGTCTTTCTGGAACAGGGACCGGTTCACGAAGACGTGCCGGCTCTGGAAGAGGGTCTCAAGAACAATGACCCGGAGATTCCCTCCAGCATGATTTACGCCTACGCGGCTCTCAAGCTGGGGATTCCCTACGCCAACGGGGCGCCCAACCTGACGGTGGACGCGCCGGCCTTCCAACAACTGGCTCTGGATGAGGGCGTTCCCGTCTGCGGCAAGGACTTCAAGACGGGACAGACGCTGATGAAGACCATCGTCGCCCCTGGCCTCAAGGCCCGGCTCCTGGGGCTCTCGGGCTGGTTCTCCACGAACATTCTGGGCAATCGGGACGGCGAGGTGCTGGACGACCCCGGATCCTTCCGGACCAAGGAAGAGAGCAAGCTCTCGGTTCTGGAATACATCCTGCAGCCCGAGCACTATCCCGACCTGTACGGCGACTTCTACCACAAGGTGCGGATCAACTATTACCCGCCGCGCCGGGACGACAAGGAGGGGTGGGACAACCTGGATATCTTCGGCTGGCTGGGATATCCGATGCAGATCAAGATCGACTTCCTATGCAAGGACAGCATATTGGCCGCTCCCATCGTGCTGGACCTGGTTCTGTTCCTGGACTTGGCCAAACGGGCCGGGATGTCCGGCATCCAGGAATGGCTCTCCTTCTATTTCAAGAGTCCCATGACCCTGCCCGAGCTCTATCCCGAGCACGATCTCTTCATCCAGCTCATGAAGTTGAAAAACACCCTCCGCTATATGCGTGGCGAGGAGCAGATCACCCATCTGGGTCTCGACTACTATGAATCTTGACCCGCACCGCCGGTGACGCGGGACCGGCTCCCGCACGTCCTCCGGTTCCCGCGGGATTCCCTTCACGGATCGTTCGACTCGACTCTCCGTTTGAGGCGGCTCAAATGAACAGCGGAAAATGGGTGTTCCGGTTTGACGAAGTGTCTCCCGCGGAGACTCATCATGAGAAGGAGTCTCTGCGGGCGCTTCTTGGCGGCAAGGGGGCGAGCCTGGCCGAGATGAGCCGCGTCGGCCTGCCGGTGCCACCCGGTTTCGTCATCACCACGGAAGCGTGCGTGGAGTATCTGCGCTCGGGAGGCGACCTTCCCGACGGGCTCTGGGACCAGGTGCTGGAGGCCATGGCCTGGATGGAGGAGGCCACCGGCAAGGGCTTCGGCAAGGCGCGGAACCCGCTGCTCGTCTCGTGCCGTTCCGGCGCCATGCACTCCATGCCCGGCATGATGGATACGGTGCTCAACGTGGGGCTCAACGACGAGACGGCCGCGGGGCTCGCGGGCCGCTCCGGAGACGCCCGGTTCGCATTCGACGCCTATCGCCGCCTGGTCCAGATGTTCGGCAGCGTGGTGCTGGAACTGGACGACAAAGTATTCGAGTCGCGTCTGGCGCGGTTGAAGCACGGCCGGCGGGCGGCTTCGGACTCGGATCTGACGGCTTCGGACTGGAAGGAGTTGACGGCAGACTTCAAACGGATCATCCGGGCGGAGGCCCGCATGGAGTTTCCGCAAGACCCCTTCGAACAACTCAGGATGGCGGTTCAGGCGGTCTTTGGAAGCTGGAACGGCAAGCGCGCCGTCGACTATCGCAACGCTTCGGGTATTCCCCACGGCCTGGGGACGGCGGTCAACGTCGTCTCCATGGTTTTCGGCAACATGGGCCTCGATTCCGGTACCGGCGTGGTCTTTACGCGAAATCCGGTGACCGGAGCCCGGACTCTCTACGGCGACTACCTCCCCAATGCCCAGGGAGAGGACGTGGTGGCCGGAATCCGCAATACGGAGAGGATCACCGACCTCGGGACCCGGATGCCGGGAGTCGCCCGGGAGCTGACCCGGATCTGCCGGAAACTGGAACGGCACTATGGCGACATGCAGGACGTGGAGTTCACCGTCGAGCGGAGCAAGCTCTGGATCCTGCAGACGCGGTCCGGGCAGAGAACGGCCAGGGCGGCCATTCGAATCGCCGTGGATCTTTGCCGGGAGGGACGCGTCACCCGCGACGAGGCGCTGCTCCGGGTCCGTCCCGAAGACGTCGACGTCTTCCTGCACCCTGCCTTCGCGCCTCGAGCCAAGGGAGAGGCCAGGAGCGCCGGGAACCTCTTGGGTCGGGGAGTCAACGCTTCTCCGGGGGCCGCGGTGGGACGGGTGGCCTTCGACGCCGACACGGCCGAGAGATGGGGAGGAGAGGGAACCGACGTGGTCATGGTTCGCCCCTTTACCCGGCCCGACGACGTTCACGGCATGCTGGCGTCGCGAGGCATCCTGACCATCGAAGGCGGGGCGACCAGCCATGCCGCCGTGGTGGCTCGTCAGTTCGGGGTGCCCTGCGTGGTCGGAGCCGGAGGAATGGATCTCCGGGAGACGAAACGTCGGCTCAGGGCCAACGGACACCTGGTTCGCGAGGGAGATTGGATCTCCCTCGACGGGACCTCGGGAGAAATTTTTCTGGGCAAGATACCGACCGTCGAATCCAGGCTGGAAGAGCAGAAAGACCTGCAGACCCTCCTTTCCTGGGCCGACAGCCGTCGTCATCTGGGTGTCCTGGCCAACGCGGATCACCCCCAGGATGCCGTCCGGGCGTTGGCCTACGGCGCCGAAGGCGTGGGTCTGTGCCGGACCGAGCACATGTTCTTCGAGACCAGCCGCCTGCCCATCGTCCGCCAGATGATCCTCTCGAGGGACGAGGCCGAGCGGAAACAGGCTCTGGATCGTCTTCTGCCCCTGCAACGGGGAGATTTTGAAGGCCTCTTCCGGGTGATGGACGGGCGTCCCGTGGTGATCCGGCTCATCGACCCGCCGCTGCACGAGTTCCTGCCCACGGAGGAGGAGATTCGGAAGCGCCTCCAGGTGTGCCGGACCGAGGGACGGACACGGGAGGTGGGCGAGTTGCAGCGGACCCTGGCGACCCTGAGGAAGCTGCACGAGAGCAACCCCATGATGGGGCTGCGGGGAATTCGGCTCAGTATCGTGATGCCGGGAATCGTGAGCATGCAGGTGAGGGCCGTCTTCGAGGCGGCTTGCAACGTGGCTCAGGACGGGGGGACGGTCCGGCCCAAGATCCTGATCCCTCTGGTGGGGCACGTCAACGAGTTGAAAGTGATCCAGCCGGTCCTGGAGCGGGTGGCCGTGGAGGTCATGCGGGAGCGGGGATGCCGGCTCGAGTACATGTTCGGGACCATGATCGAAGTGCCCCGGGCCGCCATCACCGCGAGTCAACTGGCCGAGGTTGCCGAGTTCTTCTCCTTCGGCACCAACGACCTGACCCAGATGACGTTGGGCTACTCCCGGGACGACGCCGAGACGCACTTTCTGTTGCGCTACGTGGACGAGGGCATCCTGCCGTCGAACCCGTTCCAGACCCTGGACCGGGAGGGCGTGGGGAAGCTGATCCGGATGGCGGTTCAGGAGGGCCGGTCGCGGCGTCCCAATCTGGAGATCGGGATCTGCGGGGAACACGGTGGGGACACCGCATCCATCGACTTCTGTCACCGGATCAAGATGGACTACGTGAGCTGTTCTCCGTTTCGGGTTCCCGTGGCCCGTCTGGCGGCCGCGCAGGCGGCCATCCGGGCGGCCCCCCTCTTCGCCGAGGGGCAGATCCTCTGATCCACATGCCGTCAAATCAGTGCCGGGGTGGTGATTCTGCTAAGATGAGCACCGCATACCCGGGATAGAGACCTATGCGGCTGACTCAGGCACGGAATCGGTGGAAGTTGCTTTCGGGATACCTGACGGGACGCGCCGACCTGGAAGCCTACCCCATCACCCTCATCATCGAGAACACCGGCAAATGCAATCTCAAGTGCCCCATGTGTCCGCGGGAGCTGGGCTACTATCCTCCTGAGGACTTCGATTTCGGCCTCTTCCGGCAGATCATCGACGAGATCAGCCAGAAGACCGAATTGGTGTTCCCGTGGGGAGGCGGCGAGCCTCTCATGAATCCCGACATCTTCCGCATGGTCCGGTATTGCAAGGATGCCGACATCTACACCGTGGTTTCGACCAACGCCACTCTGTTGGACCGGCGCCGGAGCCAGGAACTCCTGGAATCGGGGTTGGACAGTCTCATCATCGCCTTCGACGGGACCACTCCCGAGACTTACGAGAAGTACCGCAAGGGGGCCGATTTCGAGAAGGTCCGGGCCAACATCCTGAGCTTCCTGGAGATGAAGAAGGTCCAGCGCCCCGATCTGTTCGTGGTTCTCCAGATGGTCCGTCTGCCCGAGAACCAGCACCAGGTCCGGGACTTCCAGCGGATGTGGTCCATCGACGGAGTCGACGAAGTTCGCATCAAGGAGGACGAGATCGTCATTCCGGAGGTGGCGTTGGAGGAGAGGGTCCAGCACACCCGGCGGCGGCATCCCTGCTACCAGCTCTGGCAGGGGCCGGCCATGGTCAACTACAAGGGGGAATTCTTCCCCTGCTGCCACACCTGGCAGACCGAACCCATCGGCAACGTCCGGGACTCCTCCATCCACGAGCTCTGGAATTCGGAGAGGATGGAGCGGATGCGGGAGGCGCATCTGAAGGGAGACCTGACCGACTATCCCGAGTGCCAGGACTGTCACGCTCCCAATCCCCGTCTGCCGGTCATCCTGGGCAGCTTCATGGTGGACACGCTGAAGGTCCGCCGCTGGATTCCCCGGATGGAGAAGTTGGCCATCTTCTACAAGATGCCCATCTTTCGGGACCACTGATCAGCGATATCGTGCGCCTGCAATTTCCGCACCTGACCTGCGAGTGGGACGGCTTTTCTGCCGTCTGCTCCGGACTGCCGGAGCAACTTGCGGGGCAGCGCGAACGCCCAGCGGAATCGGTCCAGCCGTCCGTCACGAGTCCCGAAACATGACGACGACGATCCCGCGTTTCTTCAACACCGCCGGCCCCATCATCGCGGAGGACCATTACCACGTCCCGCCGCTGCAGCGGCTGGATTACGATGAGGCGCTGATGCTGATCCGGCAGAAGCGGTACTTCGTGTTGCACGCACCGCGCCAGACGGGCAAGACGTCCACGTTGCTGGCATTGAGGGACCGGCTCAACGGAGGCGGCGAATTCCGTTGCGCGTACGTCAACGTGGAGACCGGCCAGTCGGCGCGGGAGGACGTGGCCGAGGCCATGCGCGCCATCCTCGGCCAGATGGCGTCAGAGGCGGAGTACGTCCTGAACGACCCGACTCTGAGGAGGACGAGTCTCGACACTCTCGAGGCATTCGGCCCCCACGAGGCTCTGCGCGGGACCTTGGCCCGGTGGTCCGAATCGGACCCGAAACCGCTGGTTCTCCTGATCGACGAGGTCGACGCGCTGGTCGGCGACACTCTGCTCGCCGTGTTGCGGCAGCTCCGGGCCGGGTACCCGGACCGCCCGCGCCGGTTTCCCCAGAGCGTGATCCTGTGCGGCGTGCGCGACGTGCGCGACTATCGTATCCGGTCCGCAGCCGAGAACCAGATCATCGCCGGCGGCAGCGCCTTCAACATCAAGGCCAAGTCGCTACGGATGGGAGACTTCTCCCGCCGCGAGGTGGAGTCGCTGCTGGGGCAGCACACCGAAGAGACGGGGCAGGCGTTCACGGACGAGGCGAGGCGGGAGATCTGGGATCTGACCCAAGGGCAACCGTGGCTGGTGAACGCCCTGGCCTACGAAGCCTGCTTCGACGACAGGGCCGGGCGGGACCGAAGCCGGGAGATCGCCGGCGACGCCATCCAGAACGCCCGCGAGCAGTTGATCCTCCGCCGCGAGACACACCTGGACCAGCTCACGGACAAGCTGCAGGAGGAGCGGGTGCGGCGGGTCATCGAGCCGGTGCTGAGCGGGTCCGGCGCCGTGGAGTCGATTCGCGCCGACGACCTTCAGTACGTGCGCGACCTGGGCCTGGTGGCGCGCGATCGTCCGCTCCGCGTCGCCAATCCCATCTACCGGGAGGTGATTCCGCGCGATCTCACTTGGACGACGCAGGAGATGTCGATCCATCACGATCCGGCGTGGTACGTGGATGATGCCGGCGCGCTGCTGGTCGGCAAGCTGCTGGCCGGGTTCCAGGAGTTCTTCCGGGAGCACTCGGAGCACTGGGTGGAGCGGTTCCAATACAAGGAGGCGGGGCCGCAGTTGTTGTTGCAGGCGTTCCTGCAGCGCATCGTCAACAGCGGCGGGCGGATTGAGCGCGAGTACGGGCTGGGACGGCGGCGGACGGACCTGCTGCTGGTGTGGCCAGTGGGCGGACCCGCCGGCGAGCCCCGGTCGACGCAGAAGGTGGTCGTGGAGTGCAAGGTGCTGCACCGGGGCTTGGAGCGGACACTGCGCGAGGGCCTGGAGCAGACGCGTGCCTACATGGACCGCTGCGCCGCAGCGGAGGGCCACTTGGTGATCTTCGACCGCACCGAAGGCAGGTCGTGGGAGGACAAGATCTACCGCCGCGAGGAGACGGAAGGCGGAGCACCGGTCACGGCGTGGGGGATGTGATCCGCGCAGGAACGGGAAATCGTGAATTCCAGGAGAAACGAGTGCTGAGGATGCCCGGAAGATGGTGGATTCACTTTGTGCGGGGATTCTCACACGACCCGCCGCGCCGTAGCGGGCAGGGTCCATGTGTGCGGGTCCATCAACTCAGCTCGTTCCGAAGACCATGCGAAGTCCGGCCAGGGTTCTGATCCTGCTGATTCTGGGGACTCAGCTCCCATTCCTATTCCAGGCCTTCCACATCGACGACCGCATCTATCTGCGGGTGGCCGACAACATTCTCCAAACGCCCCTCTATCCCTACGACTTCCGAATCAGTTTCGAGGGCATGGGGGCGCCCGACGGCGCCAGTCACAGCCACCTGCCCCTGGTCAGCTACTACCTGGCGCTGCTGAAGTGGGTCACCAACAGCGAGTCGGAATGGGTCTTTCATCTCGGCTTTCTGGTCTTTCCCCTCCTGGCGGCCTGGGGGTTTTACGATCTGGCTCGCCGCTATGTCCGGTTTCCCCTGGCGGCCTCCTGCCTCCTGGTCACGGCGCCCGGTTTTCTCGTCTCCAGCCACACGGTCATGACCGATGTCCCCTTCTGGTCCCTCTGGATCGTGGCCCTTTCGCGTTTCCTGCGGGTGCGGGACGGGAACGCCACGGGTTGGGACTGGCTGATCTGGGGAGTGTCGTTGCTGGGAACCTGCTTCATATCCGTGCTGGGGGCGGGACTGATGCTGTTAATGCTGGTCTGTCTCTTCCTGCGGGGAGCCGAAGCGCCTCCCATCTCCAAGGGAAAGGCACTGCTGGTTCTGGCCTCTCCCCTGCTGCTATGGGGTCTTTGGTACCTGCGGGCCTACCTCCACTACGATCGCTTCCTGCTGTGGAACACGGCCGTTCACGCACTCGGACGGGACATCTATTCGGGTTGGATCATGGGGGAGAAGACTCTCTCCCTGCTGCTGAACCTGGGTGGAACGGTGCTCTTTCCGGTAGCGCTCTGGTACGGCTTGGCCGGCCGCATCGGCGCCCGCCTTCTGGCCGTCCTGTTCCTGCTCTCCTTCGTCCCGTTCTACCTGTGGCGGGACGATTGGACATGGAGCCAGGCGTTCCTGTTTTCCCTGTTTCTCTCCAGCGGAGTGGCAGTGTTCTGGCGTTTTCTGCACGGTTTTGGGACCGACCTCCTCTCCAGGCGGGACTGGCGCTGGCTTCCCATCTGGCTCTGGTTTTTCGGGGGTTGCCTGGCGTGCCTCCTCATGTACTACTCGGGATCGGTGCGTTACTCGACGCTGATGGCGGGACCGGTGATTCTGCTCTGGATCGCCTCCCTGGAGAAACGGGTCAAGGAGGCCTACCTGCTCCGGAACCTGGTCTGGCTCGGGGTGGTCCTGACCGCCGTCTACTCCCTGACCATAGCCCACGCCGACTACCGTTTCGCCCGGAGCTACCAGCAGGCGGCCCAGGAGATCGCGCAAGATTACGGACAAGAGGGGAAAACGGTCTGGTTCACTGCCGAGTGGGGTTTCCGCCATTACCTGGAGCGGGAGGGAGCCAGGATTCTGGAGCGGACCGAAGTCGGCCCCGAGGCCGGAGACATCCTGGTCAAGCCGGTGCTGGCTTCCCCCTGGGTGACCCTCTACGATTCCGACGAATATCTCGACCTGCTGGAGCAGCGTCCCGCCCGGATGAACACTCCATGGCGCATTCTGGACCCCTCCTCCCACGCCGGGTTCTACAGCACCGGCTGGGGCATGCTCCCCGTCAGCATCACCGGGGGAAAGCCTTGGGAGTGGTTCAATATTTTCCGGGTCAAAAAGCCCTATGACGGTCCCGTCCCCGAGCCTGCGACCCACTGGTGAGCGATTCCGGGGGACGCCGGATCGCTTCGCGGTCCTCTTCCTGGGACTGGGCGTCCTGGCGCTGCACGTGGTCTGGCTGGCGCTGGATGAGCAGCCCCAGGTCTGGGACATGGCTCACCATCAGATCAGGGGATGGGAGTCCCTCGGCGCCCTGAACGCCGGGAGGCTGCCGGAAGACTTCTCCTCGCTGTCCTCCTACTACCCTCCCCTCTACTACCTCCAGGAAATGGTGGTTCTGTCGCTGTGGCCCAACCGGGACGCGCTCGTCTTCCTCTCCAATCTCCCGGGACTGGTCCTGCTCTTCGGCGGCGTCTGGTGGCTGGCCTCCCGGTGCCTGACCCGGGGAGCGGCTCCCTGGGCGGCGCTGCTGGCGTGGTGTTTTCCCCTGGTGGCCTGGATCAGCCGGTTCTCCCTCCTGGACGTGGCGCTCAGCGGGTGGGTCATGCTGGCGCTCTGCCTGGTGGCCAAGAGCCGGCACCTGGAACGAAGGGGATTCAGCCTGCTGCTGGGTCTGGTCATCGCAGCGGGAATGTTGACCAAGTGGACCTTCATCCTGTTCCTGGTGTTTCCGCTGGTCTGGGCGCTGGTCCATTCCCGGGACCGGAAGCGCTCCCTGCTGAACCTGGTCGACGCCGGGCTGGTGGCCGCTCCTCTGGTCTTCTGGTGGTACCTGCCCAACGCCCGGAACCTGATGGAGCGGTTCACTCTCACCATGCAGGCGGCCGGATGGGAACAGGACCCGGGCCTGGAATCCCTGCTGGGCTGGCTCTACTATCCCAGGTCGCTGGCCGGCTACTACCTGTTCCTTCCCCTCACCGCGCTCTTCGTCGCGGGGTTGTTCCTCAAGTCCGGGCGGAAACGGGACCGGGCTCCGGAGGTGAGCCTGATCCGGTGGGCATTCTGGGGCGGACTCTTCTTGCTGACGATGCTGGAGGCCAAGGACCCCAGGTACGTCCTCCCGCTGGCCGGACCGCTGGCCATCCTGCTTCTCCTGCCCTGGGACCGGCGCCAGTGGTTGGTCCGGCTGGCGGCGGCGCTGGCGTTCCTCCAGTTCCTGGCCGTCTCGTTCCCCCTGCCTCTGGTTCCCGGGAAGCTGGCTCTCTTCCAGGTGCCGGAAGACGGAGACTACCGGGGCGCCGGCCGGGAGTGGGTCTTGTTCACCCCGGGATACTTCGACGTGGCCGGTCCGCCGCGCCGGGAGAACTGGCGACACCGGGAGATCCTGGAGCAGATTCCCGAGGGATCCAGAGTCGGCTTCGTCCCCGATCTGGCCCATTTCCACTTGCTGGCCCTCCGGCTTCAGGCCCTGGAGTCGGGAAGGGAACTGGAGGTCATCCGGCTGGGCCAGTCGGCCGCGTCAATGGAATTGCTGGACCGCGTGCAGGCTGTGGTGGGGAAGACGGGGCGCCAGGGGATCAGTTACCTCACCACCTTCAATCAGGCGGTCTACGAACGGCTGGAGCAAGACGGTTGGCGCGTCACCCGGCGCTGGTCCCTCCCCGACGGGACCGAGGCGCTTCTCTGGCAGCCAGGAGGGGCGGCATTCTTGCCGCCCGGGAGTTCCCCCACCGGCCCCGGTCCGGCGAAATCCTGCGAGAAAAAGGCGGCCTGCGAACGGAGGCTTTCCAGTCGGTGGTTCCGATCCCGCGGCGAAGAGGGGGACAAGAATGTCCCCCCTCCGAGGGTGCCCCATGTTTTCTGAGAAGTCCCCCACCGCCGGGCCTCCGGCATGATCCCCCGAGAAACTGCGCGGGGATCGTCCATCAGCGCCGCCCACCGCGTTGCTGCTGTCCAACGACCCGTAGGGGCGACCCTTGTGGTCGCCCTCCCCCGAACGGCGCCACCGTCCGCCGACCATTGCCTGGGCAATACCGAATCGGGGGGGTGGAGCGGCAGCGACTTTCTAGTCGCCGACTGGGATCGGCGTCCTTCCGGGCGCCGGGAATGGCGACGTGGAGCGACGACACAGCCGGAGAACGATGCGAACCCGGAGGGCTCCCAAAAGGGGTGCCCCTACGGTCACCGGGAATTGAAGTTACTAAGAAGTCCACCACCGCCGGGCCGCCGGCATGATCCGGCCAGAAACTGGGCGGCGATGGTGTCGGCAGCGGCGCCTGTCCGCGTTGCGGTCTGACGAACGACCCGGTCCCGACCGGACCGGGTGGCGGGGAACGATGCGACGCCGGAGGGCACCCGCAGTGCCCCTAC
>JAJDTT010000307.1 GCA_022827025.1 Acidobacteriota bacterium
CAGCGGCCTTCCGAACCCCATTCCAGAGTTGATGGCGGGGGATTTCTCCGGACTGTCTATGCTGGAAGGACTCCGGTTGCCGTACAACGACCTGACGACGCTGCCGCCAGGTCTCTTCCACGGGCTGTCCTCCCTGAAAACGCTCAACCTGGAGAGCAGCCACCTGACGACGCTGCCGGCCGGGATCTTTGCCGGGCTGTCCTCCCTGAGAACGCTCAGACTGAGAGGCAATCCACTGACGACCTTGCCGGCCGGGATCTTCTCCGGACTCACCGAGCTGGACAGACTCACCCTGTCCCTGCTTTACAACGAATTAACGCCTCTCCACGGCGGAATCTTCTCCGGACTCACCGTATTAACTTCGCTCAGGCTGTCCCTATGGGGGTTCACTGATCCGGTTCCCCTTTCCAGGGACCTTTTCTTCGGACTCACCGCGCTGAAATCGCTCAATCTCTACATTCACAATCGGAACACTCTTCCCGATGGCCTCTTCTCCGAATTGTCCACGCTGAAACAACTCGACCTGCTGGGCAACCGGCTGACCACCCTGCCAGCCGGAATCTTCGCGGGACTGTCCTCGTTGGAATTGCTCGACCTGGAATACAATCCACTGACCACTCTGTTGCCCGAGGTCTTCTCCGGGTTGTCGTCGCTGACAGAGCTCAACCTGCAGGACTGTCAGCTATCCACGCTGCCGGTCGGGGTTTTCTCCGGACTTGAGGCGCTGGAAACCCTGAGCCTGGGTAGCAACGCCCTGACGACGCTGCCGAATGGGATCTTTGCCGGGCTGTCCTCGCTGGAGTCGCTTGACCTCGGTGGCAACGCCCTGACGACGCTGCCGATCAGGGTTTTCTTCGGACTTGAGGCGTTGGAAACACTCTATCTGAGTCGCAACGCCCTGACGACGCTGTCGATCGGGGTCTTCGCGGGACTTGAGGCGCTGGAAAACCTAAGACTGGGTGGCAACGGTCTGACGATGCCGCCGAACGGGATCTTTGCCGGGTTGTCCTCGCTGGAGTCGCTTGACCTCGGTGGCAACGCCCTGACGACGCTGCCGAACGGGATCTTTACCGGCCTGTCCTCGCTGGAGTCGCTTGACCTGGAATACAATCCACTGACCACGCTGTCGTCCGGGGTCTTCTCCGGGTTGCCGTCGCTACAATGGCTCGGCCTGGACAATAATGATCTGACCGCGCTGCCGTCTGGTCTCTTCGCCGGGCTGTCCTCCTTACAAAGGATTAGTCTTTACAGAAATCAACTGACCACGCTGCCGGAGGGAATATTTTCCGGACTATTCTCCCTCAGATGGCTCGATCTGGGTGCCAACGCCCTGACCACGTTGCCGATCGGGGCCTTCGCTGGGTTGTCGTCGCTGCGAGAGCTCGACCTGCGTTGGAACGACCTGAGGACGCTGCCGGCCGGCGTCTTCTCCGAGTTGTCGTCGCTGGCAACACTCGATCTGACAAGCAACCGCCTGAGGACGCTGCCGGTCGGGGCCTTCTCCGGACTGTCGTCGCTGGAAACGCTCTTTTTGGGTGATAACCACCTGACGACGCTGCCGGTCGGAGTCTTCTCCGGGCTGTCCTCGCTGAAGGTGCTCAGCGTGAGTCGTAACAAACTGGCGACGCTGCCGGCCGGGGTCTTCTCCGGACTGCCCTCGTTGGAATCACTCGGGTTGTATGACAACCACCTGACCGCGCTGCCGGAGGGGATCTTTTCCGGGCTGTCCTCCTTGCAAGGGCTGGGGTTGTCTACCAATCGCCTGACCGCGCTGCCGGAGGGCGTCTTTTCCGAGCTGCCCTCGCTGCAAAGTCTCTCTCTGTCTGACAACTGGCGCCCACTGACCACAATGATTTCGCTGGAATTCGCTGGGGAAGGCCGGTTCCGGGCCCGGGCCGACACGGGGGCCCTCTTTGATATCGTGTTGCCGATCAACGTCGTCAACGGCGTCATCGACGGCGGTTCGAGCCACATCAACATCCCCAGGGGCAGCGTGTACAGCGCCACGTTCACAGTGTCCCGCAACCCCGGCCCGGCCTCGGCCGTCTTCGTGGATGTCGGCGAGTTGCCCGAGATGCCGAACTCCATTGATACGGATCTCACGCTGGTCAAGTCTCCCCACTTGCCGCTGAACGTCCTGGAGGAACCAAATCTGCATTTTGCCCATTTCGCCAATGGGGAATCCATCACCTCCGAATTGGTGTTGGTGAACGTGGGGGCCGAACCGATCCGACCGGTCGTCTCCTTCCTGGACCGCGGCGGGAATCTCCTTTCCGGCGGATGGCTGGTCGAGCCGCGGGAGGATCTGGAGGTCCAGGAGGACGGCTCGCTGAGGGTTCGGACGAGCATCGAGCCTCTGGGGGAGCGCACGATCTCGACTCATCCTCGTCGCGTGATGGTTTCGGGATCGGTGCGCGTGGAGTCCGAGGGCCCCTTCGGAGGGGTCCTGCGCTATGACAATCCGGACCTCGGCGTGGCCGGGGTGGGAGCGAGTCCACGCGTCCGGGACGCCATCTTCCCGGCTCGAAACGAGGCGGGAGGGATCCGCACAGCGATCGCGATCCGCAGCCGGGGGGACGAATGGATGAGGGTGAGGTGTCAGTTGCTGCAAGCGGGCGCCGCGCTGGAAGAGACGGAGATTTCACTGACGCGCGACGGGCAAACGGCGCGGTTCCTCGACGAATTGTTCACCCGGAACGACACGTCCGACTTCGTTGGATCGGTGCGTTGTACGGCGCCGCGCGGCAAGCTTTTCACGGGAGTGGCCGTTGAAATGGATTCCGGAAATCGGATCTTTACCACCCTGCCGATGGTGCCGGTGGAGCCCCTGGCGGACGGGAGCCGGGAAGGGACTTTGGTCTTCGCGCATTTCGGGAACGGATCGTCCATTCGATCCGAGTTGGTGCTGGTGAACGTGGGCGCCGATCCAGTCCGGCCCGCCGTCTACTTTTACGATCAGGAGGGCGCCCAAATTAACGCGGAATCGGTGGTGGAAGTGAAGGGAACCCTGGAGGTTCGAGAGGACGGAGCCCTGAGCGTCTGGAGGGAAATGGCAGCGCTGAGCGAGCTCACGATCTCGACCCATGGGCAAGGGGAACTGATATTGGGATCGGTGCGCGTCGTCTCCGACGGCCCCATCGGCGGGGTCCTGCGCTTCGACGTCCCGAGCGCAGGGGTGGCCGGGGTCGGCGCCAGCCCGCCCGTCACGTCCGCGATGTTTCCGGCCCGGCGGCACGAGAACGGGATCAACACCGGAGCTGCGGTCCGAAACCTCGAGTCGGAAGCGATGACGTTGACCTGCGCACTGATGCAAAACGGCCGCCTGCTGGCTGAGACGGAGATCGACCTGAACGCCGGCGGCCAGGTCGCCCGTTTCATCGACGAGCTCTTCAAGGACGCCGATAACTCCGACTTCGCCGGCTCGGTCCTCTGCACCGCCCCCGACGGCGGATCCTTCACGGGAGTGGCCTTGGAGATGGATGCTGACAACGGGATCTTCACCACATTGCCCATGGTCCCGGTTCTCCGATGACCTGACGGGAATAACTGGAGACGGCGGATCTCCGGACGCAGGTCATCTGGAGTGGGGGTTTTCCTACCCCCACTCTCACGGGGGGACTGAAAGTCCCCCCTCCTACTTCCATCCCCCCTGACCCCCCTAATCGGCGGCAGGGATGCCGCCGCTCCAGCGGCCGCATCGGGCGATGATTTTGTTGCTTGCCATCGTCCGGATGGTGTCCTGAAAGGCGTCGAGGGTCTCGCCGATGTCTTCTTCCGAATGGGCGGCGGAGGTCACGCCCGCCATGAAGGAGAGCACGTCGACGCCTCTGATCTGGAGGTTTTTTTGAAAGGCGGTGATGACATTTCCGGGGATCCCCTTCAAGCGGGTGGCGTCGGTGGTTCGAACCGCGGCGCGGTCCGTGGCGCCCGAACCGGGGTGGGCTTCCAGGTAGACATGGAAGCCGGAAGAGTCTCCGTAGGCGTAACCGGCCACGTGCTCCCTTTCGAGAATCTCCTCCATGCCGTCGCGAAGCAGCGCGGCCATGCGGTCGGCCCGGGCCTGGGGCCGGCCGGTCGCGGCCTGTTTCAGGGTGGCGATGCCGGCCGCCGCCGAGAGAGGGTTGGCGTTGAAGGTGCCGAGGTGTTGGATCCGGCCGTGCCGGTCGTGCCGGGGGTCTCCCGTGAAATCGAACAGGCTCATGATGTCGGCCCGGCCCACCAGGGCTCCGCCGGGGAGTCCGCCGGCCATGATCTTTCCCAGGACGCTCATGTCGGGGGTGATGCCCACGAGTCCCTGGTAGCCGCCCGGACTGTAGCGAAAGCCCGTGATGACTTCGTCGTAGATCAACAGCACCCCGTGATCCGCGGTCAAGCGGCGCAGCTCGCGATTGAATTCGGGAGTCAGAGGGACCCGGCCCCACGATGCGCCGGACGGTTCCAGCATGACGGCGGCGATGTCGGGGTCGCCGCGGAGCGTCTCCTCGACCTGGTCGAGGCCGGCGGGAATCACCACGATGGTGTCCAGGGTGGCGGGAGGGATGCCGGCCGAGGTCGGTCTGTCGTATGGAGGCATGGCGCCCCTGCCCACGTAGTCGTGCCAGCCGCTGAAGTGGCCCTCGAAGCGGAGCACCTTGGTGCGCCGGGTGAAGGCGCGGGCCACCCGCAAGGCCAGCATCGTGCCTTCCGTCCCGGAGTTGACGAAACGGACGCGCTCGGCCGAGGGGATCAAACGCTGGATCAAGCCGGCCCACTCGACTTGGACCGGATGATCCAATCCGAAGTGGAGGCCCCTGCCGATCACCTCGCGGACGGCATCCAGCACCTCGGGAGGGGAGTGGCCCAGCAGGCAGGCCGCGTTTCCCATGCCGTAGTCGATGTATTCGTTCCCGTCGGTGTCCCACATTCGGGATCCCGCGGCATGGTCGATATAGCGGGGGAAGGGACGGGCAAATCGCAGGTCGTGACCGACGCCGCCGGCGGTGTTCCGCTTCGCCTGCTCGAAGAGTTCCCGGGACCTGGGACCCCGCTCGACGTAGGAGGTCAGCCAGTTATCGGACATCGTGTTGCTCACAGACCGCAATCCTCATCGGAAGCAATGAGGCAAAGGAGTGGGGGTTTTCCTACCCCCACTCTCACGGGGGGACTAAAAGTCCCCCCTCCAGTTGGAGCGGGGGTTTTCCTACCCCCGGTCCTCTCGTGGGACAGGAAAGTCCCCTCCTTTTGGAGAGGGAGTTTTCCTACCTCCACTCTCACGGGGGGGACTAAAAGTCCCCCCTCCTATCGGACATCCTGCTGCTCGCAGACCGCAATTTTCATCGGCCGTCCGAATCAATCCGCGCGAATCGTCACCCGGGTCAGATAGGGGGTCGCGTACCCCATTCCGGCGACCAGCGTGGCCCGGTATTGGAGCCAGGAGTCGCCCTCCCCTCGCGTGAGCCGGCCCGATTCCGGGACTGCTTTCCAGTCGGCGTCCTCAAGGCCGCTTCGGCCGGGTGCAGAACGGACCAGAAGGCGGATCCGGGATCCCCGGGGAGTCTCTCCCTGCCAGGTCAGCTCGGCCTCTTTCGGCCAGGAGGAAAGATCGAGCGCCGGCGAGGTGAAGGACGCCTCGGGCTTCCGGGTGGCCAGGTTGCCCACGTCCACGTTCTGCAGGAAGTGCGGTCCGGGAGCGGGCAGATAGGTTCGGTTCGACACCGAGAAACCGTCCTGGGCGCCCCAGTAGAGGTAGCTCTCGACGCTGTGGTTGTCTTCCCCGATGGAGAGCTTGTGATTGACCACCAGCAGGTCGGTGTGCCCGTCGTAGTCCATGTCCGCCGCCATCAGGGCCGACGGGGACTCGCCCGGCAGGTCGGTGCGCCGCCGGCCGGAGAATCCCTCCTGCTCGTCGTTCCAGAACAACAGCACCGGGAGCTTCCGGTGGCTGCGGGATTCGTACTGGGACACTCCCAGATCGAGGACGCCGTCGCCGTTCAGGTCCGCCGCCACGACGTCGATGGCCCCCACGGTGTCGAACTCGAACCTCGGCCCGGCTTCCAATCCGCGGTCGTTCCCATGGTAGATCTTGATCCAGGAGTCGGCCCGGTCCACGCCGTCCTCCCTGGAATAGGGCCGCAGCAGGACCAGGTCCAGCCAGCCGTCGGCGTCCAGGTCCGCCACCTCCACGTTGCCGATTCCCGGCTCTTCCAATCGCCGGACCCGGTCGGACGAATAGCCTTCGGGACCGCCCAGCAGGATCTTGCTGTAGGGGCTTCCGATGTCGGCGAACAGGAGGTCCAGCCAGCCGTCCCGGTCGAAATCCAGCAGCCGGCAGTTCTGCCCCAACTGGGCCACGCCGGGAATCCGGGTCTGGCGGCCGGGATCGGAGAATTTCCGGGGGCCTCCCCAGGCGAGGAAAAGCGTGTCGAAATCGAATCCCACGACGTCGAGGTACCCGTCCCGGTTCAGGTCGGCGATCTCCCAGGAACCGTTCTCGTTGAGGTCGAATTCGCTGCGTTTCTCCACCGCGGGTCCGCCGGGAGTTCCCCAGTAGAGGTAGCTGGCTCCGGGCACGCCCGAGTAGTGGCGTCCCGAGTTGGCCACCAGCAGCTCCCCATGGCCATCGTCATCCAGGTCGGCCATGGCGATCCCCATGGCCATGACGCAGGGATAGCGGGAGACGAAGGCGGGCGAATAGCCGCGGTGAGGCCGTCCCCAGTAGAGGTAGACGAACTCGTCCTTGCCTCCCGAGATCCCGCTCCCCGTGTTTCCGAAGAGCAGGTCCTTCCGGCCGTCGCCGTTCAGGTCGCCCACGGCGACCGCCGCGGCGCCGAAGGTCTGCAGATCGGTGCGGCGGGCGTCGCCGTACCCGTGAACGCTTCCCCAGTAGACAAAAGAAGAGACGTCCAGGTTGCCGTAGGCGCCCTCCGAGTAGTTGGCGAAGATGAGCTCGGGAAAGCCGTCATCGTTGAGGTCGGAAACGGCCGCGTCCCGGGCGTTGAGGGTCGGCACGGAGGTGATCGCGCCGTCCTTGCCCCAGATGACGGCCGAGTCGTTCCCGCCGGCCAGGATGATCTCCAGTCGGCCGTCCCGGTCCAGGTCCTCCAGGCGGACCCGCGATCCGCCCCGGTTCACGGTTTTCCGCAGCACCGGCCGGCGCGACTGGAACTCGAAGAGCCGGAGCTGGTCCTCCGACAGCGCCGCCAGCAGGGTTGCCCGGCCCGTCAGCCGGGCGGTCTCCAGCGCCGCCAGGCCGGGGATCCGAAACCGGGCCGGTGACTCGGGATCGGGCCCCGTCTCGCGACCCCAGTAGACCTGGAGCCCGCCCTCTTCGCCGGCGGTGGCGAAGACCAGGTCGGGGTGGCCGTCCCCGTCCAGGTCGGCGATCCGGCAACCGACGGCGCCGTCCGTGGGAACTGCGCTGCGATGGCGCACTCCGTAGAAGTCGGTGGAACCCCAGTAGATGTAGGATCCCGGATTCTCCTGGCCCACGGCCCTCCGGTTGGCGAAGACGACGTCCATGCGGCCATCCTGGTTCAGGTCGCCCACGGCCACGTCTCGAGCGCCCACGGTCGGCAGCGCGGCACGGTTTTCCGTCCGATAGCCGAATTCCGAGCCCCAGTAGATGAGGCTGTCGGAGAAGAGGGTGTCCCCCAGTCCCGAGGAGGCGAAAACGATGTCGGCGTAACCGTCCCCGTCCACGTCGCTGATGACGGCGGCGCTGGGCCGGTCGGCGGGAAACCTGAGAGTGCTGGACCGGGTCTTCTCCTCCTGCAGCCACAGGTCGTATAGGGCCAGGGACCGATGCAGGGGCGACAGGACCGACCGGAAGCCCCGGTTGGTCTGCAGGTACCCCAGAGCGTCGACGCTGCCCACCATGACGTTGTGGGTGCTGGCGAAAGGCAGATCGTAGTAACCGTCGTTGTTCAGGTCCCAGCGCCGAATCAGTTGGACGCGCCCCTTGCGGGAGACGTAGATGTCCTGTCCCGCATGCTCGAAGCTGCCCTTGGAAAAGCTATCGAACCCCTCGTGCACGATCGTGAACCCGGCGCCCTGGGCGAATGCCGAGGTCACCAGAATCGTCAGCAGAGTCCGGAGGGTGATTCGAAATTTGCGGTCCCGACTTGGTCTCACTTTTCCGACTAATGTGCCTCAGTGATAGACATTCTTCCTATGCCCGACCTTGACCACGTAGACGACAAGCCGTTTTTTCCTGATGGCGTAGAGGATGCGGTAGACTCCGACTCGAATTCGATAACGGTCACCTCCCGCGAGCTTTCTACAGCCGGGAGGACGCGGGTCGTCTGCCAGACGGCGGATCTTGATGACAACTCGCCGCCGGTCCGTCTTGGACGCGATGGCTTCGATCTCCTTGACCGCCGAGGGCTTGATCAGAACATCAAATCCGGCCACGCGCCTTCAAGTCTTTCACGACGGCTTCAAACGAGAGGTTTTCTTCGGAGGCTCTTTCCTCGAAGGCAGCCAGATCCTCTGCGTCTTCGGCTAAAGAGAGTCGAACAGCCTCGTTGACAAGGTCTGAGAGACTGCGCTCAGTTTCGATTGACTTGAGTCGCAGGGCGCGGTGGATCACGGACTCGAAGTAGATGGTGGTCCTTTTCTGGTCTCGAAGCATTTCAACATTGTGACGTTTTTCCACCCTTACATCAAGACGTCCCGGTGCAGGACTTTCCCCATAGCTTCCCGTTCGTAGGGGCGACCCTTGTGGTCGCCCTCCGGGTGCCAGCAACCAGGATCGCCCGGGCGCCACCCCACGTTCCCACGCCATGCCCCGGCGGCGGGCCGGATTCTGGTCTCGTTCGGACCGAAGAGGGCACCCACAAGGGGTGCCCCTACGGAATTCGAATTCGAGGAGGTACCTCCGCCCGGCTTTTGCGCTCAGGCGGTCACGGGCCCGCCGTGAAGCGGCGTGTCTCGAGGGGTTCCCCGCGCACGGTACAGGACTGTCCCCATAGCTTTCCGTTCGTAGGGGCGACCCTTGTGGTCGCCCTCCGGGTGCCAGCAACGAGGAGCGCCCGGGCGCCACCCCACATTCCCAGGCCATGCCCCGGTGGCGGGCCGGATTCTGGTCTCGTTCGGACCGAAGAGGGCACCCGCAAGGGGTGCCCCTACGGAATTCGAATTCGAGGAGGTACTTCGCCCGGCTATTGCGGTCAGGCTGTCAAGGACCCGCGGTGAACCGGCGTGTTTCGAGGGATTCCCCGTAGACCTCTTCCCCGGGACCGTATCCTCCCCCCACGGCGCCGGTTTCGTACTGGTAGTCCAGGATGAAGGTCATCAGGTCCGCCATCTCCTGTTGCGAGATGGTCTCTTCCAGACCCTCCGGCATCAGCGATTGCCCCGTGGCTCGAATCTCCTGGATGTCCTTCCGCAGCAGGGTGGCTTGCAGGTCCTCGCTCTCTACCAGGGTGATGCTGGCCGCCGTCTCCTGGGCCATGAGGCCGGTGTAGAGCCGGCCCTTCCGGTCGGTCACCACGTACTGGGTGAATTGGGGCTCCACTACCCGGTTCGGGTCCAGGATGCTGGTCAGGAGCGTCTCCCGGTCCTGGTAGCCGGCGACAATGAGATTCGGACCGACGATATGCCGGGTCGAACCCACCCGGTGGCACTTGATGCACTCGCGCCGGTAGACCTTCTCGCCCCGTCCCCGGTCCCCCGGCAGCGTCAAGGTGGCCTGGTAGTCGGCCAGGACCTTCAGACGGTCCTCCGGGGTGGAGGCCTCGAAGAGGTTCAGAGACCGGTCGCGGATCCCCGGGTCGTCGTGGTTCATCAGAAGCTCGCGCCGTTTGGCGTCGATCTGGTGAACCGGCACCGTCTCGGACTCGATGGCGTCCAGCAGGGCGCGGGTCCATTCCGGCCGGGACAGCACTCCCGACAGGACACCGCCTCGCACCTTGGGCGTCTGGGCGCCCCACGATTCCAGGAAGAGCGGGGCGATCTCCGAATCGTCGAAGCCGGCCAGAGCCTCGATGGAGGCGAGCTGCACCGCCTGGGGCTGCTGAGGATCGATCAGGTTCGCCAGGGTCTCCCGGACCTCGTCCAGGGTGGCGTGCCGGACCAGTCGAATCGCCGCCAGCCGTTTCTTCTCCGAGACTGCAACGTCGGCAGCCGCCGAGAGGGCGGCCTCGAAGTGGGTGCGAATCATGCGGTCGGCTGCGGGGTGGAGGTTATTGAGGCGGGTGAAAATCCTCCCGTTGATAGCCAGTCCCTCGGCCAGGCTGGTGACGATGGCCAACTGCAGATCGGGTTGGGAGGCCAGCGCCTCATGTGTGGCCGCTGCCCGCGTCAGTCTGCGGAGTTCCGAAGCGACGCCCCGGCCGCCCACGGTGCGAGCCAACGGAGGCAGCCATTGTCCCGCCAGCGGTTCCTGCTGAAATTCGTCCAATGCCGTCAGCTTCGTGAACAGGCGGTCGGCCAGGCGGGTGCTGGAACTCAGGACCGAGTTCCGGATCCAGCGGTCTTCGCCATCGCTGCGGGCAATCTTCACCAGGGCGGGAAGGACCCGCCGGTCTCCGACCTCGCCCAGAGCCAGAGCCACCCGCAGGCGCACCCGGGGATTCTCGTCCCCGGCCAGCTCCAGGATCTTCCGGAAGAGGCGTGCGGAGCGCTTCATTCTTTGCTCCGCGTGAGGCACGGCGTGTTCCCGTACTCCGGGAGAGGAATCGGCCAGGGCCAGGGCCACGTCCTGATTCTTCAAAGCGCCCAACCCGTGGAGGGACCAGAGGGCGTGCATCCGGGCCAGGGGGCGTTCGCTCTCCTTCATCAGGCGCCGGAGGAGCGGCACTGCGGCTTTGTCCTGACGCTCGAAGATGAGCCGGTGCGCCGTCTCTCGCCACCAGCCGCCCGGGTGCTCCAGGTGCCCCACCAGCTCCTGGATGGTGGCCTCCCCCAGCCTGGGTGCGGGAGGAGTCTCGAAATCGAGGGGAGCCACCCGGTAGATCCGCCCGTGCTCCGAGCCCCTGGAGAAATCCAGGTGCGCCAGGACCCGCTCCGGGACATGTCCGTGCTCCACCAGCTCCCGGCACATGTCCAGCACGTAGAGGGTGCCGTCGGGGGCGTTAACCGAGTTGATGGGGCGGAACCAGTTGTGGCTGGAACGAAGGAATTCCTTGCCTTCCGGTTCGCGGCGCACCGCCTTGAAGGTGACGCCGTCGGGTTCCAGGACGCGCCGGTGCAGCAGATTGGCGGTGGCGGCTCCGGTGAAGATGTTGCCCCGGTACTCCTCCGGATAGGCGTGTCCGGTGTAGACCTTCACTCCCGCCCACGCGGCGGCGAACTCCTGGTAATTGTCCCGGCCCCCCTCCTCGGCCCGGGCGATCCTTCCCGCGAAGATCCTCCGGGCTTCCCGGACCTTGCGCCATCGTTCGACGGGACTGATGCGGTAGATGGGGAGCCGGCCCTGGGTGAGGGCGTTGACCTCCATGGAACCCATGGTCAGGTAGCCGTGCAGGTCGAAGAAGAGGTAGGGGTTCCGCTCCAGGTAGCCGTGCGGCATGACGACGTGCCGGCCGAAGGATCCCGCCCGGCAGACGTAGCGGTTGAACCATTGGTCGAAGCTGTATCCGAACTGGAAGGTCTGGGTGGTGAGCTCCATTTCGAGGCTCTCCGGGTCCCATCGGAAGTCCCGGTTGTAGACGGAAACCGGGTCCGCGTCGGGCTGGCCTCCGGGACGGATGTAGCCCCCGTTGCCGCCGGTGGAGGCGTAGATCTTGTGGTCCACGCCCCACATGATGTTGTTGACCATCTGCTGCTCGTTGGTGACGCCGAATCCGGTGTAGATCTGCTTTCGGACGTCGGCTTGGCCGTCGCCGTCCGTGTCCTTGAAGTAGAGGATGTCCGGCGCCGCCGAGACGAAGAGGCCCCCCTTCCAGACCGCCACTCCGGTGGGCCAGACCAGCTTGTCGGCGAAGACGCGGGCCGTTTCGAAGGTGCCGTCTCCGTCCCGGTCCTCAAGCATCCGGATCCGGCCCGTTCCGTCCTCGCCCGGCCGCGGCTGGCGCGGGTAGCCGTAGAACTCGGCCACGTACATGCGCCCGTTCTCGTCGAAGGTGGCGGCCAGGGGTTCCACCACCTGAGGCTCGTGGGCCACCAGCTCCACCCGGAAGCCTTCGGCCACCTCGAGGGCCTTCAGGGATTCGGCCGGATCCAACGGCGGGATCGGCTTCAGGTATTCGCGGAGCTGATCCGGATTTCTGGAGATATCGGTGATCCGCCGCCATTCTTCCTGCTCCTCATCCGGACCGCCCGCGCAGGCGAGAGGCAAAAGAAGAGTGGTAAGGAGAACAATGCCGCGGAGCCTGCCCCGATTCGCGGGTTCGATGATCTGACTCGGGAATGCGTCCCGTTGAATGCGCGAATGCCAAGCTTGTCTCATGGCGATCATGATGCGCCGGATGTGACAGGGCTGCAAGCGCGGCGGCGTGTCGTGCTGAGATCCCTGGCCTTGTAATTTCCTCGCGTTTGAAGAAGCGGACTTGCCACTGATTTTTTCGTGTCCCCGTCTCCACGAAAGGTGACTGTCCCCATCTCCCGCCCCGGAAAAGGTGACTGTCCCCGTCTCCCCGCGAGCCCGCCCCCGAGCCCGCCCCCGGAAAGGGTGACTGTCCCCATCTTCCGTTCTGCTCACGTTTCTCGTTATCGTGGCTCGCAATCGGCTGGTCGTGGATCGCTACCGGGATGCAGCGTTGGGGTTCCTGGAGAAGAACGTGAATGGGAAGTTGGCCGTGACTCGTGTGGTTCTCCGTCCCGAGGTCTCTTTTGGATCCCGGGCACCATCCGCCGAAGGGTTGGAGAGGATCCACGCGCCCCGGACGCCCCGGAAAAGGTGACTGTCCCCATCTTCCGTTCCGGCTACCCAAGGCATTGGTTGAGAAACTTGGCCTGGAACCCGGAGACGAGTTGGAGGTTGTGTCCGAGAAGCCCGAGCGGATTGCCCTCGCCCGGGATGAACACCGGGCGAAGGCCGTCGAGCGGATGAGAGCTCGCGCTTGGACCCTGCCCGATGGCTATACCTTCGATCGAGATGAATCCAACGCCCGGTGACCGCCATTCTCGACGGAGAGGATCCACGCGCGAACTCGTGACGTGCGTGACGTGCGTGACGTGAAAAGGTGACTGTCCCCATCTCCCGCGCGACTGTCCCCATCTCCCGCGCGCAGGCAGGTACAGAGATCAAGTTTGTGGTGGCCAATTTCGGAGAGGGTCATCAAGGAGAGGGCAGGGAACTGTCCCTTGCTCCCGTTTGTGTGTGTCGATCGCCGGCCTCGCAATCTCCTCACGTTTGAAGAAGCCGCGATGCCGGGCTCCGAGCCATAATGGTTCCGGAAGAGGGGGAAAGGTCATTTCACCACTGACCGGAGGAAGCGAGACATGTCGGAGCATCACGCGACAGTGGAATGGGAAAGGGGCTCTGTCGAATTCGAGTACCGGTCCTACTCCCGCGATCACACCTGGAAGTTCGAGGGCGGGGTTCGAGTCAGCGCGTCGTCAGCGCCCGAGTACCTGGGGAATGCGAATCTGGTCGATCCCGAGAAGGCATTTGTTGCGGCGCTCGCGAGCTGTCATATGCTCACGTTTCTCGCCATCGCGGCTCGCAAGCGGCTGGTCGTGGATCGCTACCGGGATGCGGCGGTCGGATTTCTCGAGAGGAATGCGGATGGGAAGCTGGCCGTGACCCGCGTGGTTCTCCATCCCGATGTCTCGTTTGGATCCCGGGCGCCATCTCCCGAAGGGTTGGAGAAGATCCACGAGATCGCGCACAAGGAGTGTTTCATCGCCAATTCCGTCCGCACGTCGGTAACGGTCGAAATTGACCGGCGGAAGTGATTTAAGAGTGAGCAGCGCGGCGGAGAGTGTGATGTTTTGGTGATGGTGTGATGATTTGTGGCAGCATCTTTTATGATGGGCGTCTGCAAGGCGTGGCGCATCCTGAACCCGGCGCCCCCTTTTGAGCCGACTCCCGGCGCCGATGAATCGGGTCTCGCCGCAGGATTCGGTGAGGTTGAGCCATTGGAGAATTCCGACGAGCTGAGGCGAGAGGTCGAACTGCTGCGGGACCGCATCTCCAGGCTTACGGCAGCCAGCCTTCGCATTAGCGCGAGCCTTGACGTCGACACCGTGCTGCGCGAGATCGTGGACGGCGCCCGGGCGCTGACGGGAGCCGACTACGGCTTGATCACCACCGTCGACGACTCGGGGCAGGTCGAGGAATTCGTCTCCTCCGGCTTGACTTCCGAAGAACATCGGCGGTTGCTGGCCTGGCCGGACGGGCCGAGGCTATTCGAGCAATATCGGGACCTCCCGGGAGCGTTCAGGCTGGCTGACGTTCACAGCTATCTCCGTTCGCTCGGCTTTTCCACGGACTTGTTCGGTTGGGTGGGGACCCTCCAGGGCGCGCCGCTACGGCATCGGGGCGTCCATGTCGGCAACTTCTTCCTGGCCGCGAAGCAAGGCGGTCGCGAATTCACGAGCGAGGACGAAGAGATCCTCGTGCTGTTCGCGTCCCAGGCGGCAGTAGCCATCGCCAATGCCCGCACCTACCGGGACGAGCATCGGGCCCGGGCCGATTTGGAGGCCCTGGTCGACACCTCGCCGGTGGGGGTCGTGGTGTTTGGCGTCAGGACCGGCGATGTGATGTTGTTCAATCAAGAGGCGCAACGGATTGTCGGGTGCCTCGGCGTCCCGGGCCGCTCCCCGTTGCACCTGTTGGAGGTGGTCACGTGCCGGCGCGCCGACGGGCGGGAGATGACCTTTGACAAGCGCCACCGCGCGCAGGTGCTGAGCAGCGGCGAAACCGTGCGCGCCGAAGAGATCGTCCTGCAGGTTCCCGACGGCCGGAGCGTCACGCTACTGGTCAATTCCACGGTGATCCGGGCCGAGGACGGCACGGTCGAGTCCCTGGTGGTCACCATGCAGGATCTGGAGGCGCTGAAGGAGACGGAGCGGTTGCGGGCCGAGTTCCTGGGCTTGGTGAGTCACGAAATGCGGGCCCCGCTGACTTCGATCAAAGGCTCCGCCGCCGCCGTGCTACGCGCCACTTTGCCTCCGGCCGAAACGCGCCAGTTCTGCCGGCTCATCGACGAACAGGCCGATCACATGCTCGGACTGATCAGCGATCTGATGGATGCGGGGCACATCGAGACGGGCACGCTGTCGGTCTCCCCGGAGCCTTCGTTGGTGGCCAGACTGGTGGACCAGGCCAGGAACACCTTCCTGAGCGGCGGCGGCCGGCACACCGTCCAGATCGACCTGCCGCTGGATTTGCCGCATGTGATGGCCGACCGGCAGCGCATCGTCCAGGTCTTGAACAACCTCCTGTCCAACGCCGCCCGCTACTCGCCCGAGTCCTCCCCCATCCGGATCGGGGCGGTGCAGGATGGCGTTCATGTGGCGATCTGGGTTTCGGACGAAGGCCGGGGCGTGCCGCCGGACCTGCTCCCGCACCTGTTCCGGAAGCACGTGCGTCTGGGGGATGGCGGGATCCGGGGGTCCGGCCTGGGACTGGCCATTTGCAAGGGTCTGGTGGAGGCTCATGGGGGACGGATCCGGGCCGAGAGCGCCGGCGCGGGCCTGGGCACGCGGTTCACCTTCACGATTCCAGTGGCTGACGAGCCTGCGGCCGGCGGAGAGGCTGGCGTTGGCAGGGGAGCTTCCCGCCCGTCTGGGGAAGGGCGTCAGCGAGCTCCCATCCTGGTGGTGGACGACGACCCGCAGACGCTCCGGTATGTTCGCGACACGCTCATGGAGGCCGGCTATTCCTCACTCGTGACGGGTGACCCGCGGGAGGCGGTCCACTTGATCAGGGCGAAGAAGCCCCAGTTGGTGCTGCTGGATTTGATCCTGCCCGGGACCGACGGAATCGAGATGATGGAGTCCGTTCCCGAGCTGGCCGATCGTCCGGTCATCTTCATCTCCGGTTATGGAAGGGACGAAACCATCGCGCGGGCCCTGAACAATGGGGCCGCCGATTACATCGTCAAGCCCTTCTCGAAGACGGAACTGGTGGCGAGAATCCGGGCGTCCTTGCGCCGCAACGCCGAGCCGCAGGAGCCGTTCCGGTTGCGGGACCTGGTCATCGACTACAGGGACCGCCGCGTGACCGTGGCCGACCGCCGCTTGACGCTGACGGCCACCGAATACGAGATGCTCCGGTTGCTCTCGGTGAACGCGGGACGCGCCGTTACGTACGCTACTTTGTTCCGCCGGGTGTGGGGACGGCGGGACTCCGGAGACCCTCGGCCGATTCGCTCCATCGTGAAGAACCTCCGCCGCAAGCTGGGAGATGATGCGGCCAAGCCTGCCTACATCTTCAACGAACGCCAGGTCGGCTACCGCATGTCCCGGCCAACCGACCTCTAAGCATCACCCCAGGTGTGTCGGTGGTTTCCCGGCAGAGACCGGACTGTCCCCGTCTTCCCCGGAGGGGGGACATTCCTGTCCCCCGCTTCGCCACCGGACCGAAACCGCCGAAAGGAAAGTCTCCGTTCCCGGGTCGCCTCTTTCTCGCAGACGCGGGTAGAGAAGGGATTGTCCCCTTCGCCATGCGAAATCCTGGGCCTCGACAGCCACACGATCCAGCCCCTGACCCGGCCCCGTTAGGTCATACGGGAGGACTGCTCCATGTCTCTGAAAAAAAGGAACTTATCTGTATTCTTTGGCCCAACCCGGTAAACTCGGGCTAGATGCCGCCCGACGCCAGCTTCCGTTCCAGAAACAGCTTCTCCACCTCGCTGATGGGATGCTCCAGGATCTCCCTCTTGCGCTGGGTCAGGACCGGACAGCCGGCAAGCTGCTCCAGGTTCCAGTCGCGGACCATCTCGCCGGCCTGGATTCGGGCCAGCATCTGCCGCATGCGTTCCCGGACGTCTTCGGTGACCACGTCGCCGGTCTTGGTCAGGGCCAGGTAGGTGGCGGTGGGCGATCCGAAGGCCACCGCCTCGCCGAAAGGCATCCGGCAGATGGACTCCACCAGGAACTGTACTTCGTAGAAGGTCTCGCAGTAGGCTTTCTCGGCCGAAAAACCGGCTTCGATCAGGACTTCGAAGGCGGTCAGGAGGTACTTGATCATGCCGCTGAGGCCCGCAGTTTCGGCGAACAGGTTGATCGCCACCTCTTCGCCGAACGTGGTCTTGATGGCGCCGAAGCGCAGGATGCCGATCCCCATGGCCACCGCCAGGGCCAGATCGTGGGCCTGTCCCGTCACGTCCTGGTGGACGCCGAAGTGCCCGAAGACCCCCTGGCCCCGGGCGTAGCGCTCGCGAACGATGGCCCCCACGCAGTTGGGAACGGCCAAAATGACGTCCAGGAAGCCGGGTGGTGTGATGAGCCCGAAATGGACGGCGTAACCGCTGGCGAAGACCAGGGTGTGGTCCCGGGTCAGGTGCGGTTCGATGTCGGACTTGTGGACGGCGGCCTGGACCTCATCGGGAATCAGCATCAGGATCACCTGGCCGCGCCGGACGGCTTCGGCGATGGGAACGACCTCGAACCCGTCGGCCCGGGCCTGTTCCGCGAAGCGGTCTTCGACGTTGCCGACAATGACGTCGAGCCCCTGGTCCCTCATGTTCTGGGCTTGGGCGTGCCCCTGGCTGCCGTAACCGAGAACCGCGATCTTGCGATCCTTGATCAGGCCCAGATCGGCGTCCTCTTCGGTGTAGAGACGGTCCCGTTTAATTGTGCCTTTTGCTTCTGCCATTGTGCTAACCTTCCCGAAAATAAACGATTTGGGAATTGGCGAGTCGTGCTTGGACACGACTGCCCTACATAAACTGATTCACATTAGACGCCCGCCGGTAAGGGTTGTCAAAGTGAGCACGGAGAGGCCGGAATGAAGATTGTCGGCTACGGCGACCGGCTCAGCGTCCAGCAGGGGCAGACGGTCCGGTTCATGGTCAGTTGCCAGGCCCCCACCTATCGGGCGGAGATCGTGCGCCTGATTCACGGCGACGACAACCCCAAGGGGCCGGGAGTCAAGTACGAGCCGGTAGACGCTCCTCCGAACGGGAGCTATCGGGGACGCGTCCAGGCATTCCACCGCGGCTCATATCTCGTGGTCCCGGATCCCTCGGCTCTCGACTTTGCGGGTGGGTTCACGGTTCAGGCATGGGTCCGGCCCACGACTCCGGAAAAGGAGGGACAGGGGATCCTGACTCAGTGGTCCGAATCGGAGCAGGCGGGTTACGGCCTGTTCCTGGATGGCCGGGGTCTGGGCCTCCGGATCGGCGATGGAGACGGTGTCGTGGAGAGGTTCCGGACCGAGACGGCGCTCACGCCGTCGCAATGGTACTTCGTGGCGGCCACCTGGGACGCCGCGGATGGGGGCGTCCGGCTCTGGCAGGAACCGGTGACTCCATGGCCACAGGACCGGTCGGGAGCGGTAGTGGCCGGCGCCGCCGAGAGGGCGGGCGTTGTTGCCCGCTCCTTCCCACTCCTGATGGGAGGGTGCTGGAACCAGCCCGGCGGATCGCGGGCTCAGGTGACCGGTCACTTCAACGGCAAGATCGACAGCCCCCGCCTTTACGGCCGGGCGCTGGAGCCCCGTGAAATCGAGAGCCTCAGGGATGGCGCCGAGCCACCGGACGCAGGTGAGGACCTGCTGGCGGCTTGGGACTTCTCCCTCGGCCCTTCGGGTCGAAAGGTCACGGACACTGGGCCCCGCGGCCTGCATGGCCATACCGTGAACCTGCCGGCGAGAGCCGTGACGGGGCACGGCTGGACCGGCAACGAAGTCGATTTCAAGGCGGCTCCCGGAGAGTACGGCGCCATCCACTTCCATGACGACGACCTGGAGGACGCCGGCTGGGACGTCGACTTCGAGTTTGGCGTGCCGTCCGATCTCCCCAGCGGGGTCTACGCCGCCCGGCTGACCGCCTCGGACACAGCGGACCACATCCCCTTCTTCGTCCGTCCCCGGAAAGGCGCCGCCACCGCCCCCATTGCCTTCCTGGCGCCTACCTTCAGCTACCTCGCCTATGCCAACCAGAAGTTCAACAATCCGGACCGCATGGCAGTCAAGGGTCTGGAGCCCGGCTCGTCACGGCCCCAGGACCAGTTCATCGTCAACGAACGGCTCCACAGCCTGTACGACCTGCATACCGACGGCAGTTGCGCCCACTACTCCTCGCGGCTCAAGCCCATCGTCAACATGAGGCCGGAGCACCGCCTCCCCCCACTCTCTCTCGGCGCGGGTTCTCCCCATCAGCTCAGCGCCGACCTCCACCTGGTGGACTGGCTGGAGGCCAAGTCGTACCACTACGATGTGATCACCGACGAGGACCTTCATCACGAAGGAGTGGAACTTCTCTCGCCCTATCGGGTCGTCGTCAGCGGCAGCCACCCCGAATACTGGACCCGGCCGATGATCGCGGGTCTACAGGCGTACCAGGCCCGGGGAGGGCGCTTCATGTATCTGGGCGGAAACGGGTTTTACTGGGTGACGACTGTCGATCCTGAGCGGCCCCACGTCATCGAAGTGAGGCGCTGGGGCGGCAGCAGAAGCTGCGAGGCCGAACACGGGCAGTACTACCACAGCACGACCGGTGAGCTGGGGGGTCTCTGGCGATTTCAGAATCGGGCGCCGCAGAAGCTGGTGGGCGTGGGGATGACGTCGCAGGGGACGGGAGCGGGCCGTCCCTATCGCCGCCGTCCGGCCAGCTTCGACCCCAGGGCCGCCTTCATCTTCGAGGGGATCGGCGAGGATGAGCTGATCGGCGACTTCGAGTCGCTGGCTCACCAGTCCGGAGCTGCCGGTTTCGAACTGGATCGCTTCGATCTTGCCCTGGGCAGTCCGGCCCACGCCCTGGTGTTGGCCTCCTCCTTCGGTCACTCCGACGGCTATGAGTGTGTGGTGGAGGATCTCCAGAATTTGAGCGGCCCTCTGTTCGGCGACAAGAGTCCGTTGATCCGGTCGGACATGGTCTATTTCGAGGGACCCCGGGGCGGGGCCGTCTTCTCGGTGGGATCGATCGCTTGGTGCGGCAGCCTTTCCTGCAACAACTACGACAAAAACGTGTCGCGCATCACCGACAACGTTTTGCGCCGGTTCGCCTCCGATCAGCCGCTGGAATAGCCATTGAATCCGGCGGGAGCGCCGACCGTTCCGCCGCCGGATCCTGTCCTTTCCGATCGAACCCGCATGCAAGTCTGCCGGTGGTCGGAAACGGGGCCTATAATATGGGACCAATCATTTCTGGCGGCGCCGCCGGAAGGCGGGCTGGCCGCGACGCGTTGCGCCGTCTGGGGAGCGAATGATGACAACCACACTATCAGGCAAGCGGGCAGTAGTGACGGGCGGTTCGCGGGGGATCGGTTTCGCCATTGCCCGAGCCCTGGTTCGCGCAGGCGCCGCCGTGATGATCTGCGCCCGGAACAAGGGAGATGTCGAGGCGGCGGTGGATTCGCTTCGCGGGTGCGGGCCGGGGCCGGTCCTGGGGCAGACGTGTGACGTCAGCGACCCGGAGCAGGTCCAGGATCTCATCCGCTACTGTGTCACCCGGCTGGGCCGGATCGACATTCTGATCAACAATGCCGCCGCCGTTCGAGCCCGCAAGAGCGTGGAGGAGATGACGGTCCAGGAGTGGCGAACCACCATCGGCACCAACCTGGACGGCGTCTTCTACGGCTGCCACTTCGCCGTCCCCGAGATGAAGAAGTCCGGCGGCGGATTCATCATCAACATCAGCAGCCTGGCCGGCAAGCACGCCTTCGCCGGGGGATCGGCCTACAACGCCTCCAAGTTCGGGTTGACGGGACTGAGCGAAGCCCTGATGGAGGAGGTCCGGCACGACGGCATCCGTGTCGCCTACGTCATGCCGGGCAGCGTGAACACCGGGTCCCGCTCGACGTCGGGCGCGAGCGGGGGGTCTTGGAAGATGGCTCCCGAGGACGTGGCGGAGGTGGTGGTGAACACCTTGAGGCAGCATCCCCGCTGCCTCGTCAGCCGGATCGAGATGCGGCCGTCGAAACCCAGGAAGAAGTGATTCCGTTACGGCCATTGGCCTGTTGGATTCCACAACGAACCGGTCAGGTGAGGAATTTCTTCAGTGCATTGGTGTCGAGCGTCCGCGTCAGCCGGAAGACGCCGGCCGGACCGGCCGGATAGCCCATGTAGACGAAGACATGCTGGACTCCGCGGCCGGAATCGATGATGGAGGCTCCCGGATGGAGTCCGTCGATCCGGCCCAGGACGTCGCGGCGTGCGAAAAGCGCACAGTCGAAGCGCCACCGGGTGCTTCCTGAGAAGAAATCCTCCGGGTCGATGCTCCAGATGTTCAGGGACATTTTCCCCGGATAGGGGCGGCCCGGTCCGCTCCCGGCCCGCGCCGGCACCACGGCCTCGATCCTTTCCGTGACCGGATTGAAGTCGATATCGGGCGTATCCTGGCGGCCTCGCCTGCCGGCCACGCGGATGCCGGAGTGCTTCGACCGCAGAGGGTGCCATCCGCTCTGCGACCAGAGTTGAGCGTAGGCTGAGGTGCCCGTCCGCGCGTCGTAGGAGGCGGGGTCGTAGCTGCGGCAGACGATGGCGAGCCGGTTCTCGTGCAACAGGGCGACCGGCTCGGCCGGACGGACGAAGGAGGGAAGGGACTGCTCCTCCTCGGCCCAGGTGCGTCCACCGTCCCTGGAATAGCGGAAGTGGATCTTGTCGGCGATCCGGACACTCTCGCCGTCGGTGTCCGGCGGGTGCGGCCCCTCCTTGTACTGTTCGGTCACCAGGTTGGAATGCCCCGCCACGACCAGCCCGTATTCCGGGTGCTCGAACAGGCGCGGGCCGACATAGACCACTGGGCCCGACGTGGTGTCCTCCCGCATCGCGCGGGAGAAATGGATCCAGCTTTTGCCGCGGTCTTCGCTGCGGAAGACCCCGTGGTCGCTCACCAGCACCACTCCGCCGTCGGACGCCGTGCCGATGGCGTTCAGATGGATCGTGTAACCCAGGTTCGGATCCTGGTCGCGGGCGAACTTGTAGCGGTGGGCCAGCGGAATGTGTCCTCCCCGGAAACGGTCTTCCCGGGTCATCACCCGGCGCAGGTCGAAGGGCTCGGTCCAGGTCTCCCCGCCGTCCGTCGAACGCACCACCATGGTGTAGCTGTGCCGGTCGTTGGTGCGCTCCAGCCCTTTCCAGTGTCCCGGAATCCGGCGGTGCACCACGATGATCGTGTCGCCTGTCCGGGTGGCGACGGGCCATCCGAAATGGTTGTTGAGAGCGTCGGGATCGGGTGGGAGACTGACGGGCGCCAGCTCCATGAGTCCCCGCCTGCGGCCTTCTTCCAGTCTGGCGGCTTGCCCGGGCGCCAGACAGAGCAGGTGCTCCACGGCCGATTCAACGGTGGGGGCGGAGAAGGTCCTCCGGCTCGCGGCGCAGCCGACTGTCCCTTGTGCGGTCAACTGAAGAAATCGGCGTCGAGAAATCATGCTGGGAATCCTGTTGCAGGCACCAACTGGTGGCCACGATAATGGTGGGTAACCAGATTCACATCAAGGCCTGTGCCTGGCTTCCGGCTCAGGAGCTCCCCCATCGATTCCTGAGCTTTGGTTGGGAATGCGCCGGCGGGCGTCGCCGGCCCATCCGGGAGGTTCGAATGACCACGGAGGAGAGAATCCGTCGGCTGAAGGTGGACGGTTTCTGTGTGATCGAAGGGGTTATCCCCAACGGGGAGGTCGACCAGGTTCGACAAAGCGTGGTTGAGGCCCAGGCCCGGCGCCACGCGGAAGCTGAAGCCGAACTGGAGGCGACTCGGTCCCGGGGGCACCGGGTCGGGGTCATTGGCGTCGGCAATCTCCGGCAGGTGATCAATGAGACCCAGGCCTTCGCTCCCTACCTGGCCGACCGGCGGATCCTGGACCTGGCGGAAGCCTTTTTCGGTCCCTGGGTCCGAATTTCCTGCACCGACTGCGTGATCAACAATCCGGGGAACGGGCGCGGTTATCTGCACGCGGACTGGCCCTACAACCGAACCAACGCCTCCCACGTTCGCGCTCCCTACGCGGACGTCATGATGCACATTTCCACGATTTGGATGTTGTCCCCCTTCACTGCCGAGACCGGCGGCACGCTCGTGGTGCCGGGGAGCCACCGGATGGCGAGCAACCCGGCCGGCGGTGGAAACGCGGTCCCGGAGGACGATCCCTACCCGACGGAGATGCACGTTTGCGGCCCCGCCGGGAGCGTGTTCGTGAGCGACAGCCGGCTCTGGCACGCGGTTGCCCCCAATCGGAGCCGGGAGCCCAGGGTCGGCATCGTGATTCGTTACGCGCCCTGGTGGCTCAACCTGAATCCCACCATGATCGGCACTCCCGAGCACACCGCCATGGTGATGGAGACAGGCGGCAAGAACTACGAGCTGCCGCCGGTGCGCAAGAGCGTCTACGAGACCCTGCCGGAAGACGTGAAGCCGCTGTATCGGCACTGGGTGAGATAAATGCCCGGCGTCCCGGCTCTCGCCTGCCCGGAAGAGCACGAATCATTTGCAGGTCATTCTGGATTGGCGCGCCGCCGCTCGGGCCAGAGGCCGGACGGGATCCGGCGGTGTTTGATGCCCATGGCTTCGAGTACGTAGATCCAGGCGAACTCGCGGACACTGCCCACCACAGCCGGCACCAAAACCCGCCGGTAGAGGCTGGAACCGGCCGGCCGGAAACCCTCCAGTCGGTCGATGGCGGGCAGTCGGGTCTCGGGGTCGTCGAAGGTGAACATCTCCCCGTAGACGGTGTCCCAGCCGGGCTTCGCGGCATCTTCTCGGATCAGTCGGGGATCTTCGCCGACCCGGTCGGAAAGGCGTCTTTGCGTAGCCGTGTCGGCGAGGGGATCGGCGGTTCCGCAGGCCAGGACGTCCTCATCGGGTACTTCAAGTACCGGGAAGCCGGGACCGTCATAGAGTCGGCCGCGAACTTGCGCGTTCCGGATCTCCAACGCTCCCCGGCAGTAGCGATCATGATTCCGGTAGCCTCGCTTGAGGGTGCCGTAGACGAACAGTTTCAGCATCTTGGTCGTTCCGGGATTTGCCCGGATTCTCCGGGTTCCTGCGGTTGTTGTCCATCCGGCCCCGGTTTCGGGTCACGGGTTCTGCGAACGTCGTCCATCGACAGTATCCTGGCAATCCAAGCGAATACTCACCGGCGACGACACCCAGAGTGTCCCCTGGAGGGAGGTTTCGAAATGAGTCAAATTTGGCAACGTCGTGATTTTCTCAAGATCGCGGTTTCAGCTACCGCGGGGATGCCTTTCTGCGCTCCGTCGCCGCCGCTGGGGACAGGTCCGTTTTTCCAGGGGGAGGACCTGTTCGTCGCCGGAACGGAGGGGGTCCGGGAATACCGGATTCCGGCCCTGGCGACCACGAAGCAGGGGACGCTGCTGGCCCTTTGCGACGCTCGCGTAGAGGAACCGGGTGACGCCCCCAACAACATCGATCTGGTGCTGAAGCGAAGCGAAGATCAGGGGGAGACCTGGTCGGAAATGACTGTTGTCGCGGACTTTCCCGGCCGCCGGGCCGCCGCCGACCCCTGCCTGCTGGTCGACGGTGAAACCGGGAAGGTCTGGGTGGTCTACGATCATGTCTGGCCCAATTCCGAATCTCTGGAACGGGCCGGAGCGGCCCTGCCCAAAGGTGTGAAGCCGGACGGGACGGGACGGATTATCCTGTTGCACGCCATCTTCAGCGAAGACGATGGGAAAACCTGGTCTGAACCTGCGGACATCACGCACCAACTCACCCGGGAGGGCTGGTTGGCCGTCATGGCCGCCCCGGGGCGGGGGATCCGGATGAGAAGCGGCCGCCTCGTCGTCCCCTGCTATTCTCGCCGTGCGGACGGGCCGGATCGCCAGGGAGATTTCTCGTCGGTCGCCTACAGCGACGACGGGGGCAAGAGCTGGAGATTGGGATCGGGCGCCGGACCCGCCACCAATGAATGCCAGGCCGTCGAGTTGGCGAACGGGGACTTGATGCTCAACATGCGGAGCTACCATGGCAGGGGATGCCGCGCGGTCGCCACCTCCAGCGACGGCGGCGAGACCTGGTCGGAGCTGAGGCACGACGACACGCTGATCGAGCCCCGGTGTCAGGCCAGCCTCATCCGGTACGGCGCCGGAGCGGACGGCGGCAAGGACCGGCTTCTCTTCTCGAATCCGGCTCACCCGAAGAATCGGGTCAACATGAAGGTCCGGTTGAGTCTCGACTCGGGGCAGACCTGGCCCGTCTCCAAGGTCGTCCATCCGGGACCGTCTGCGTATTCCTGCCTCACGGTCCTGGAGGATGGCAGGATCGGCCTGCTGTACGAGAATGGCGGGGACAGTCCCTATGAGCGGATCAGTTTCGCCCGTTTCAACCTGGAATGGCTGACCGGGGCAAATGTGCGGTCGGGACAGGAGGCATGAACCATGAGATTAGCGTTGATTCAGATGGAGAGCGCCGTCGGCGGACTCGACGAGAACATCACCAGAGCTTCCCGATTCATCGACGAGGCAACGGGCGAGGGGGCTGAACTCCTGGTCCTGCCGGAGTTCTGGAGCACCGGGTACTTCCCCTTGGCGGTGGACTACGGTTTTTATGACCTGGCCGACAGCGAGGCCGGAAAAGCCACCACGGCGGTCCGGGAGAAGGCGCGGCAGCACGGAGTCCACGTTGCTTCCACCATCTACGAGCGCCAGGGTCCCGGACTCTTCTACAACACCTCCATGATGGTGAACCCTCAGGGAGAGATCGTCAGCAAGTATCGGAAGGTCCACGTCCCGGCGCGGAGGGGACTGGAGAAACTCTTTTACCGGGGTGGCTCCAAGTTTCCCGTGGCGCCCGTCGGCGATTGGCGGGTCGGCACCATGCTCTGCTATGACACTCTGTTGCCCGAACCGGCCCGTTGCCTGGCGCTGAACGGGGCGGAACTGATTCTGGCGCCCTTCGGAGCTTCCACCACCGAGGGCGGGATCTGGGAGCACATGATCATCACCCGCGCCTTCGAAAACGGCGCTTACGTGGCTGCCTGCAATGCCGTCGGGGAGCTGCTCCTTCCCGACGGGGACACCTTTGTTCTGGGCGGGAAGAGCATCATCGTGGATCCCGAGGGCGGAATCTTGGCCGAGGCCCCGGCGTCCGGGGAGACCGTGGTCTATGGGGAGATCGGATTGGACCGGGTGGAGGAGGTCCGCAACCGGTATTTCATGTTTCGAGACCGCCGGCCCGACGCGTATCAGGCCATCACGGCGGCGACGGAGGACATCCCGGGTTAGCCGGGATAGGGACAGTCTGGCTGGGATAGGGGACAGTCTCGTTTTCGAGGGAGTCCGGAGGACATTCCACCCATAAAGGGACAATTCAGCCAATCGGACGATTTCGTTAACCGGAATTGTTCGGTGCCGAGGCGACAGAAACAGCGGTCGGCGATCAGGTGGAGATTACGAGACGGATCAGGCAGAGATTACGAGACGAACGCGTTCGAACGCTGTTCCCGCAGGGAAAATAGCACTCCGCCCAGTTGGGGGATGGGGTGTCGGCGGCGGCGATATCGGCCTTGCTGCCGATAAGCCTCCAGCAGTTGCGCTACCTTTTCTGCCGGCCCGACGGCCAACCCGTCCGTCAGGAATCGCAAACGCCGGCGAAAAGCTCCCGCCCGGGTAAATCCACGGCGCTGCTCCTGATGGAGGATCCACCGGGGGATCGCCGCCTG
>JAJDTT010000167.1 GCA_022827025.1 Acidobacteriota bacterium
CAACCACAACAAGTATAGTTAATTACAAAATATATGTCAATTAAATACATGGGTACACTCTACGACCCAGAATTCGACAGAAGCCCTTTCGAATCAATGACTTGCAATGAAAATTGGGGTCAGACAGGCTGGAAGTTCAGATTAAACCTCCGTCAGTAGACGCCGGAATCACGACGAGGAGGCGCGATGAAAAAGGTATTGCACATCGTTCGCAAGGATTTTCGACATCTCCGCTTTTATCTGGCCGGATGGTTGGGCCTGGTGATCCTGCGGGCTGCCGTGATCGGATACGGGCCGCTCGACTCCGGGACATGGGACTACGATTCGTTTTTCTACTACGAGCTGTTGGCCTGGTTTCCACAGATATGCCTGCTGCCGATCATGGTCGCGCGTCTCGTCCAGGATGACTCCCTGGCCGGCAGCACGGCATCCTGGTTGAGCCGGCCAATCTCCGGCGGGCAGTTATTGGCTAGCAAGTCCCTGTTTCTGGTTCTTGCCGTGGTTCTTCCACTCTTCATAGTCGAGCTGCTGCTCCTCGGCCTCCACGGGGTGACTCTTAGCGATGTCGCTCGCTCCATCCCTCAGATTCTGGCCTATGAACTCCTTCTGACTTCGGTTTGTCTGCTGCTTGCTGCCCTGACGCGGAACTTGGCCCACGCGGCCCTTTTGGGATTGCTGGGCATGGTCGGTTGGATGTGGTTCTACAATTTCTCCCGCAGTCTTTTTCTCAAACAGGTTGATCTCGGTGACTCTTTCCTCATGTCGCTGGCGACGTCCCGGGAAATCGCATTCATGCTGAGCCATTTTGCCGTCGCGGGAGTCGTCGTCGGTCATCAGTATCTGACTCGGCGGACGGGGAAGAGCGCTACCTTGGCCTGCTCTGGTCTCGTCGTCATCGGCCTGTTCACGGGGATCTGGAGTTGGGATTTCGTGGCATCGGCCCAACGGCTGGACCCGAGGGTCATCGATCCAGGACAACTGACACCGCGGATCGAGGAGGAAACCCTGCGTTTCTTCAGGCGCGTCCGGTCCCAACCTTTGAAGCGAAGTATGGTTTTGAACGGGAACATAGCACTGGAGGGATTACCGCCGGGCGCTTTCGCGCTTCCCGAACAGGTCATTTCACAGGTTTCGTACGGGTCACCGGAAGAAACCCTCTCCAGTAGACATGGGCACCCATACTCCTGGGAAGGAGACGGCTTCTGGTGGAGCTTCAATCGTCCGCCCAGGTTGCATGATGACAGGGCTAAAACCCTGGCGGAGGTTTTGGGCGGCGTAGAATTTCTGCATGACGGGACGAGCCCGATACTCGAATACGTACCTGAGTTGCTGGAAATCAGCGAGGAGACCTACGATCTCCAAGGCGGGTCTCTATCCGACTTTGCGGCTAGGGTCGTCTTTCTGGTCCAAAGAAACGATTTAGCGACCTTCCCATTGGAGCATGGATCCCGCTACGACGCAGGATCCGAGCACTTCGAGATCGTCCGAGTGACCAGGGACAAATCCAGCCTGAGAATCGGACTGAAGGAGTCGCGTCACCGCCTGTTCCAGGACCGGATGAAGAGCCGGTGGTATGTGCTGCGCAACCGGTCGACGGGGCAGGCACTGTTGAGCGAGGGATCCCTCGCCTACGCCATCCTGACACCTCCAATGGCGCCGTTTTTGTATCCCATGTTGGGAGTCAGCCATTCGAGTCTGCATTTTCGTTTGCCTTCCACCGACCCTCCCGTAGACCCGGACTGGTTTGAAGACGCCGAGCTGGTCCGGATCGAGACCAGGAACCTGGGCCGCTTCTCCAAGACGATCCGAATGGACAATCTGGTCCTCAAGGACATTCCCGGTCCCTGACCGGCTCCGTTTGTTGATTCCCGGGTATCCGGCTACTATCAATCTCGCAAGGAGGGAGCGCCGATGAAGCCCGGATCACGCCAGACGAACCTGAATTCCCAGTTGGACCGGCGACGATTCATCCAGGGGAGCGCCGTCACCGCCCTGACCGCCGCCGCTTCCTGTGGCGGACCCGGCGGCGAATCCGCGGGCCGGGAGACGGCAATCGAGTTGGAGAACCGAAAGCCGGGCACCCGGGAATGGCAATTGACCCGCGTCTGGGTCGACCGCGGAAAGTACCGCAGCGCCCGCATCGAGGGGTACTGCTCCCACCAGTCCATCGAGGCCGGCGACACCCTCTCCATCTTTGTCAGCACCGAACCCGCCAGCCCTTTCCGCGTGGACATCTACCGGTTGGGCTACTACGGCGGCCACGGCGGACGGCTGATGAAGTCGGCGGGGCCGTTGGAGGGTCAACTCCAGCCGTTGCCCGAGGTCGGTCCCAATCGGCTGCGCGAGTGCCGGTGGGAACCGAGCCTCGAATTCAAGATTCCCGAGGACTGGACCAGCGGAGTCTATCTGGGCAAGCTCTCCACGCTCCCGGCGGGGAACCAGCCCTACTGGCAGAGCTACGTGATCTTCATCGTCCGGGACCGGCGGCCGGCGCACCTTCTCTTCCAGTGCTCGGACAACACTTGGCAGGCCTACAACCGCTGGCCCGACGACTACTCCCTCTACACCCACCCCGAGGGGGCCCATCATCCCGGGGTGGCAGGCAGCTTCGACCGGCCCTACGCCAAGTTCCCCATGTTCTCGGATTTCCCGCTGTCGGTGGGCACGGGGGAGTTCCTGCTCTGGGAGTACCCCCTCTGCTACTGGCTGGAACGGGAAGGGCTGGACGTCACCTACTGCAGCAACGCCGACGTGCTCGAGTCCTCATTCGTGACCCGTTGCGGGGCCTTCGTCAGCGTCGGACACGACGAATATTGGGACATCCGCCAGTACCGGGCCATCGAGACCGCCATCGGAGAAGGGGTCAACGTCCTCTGGCTCAGCGCCAACGACGTCTACATGGTCAGTCCCTTCACCCCGTCCTCGACCGGCGTCCCCAACCGGATCATCACCCGGCTCCACAGCTATGGTCCGCTGCGTCCCGAAGAGATCGAGAGATATTCGGAGATCCTGGGTCCCTTCAAGGGCGCCGGTCCCGATGAGCGGAACATCATCGGAGCCCGCACCGTGGTGCCCTTCAACGGATCGGGCGACTGGATCTGCACGGCTCCCGATCACTGGATCTTCGAGGGGACCGGGATGGCCAAGGGGGACTTCATTCCCGGCCTGGTGGGCTGGGAGTTTCACGGCGACCCCGACCTGGAGCGGGAGGGTCTGGAGGTCGTGGCCCAGGGAACGGTCTGGACCCATGGAGTGACACCAGGCGAGTGGGCCGCCACCATATTCCCCGGCCCCCAGGGGAACTTCGTCTTCAATGCCTCCACCATCTTCTGGGCCCAGGGTCTGGAATCTCCTCCGGGGCATACCGTGCCCTGGACCCATTTCACCCGGCCCCTCGGTCCCGACCCGAGGGTTCAGCGCATCACGCGAAACCTCATCGACCGGGCCGCCGCTCCGAACCCGGCCTGAGGGAACGACCCATCGCCATGAGCCTGACGTTGCTGGTGCTGGCTGCGGGGATGGGCAGCCGCTACGGGGGTCTCAAGCAGATCGACCCGGTGGGACCCGGCGGGGAGACTCTGCTGGACTACTCCGTCTACGACGCCGTTCGCGCCGGCTTCGACCGCGTGGTCTTCATCGTGCGCGGAGACATGGAGCAGGATTTCCGCGCTGCGGTGGGAAGCCGAATCGAGCGGCGCGTCGCCGTGGAATACTGTCGGCAAGAACTGGAAATGGTTCCCGGGTGGTTCTCCATCCCGCCTGAGCGCCGCAAACCTTGGGGAACGGGCCATGCCGTGCTGGCGGCCCGGGACGCCATCGGCGGGAACTTCGCCGCCGTCAACGCCGACGACTTCTACGGCGCCGGCTCCTACCGGAGGCTGGCGGGCCACCTCCAGCAGGCGGCTGACGGCCGCCGCGGGGACTACGGCATGGTGGGATTCCGTCTGCGCGAGACGCTCTCGGATCATGGCACGGTGGCCCGGGGGGTCTGCCGCAGCCGTCAGGGCCTTCTGGAGCAGGTCGTCGAGCTGACCCGAATCGCGAGGCGCGGTGACGGGGCCGTTCATACCGATCCGCAGGGACGGGCCCGCAGCCTCTCGGGAGACGAACTGGTCTCCATGAACATGTGGGGGTTCACTCCCAGCATCTTCGAACATCTTGAACGGGCCTTCGCCCGCTTCCTGCGAGAGCGGGGCCGGGAAGACGGGGCCGAGTTCATGATCCCCACGCTGGTCAACGACCTCGTCGCCGCCGGCCAGGCGAAGGTCCGGGTGCTCCGGTCCTCCGATTCCTGGTTCGGGGTCACCTACCGGGAGGACCGGGAACGGGTCACGAGTCAGATTCGGGATCTGGTGCGCCGTGGATCCTATCCTGCTCCCCTTTGGCGATAGTTTGTCCATCGATAGATAATTTCGAGCCAGTTTTTGCGATTGATCGTAAAAACAGGTCCTATTGCGGGGAGGCGATGGATGACGATGCCGCGCCGGAACCGGAGCGTCGCTTGACACGGCTTCGGATTCGGGGGTACCGTCCAAACAGGTATCTACCCCGGCGGTGATCCCATGAACTTGCCTGAAGGCCTCCAGTTTCCGGGACCCGATTCCATTTCCCGGCGGCAACTTCTGGCCCGGTCCGGACTCGGTTTCGGCAGCATTGCGCTGGCCGGTCTGCTGGACTCCGAGAACCTCCTGGGAACGCCGGCGCTCGACAAGGCCCCGCCGCCCTACATGGACCTCAAGCCGCGGAAGGGCCACTTTCCGGGTCCGGCCAAGGCGGTGATCCAACTAGTCCAGAACGGCGGGCCCAGCCAGATGGATCTGTTCGATCCCAAGCCGGAACTCACCAAGAGAGCCGGGCAACCTCATCCCGACGGGGTCGAGATCCACCAGCCCAACAACCTGAACATCCTCATGCCCTGCCCCTACGAGTTCAAGAAACACGGGCAGTCGGGCATGGAGATCGCGGAAGTGCTGCCCCACCTGAGCGGCGTGGCCGACGAGCTCTGCATGGTCCGGTCCATGTACTCGGTGCACAACAACCATCCCGAGGGGCTCAACAATCTCCTCACCTCCCAGATCTTTCCGGGCCGGCCGGTGATGGGCTCCTGGATCAGCTACGCCCTGGGAACCGAGAACCAGAACCTTCCCGCCTACGTGGTGCTCCGGGCGCCGGAGGGATACAGCGTCAGCGGCAAGATCCTCTGGTCCAGCGGGTGGCTCCCGGCGCTCTACCAGGGGGTCGAGTTCAGCTCCATCGGAACTCCCGTGCACCACCTCCAGCAGGAGGTCCCCCTGCCGCCGGGAGTGCAGCGGCAGAGTCTCGATCTGCTGGCGAAGCTGAACAGCCGCCACCTCCTGCATCACCCCGAGACTTCGGAGCTGGAGGCCCGGATCCAGAACTACGAGCTCGCCGCGCGGATGCAGTTGGCGGCGGCCGACGTCCTGGACCTCTCCCGGGAATCGGAAGCCACCCGGAAGATGTACGGCCTGGACAACCCCATGACCGCTCCGTACGCGACCCGCTGTCTCATGGCCCGGCGCCTGGTGGAGTCGGGGGTCCGGTTCGTGCAGGTCTTCTCGGGCAAGGGCCAGCCCTGGGACAGCCACGACAATCTCAAGACCAACCTGGCCAAGATCTGCGCCCAGACAGACCAGCCGACGGCCGCCCTGATCAAGGACCTCAAGAGCCGGGGACTGCTCGAGAGCACCATCATCATGTGGGCCGGCGAGTTCGGCCGGCTTCCCACCACGCAGAACTCGGACGGGCGGGACCACAACCGCAACGCCTTCACCATCCTGTTCGCCGGAGGGGGCTTCAAGCCCGGCTTGACCTACGGCGCCACCGACGAGTTCGCTTATAAGGCGGTGGAGAACCGGGTCAGTTGCCCCGACATGCAGGCCACCTTGTATCGGTTGCTGGGGATCGACCACAGCCGGCTGACCTACCGCCACGGCGGCCGGGAGGAGACGCCCACCAACCTGGCCATCACCGGCGCCAAGGTGGTCAACGATCTCATTGAGCACCCCCTTCCCGGAGCCTGACCTCCATGAAATCCGGACCCGGATTGCTGGGAGCGTTGCCGCTGCTCTTGTCCACCGTTCTGGCCGCCGCTCCAGGGCCCACCTTCGAAAAGGACGTGCTCCCCATCTTCACGGCCCACTGCTTCGCCTGCCACGGCGGCACCTCCATGATCGGCCTGGACCTGCGCACGGCCCAGTCGGTGCTCAGGGGTTCTCACAATGGGACGGTCCTGGTGGAGGGCAATTCCGCTGAGAGCCTGCTCTACCAGAAGGTGTCCGCCCGGGAGATGCCGCCCAAGGCCTTCAACCTGGACCTGTCCGAGGCCCAGATCGACACCATAAAGAATTGGATCGAGGCGGGCGCGCCTCACGAGAAGGTTCAGCCGATCCTTACGGCGGAGCAGGTGGAGCGGTTCAATCACGAGGCGCTGCCCATCTTCGAAGCCAAGTGCCTCGCCTGCCACGGCCAGGAACCCCCGCCGGGAGGCCTGGATCTGAGGACGCTGGAGGCCACCCTCAAGGGGAGTGAAAACGGACCCGTCGTGGTGGAGGGGGCGTCGGAGCTGAGCATCCTGATCCGCATGGTCTCCGCCGGGAGCATGCCGCCGCCGGGAGTCGGATCTCCCCTCACCGAAGAGGAGATCGACAACCTGCGGGCCTGGATCGATTCCTCCCGCTTCGGCCCCGATCTCATCACCGAGGAGCGGGAGACCTTCAGCCTCGCGGAAGCGCCTCCCATCACCGGGGAGGACCGGAATTACTGGGCTTTCCGCAAGCCGGAGGCCGCTGCGGTGCCCGGAGTCCGGGACCAGGACCGGGTGCGGACTCCCATCGACGCCTTCGTCCTGGACAAGCTGGAAGCCAAGGGTCTGAGCCTCTCCCCCGACGAGTCGCGGCCGACCCTGATGCGCCGGGCCCACTTCGATCTCACCGGCCTGCCTCCGACGCCGGAGGAGATGGAGAAGTTTCTTGCGGACACCCGGCCGGATGCGTACGAACGGCTGGTGAACCGGCTCTTGGAGTCTCCTCATTACGGAGAGCGCTGGGGCCGCCACTGGCTGGACCTGATGGGCTATACCGACATCACCGGATTCGACAACGATCTTCACACCACCAACCTCTTCGAGGGGATCTGGCGGTACCGGGACTGGGTGGTGGAGGCGCTCAATCAAGACAAGCCGTATGACCGTTTCCTGACCGAGCAACTGGCCGGCGACGAGCTGGTCGACTGGCGGTCTGCCCAGGAGTACACGCCGGAGACGGTCCGGCTCCTGACCGCCACCGGATTCATGCGCAGCAGCATGGACCGGACCGACTCGGACATCGTCAATCTGCCGGGCGAGCGATACTCGGTCATTTTCGATCTGGTGGAGCGGGTCTCCACCGGATTGCTGGGTCTCACCACCGGCTGCGCCCGCTGTCACTCCCACAAGTTCGATCCGATTCCCCAGCGCGACTACTACCGGTTGATGGCCGTCTTCACCCCCGCCTTCAATCCCATGCGCTGGAAGCAGCCCAAGGACCGCTTCCTGCCCGATGTCTCCCGCGCCGAGCAGGAGGCCATCGAGCGGCACAACGCCGAGATCGACGCGCCGCAGACGAAGCTGAAAGAAAAGCTGGCTGCCCTGCGCCAGCCTTACGAGGAAATGCTGCTGGACCGGAAGCTGGAGCAGATCTCCGAGGAGATCCGCTCCGACGTGAAGACGGCGTGGCAGACGCCCGAAGAGAAGCGCAACGAGATTCAGGAATATCTGGCGGAGAAGTTCGCGACGCTGTTGGAGGTGGATCCGGAGGACGTGGACAAGAGCCTCTCGGAAGAGCACAAGGCGGAAGCCGCGGATTTTCGGAGAAAGATCGATACCCTCGAGGGATACCGGCGCAGCTTCAACAAGATCCAGGCGCTGTTCGACGTGGGGGCTCCCCCCGTGACGCGCCTGCTGCAACGGGGAGACATCGAGTCTCCCGGACCCCGGGTCGCGCCGGCCGGCTTGGCGGTCCTGAGTCCGCCCGGCCAGGAATCGATCCGGAAACCGGAGGACGCCCGGGGGGAAACCAGCGGTTACCGCCTGGGTTTCGCCCAGTGGTTGACCAGCCGTGACCATCCGCTGACGGCGCGGGTCATGGTCAACCGGGTGTGGCACCACCTGATGGGACGGGGGATCGTCGCCACTCCCGGGAACTTCGGCCGCAACGGTTCGCCTCCCACCCATCCCGAACTGCTGGATTGGCTGGCGGTGGACTTCATGGAGAACGGCTGGTCCGTGAAGCGGCTGATCCGAACCATCATGACCTCCAGCGTCTACCGGCAGGCGCTGCGGCAACCGAACGGCGCGCCCGGCGAGATGGTGGACCCACAGAACCTGCTCTTCTGGCGCATGAACCTGAAGCGCCTGGAGGCGGAGACGATCCGCGACTCCATCCTGGCGGCCAGCGGCCGGTTGGACCGGAGTCTGGGAGGAAAGCCGGCGCTGCTCGAGTTCGACGCCTCGGGCCTGCAGACCGTGACGGGCGAGGAGCCGGACACTCACAACCCGTTGCGCCGCAGCCTCTACATTCTGGCCCGGAGAAATTACCCGCTCAATTTCCTGGAGGCCTTCGACTACCCCAAGATCACGGTCAACTGCACCCGCAGGGTGAACTCGGTGACGCCGATCCAGTCGCTGACTCTCATGAACGATCCGTTTCTGGTGGAGGAGGCTGGCCATCTGGCCCGGAGGGTCCGTGATCTGGCCGGCGAAAGTCCCGAAGAGAGAGTCCGGATGGCCTATCTCCTGACTCTCTCACGTCAACCCGAGCCGGAGGAGGTGCAGATCGGCCGGGACCATCTCCGGAAGCAGGAGCGCAACTATCGGTTCGCCAACGCCTCTCCCGAGAAGGCGTCCGAGGCGGCGTTGTCAAACCTCTGCCAGACGCTGCTTGCCACCAACGAATTCCTCTACCTGGAGTAACGGGTGACCGTCCCTCCCGGCTGACCTTCACCGCGGTCCATTGAGCGGATCGTAAAATCGCCCCGGCCGAGTCGAACCATCATGTCCCTGGAACTGCGAAACCGGATCTTTCAGCAACTGGACTCGATGTGGCTCATCGATCCCCACACCCACATCGACCCTCACCGGCCCGCCGCCGAAACGCTGGCCGACATCCTGGGATACCACTACTACACGGAACTGGCCCACTCCGCCGGCATGCCCCGGGAGGAGATCGAAGAGCCGGGGGTCGGACCCAAGGAAAAGACCAGGCGGCTGATCGCCTGTCTGGGGCCGGTGGAAAACACGGTCCAGTACAGTTGGCTGGTGGAGATGGCCCAGGCGCTGCTCGGCTTCGACGGCGACCGGATCACGCCGGACAACTGGGAGGATCTCTACGATACGTCTGAGCGCCTCATGTCCTCGCCGGCCTGGGAACAGGACGTGCTCCGGAGGAGCCGGCTCCGGCGCGTGTTTCTGACCAGCGACTTCGACGATCCCCTGGAGGGGTTCGACACGGAATTGTACATCCCCTGTCTCAGGACCGACGACCTGGTGTTCGGCCTCGCCGATTCTGCCGTGCGGGGGCGCCTGGAAAAAGCCGCGGGTGTCTCCGTCCACGATCCCGCAGCCCTGCGGAGCGCCCTCGGCTCTCTTTTCGAGCACTTCAAGTCCCGCAACGCGCGAGCGGCCGCGATCTCGCTGCCGCCCGACTTCACTCCCACGAAAATCTCCGAGCAAGAGGCGGCGGCCGCTCTGGACAGCATTCTGCTGGGCGGAGAAGGCGGCGGCCTCCGCTCGCGGCAATCGTTGTCCCATTTCGTTTTCTGGACACTGGCCGAGTTCTGCGCCGAGTTCCGGCTGCCCTTCGACCTGATGATCGGGGTCAACCGGGGTGTCTACGAGGCCGGGGTCTTCCAGGGGCAGGACCTGTACGACAGCCGCGTCTCCCTGATTCAGTACCGCGAACTGTTCAACGCCTTTCCCCAGGTGACCTTCCCCATTTCGGTCCTGGCCAGCGTCACCAACCAGGAGCTGACCAGCTACGCCTGGATCTTCCCCAACGTGGTGACCCACGGGCATTGGTGGTACTCCAACGCCCCCGCCTTCCTGGAAGGAGATCTGGCGGCCCGGCTGGAGACCGTGCCCGCCACCAAGCAGATCGGGTACTACAGCGACATGTACAAACTGGAGTTCGCGCTGCCCAAGTTCGCCATGTACAAGAGGACGCTGGCCAAGGTCCTGGCCGAGCGGTTCGTCATCGATCGGGGATGGCCGGAGCTCCGGGCCCTGGAGTTGGGACGCCAGGTTCTGCGCGGCAACGTCGACGCCACCTTCGGGTTCTGAAAGGAGAGGGGACTTTCCTGTCCCCCCTCTTCGCCGCCGGCTAATACCCCGAAACTTCCACCGGCTCAGGTTCAGGAATGTCCACCTTTGCCAGGTAGATGCTCGTCTTCCCCTCGTGGGTCGAGTAATAGCTCATCCAGAGCAGTCCCTCGTGCCACACCATTCCGGGGTAGCTGGTGTCCCCTCCGGAGGGGAGCCGGAGCAGCTCGGACACGGTCCCCGACTCGAGATCCACCGACCAGAGGAGGGTTCTTCTTTCCCGGTCGGGAAGGTAGAGCCGGCCCGCAGCCACCAGGCGCCCATCGGGTAGGGAGATCAGGTTGGGCCCGCCGATTCGCTGACCTGAATCCTTCCAGTTCCACAGCGTGTAGGGCGGCTCCGAGACGCCGATCTGGGCCGAGTTGTCGGGTTTTCCGTCCCGCCGCAACAGGCAGACCGCCGTCCCGTCCTCAAGGAAGATGATGGTCGATTCGTTGGGGTAGCCGCGGGCGAACAAGACGTTCACGTGGGTGTCGTACGCCACCCCGTCCCGGGTCTTGTAGAGCCGGGCGAACTCCTGCTGACTATTGCGCTGGCTGTACGCTTCTCTCGTCGTGTAGCCGACCCCGTAGCCCGTTCCCTCATGCCAGGTCACTCTCCAAAGCCAGAAATCCGGTTCGCCGACGGGCTGCCGGGGTGTCCACACTTTGCCGTCCTTGGAGAAGGAGACCCAGGGGTTGTAGTCCTCCTGTTCGCCGCCCAACGACTTCCGTTCCGCGGCCAGCAGCATCAGCCTGCCGTCGGGTGTGACGACGAGCTTGGGATCCCTCAGATCGTTGCCCGGTTCGGGCGGCATGTGGACGGCGGAAGACCAGTTCTCCCCGTCGGCGGAGGTGATCACGCGGATGGAACCGTCATGGGAGGTGTGATCCTGCCCTTCGCGGAAGGTGCAGTACCACTGGTCCTGGAACCGAACCAGGTCGGTGAAGGCGCTGTGGGGAGCCTGGTCCCAGATCTTCTGGACCGAAACCAGCTTGGCGCCGGAAGGTCCGCACCCCGCCGCGGCGGCCAGCACCAGCAGCAATCGACAGCAACGGCTCCAACCTGACATTGTCGTCTCCCTTATCTCGATCCGAATTGATCCAAGACCCAGCGGCCGTATTCGACCGACAAGAACAATGGAGCCGGCGAAGGGAATTGAACCCCCAACCTACGCATTACGAATGCGCCGCTCTACCGTTGAGCTACGCCGGCTCCCAGTGGAGGAAAGGACACATTATAGGAACAAGTCCCCAGGACTGCCAACGAGCGTGAGCCAATCCCCGGTTGGAAATCGCATTCCCCGGTGAAAGGAGGTGTCGAGATGATGAGCATGAGGATGAAAACACACCGGATCCGGGTCGTCGCATTGGCGCTGGCGGGACTGGTCTCCCTGCCGGCTCGGGCCGGGGTCATTCCCGGACGTTGGGAGAAGGTCTCGGCCCTGGCGGTCGCATCGCCCGTCACGGTGGAAATGAAGGACGGGGATCGAGTCAAGGGGCATTACGAGGGTCTGACCGCTACAGACGTCCTGCTCGTGACCCATGACGCTCGGGCGGCGATTCCCAGGGAGGACATCGAGACCATCACCACTCAAGCGGAGGACAGTCTCGCCAACGGCATCCTGATCGGTGCCGGAGTTGGAGCCGGGATCATGGGGGCACTGGCGGCGGGGATTTCCAACGACCTGACTCCACTCGGAGTGTTGATTGTCGCCTCCATTGGACTGGCGCCCGGCCTGGCCGTGGGCGCCGCGGTCGATGCCGTCCATAAGCCCGCGACCATCGTACTCTACGAAGCGCCGTGACATCCGGGCGGTTGCGTCGCAGCCCGTGGCAAAATTCGACACGGCGTTCGACCGGGTCCGCATCGGGCGTGGAGACGCGTTGCCCCGGTTCGGCGGCGGCTACGACTGAGCTTCCTTGAGGGCGGCGGCCTGGGCCTTGGCGCCCATGTCCTCCGCCTCCTGGATCCAGCCCTTGGCGTGGTAGAACATGGACAGGCTGGTGTAGGCCAACGGGTTGTCCGGCTCCACGTCCCGGTAGCGCAGGCCGTACTGCAACGCCTTCTCCAGGTCCTTTTTGTGGTAGCAGCACATGGCCGCGGCGTGCAGGGCGTCTCCGTATCTGGCGTCCTCTTCCAACGCCCGGTCGAACGCCGCAACGGCTTCGTCCATGCGGTCATCGGCGAAGAGGTCCATCCCCTTCAGGTAGTGGTCTTCCTTGGACATCGGCACCTCGAAGACATCGTCCTCCACGCCTGGCGTCCCGTCAAGGCGCCGGACCGGGGAGTGTCGGTTCGTGAAATCCTGTCGTTCCGATTCGGCTACTCCAGCCGGTTCCCGTCCGTGTCGTAGACCGACACGGGGCCCAAATGCGCCAGGTCCTCCTCGACCTGGGAACGGTCCGCCACCACGGTGATGACGGTCCGTCCCGGATCCAGGTAGGTCCGGGCCGTTTCCCGGATCGTCTCCGGGGTGACCCGCTGCAGCCGCTGGACGTAGTTCCGGTAGTGGTCTTCCGGGAGGCCGTCCAGGCGCCGGCTGACCTCGAGATCCGCCACCGAATCGGATGTCTCCAGGACGCGGATGTATCGGCCGGTCAGTTCCGCCCGGCAACGGTTCAACTCCCGGGATCCGGGCGGCTCCCGCCTCAGGCGCTTTAGCTCCTTCAGGCTCTCCTGCAACGACTCGGCCGCCACGTCGCTGCGCACGTCGGCGCCGATGAGGACGACCCCGTCGCTCCGGTACCATTTCATGGTGCTGTAGGCGCCGTAGGTGTAGCCCTTGTCCTCCCGCAGGTTCAGGAAGAGCCGGGAGCTGGCGCTGCCCCCCAGGACCTGGTTGGCCAGGAACAGGGGCGTCCCATCCCGGTGGCCCCGGGGCAACCCGCGGCTGGCCACGACGATCCGGGCCTGGACCGAATGGGGCCGGTGAACCAGCAAGACCCGCCGTGATTCCGGGGCCGGCGGCAGCGGGGCTCGGTCCTGTTGGGGCGCCTCTCCCGTCCAGATTCCCAGGTGACGCTCGGCCAGGCGTGACGCCCGGTCCGGCTGCACGGCTCCCGAGAAGGCGAGCAGGGCTCCGCGCGGCGCCAACAGCCGCCGGTGCACTCCGCGCAACGCGTCGCGGTCCGCCGCCTCCACGTGGGACACGGGAAACGAGACGCGCGAATAGGGGTGGCTCCGGTAGAGAGCCGAGTGGCTCCGTTCCCGGGCCAGGAACACCGGTTGGGACCGCTGGGACAGAAGGTGGCTCTTCCACCGGCTCCGGGCCTTCTCCAATTCCTCCTCGGGGAATGCCGGGTTCAGCACCAGGTCCGCCAACAGTTCCAGGGCCGGCTCCAGGTACCGGGCCAGCACCGTCAGGGTGAGCTGGCTCTGCTCCATGCGGACCTGAGTGCCGTAGTGAATCGCCAACTGGTCCATCAGGTCCGAGATCTGCCGGGAGTCGCGGGTCTCGGTTCCCTCTTCCAACAGCTCGACGGCCAGACTCGTCAGGGCCAGGTTTCCGGTGGAGTCGGAGCTGCGGCCGGTGGGCCAGGCCAGGCAGAGGGAGACCTTGGGAAGGGCGGAATCTTCGACCGTCAGAACCCGAAGCCCGTTCCCCAGGACGGCGTCGGGAATCTTCGGATAGCCGGGTATCGGCAACGGCGCTATCGCTGGAGGCTGATCGGTTTTCATGACAGGCGCCTATTGCGTCTTCCCGTTCCTCAATCGGACACGCCCCAATTCAACCTTGTCCCGGCTCCACCAGCAGCAAGGTGCGGTTTTCCGGACGGAAGGTCTCGGCCGCGACTTGGAGAATTTTCCGGGGAGTCGTTTCGGCGTACCGGGGCCATTCCCGGTTGATTTCCCCGGCGTCTCCGTAGAACACGGCGTGGTGGGCCAGGATCTCGCCCACGTCCGACACCTTCTCCAGCCGGCGGACGAAACGAAACGCCAACTGATTGCGCGCCTTTTCCAGTTCCTGTGGAGTCACCACCTCCCGGCACAGCCGGCCCAGTTCGGCCTCGACCAGGTCCAGGACGGGGTCGACCGGGACCCCGTCCTGAATCTGCAGAAAGATGTGAAACAGGCTCGGGCCGCGGTACTGGTTCGGTCCGGCCGACAGTCCGGCGACCCAGTTCCGTTCGTACACCAGTTGGCGGTAGAGGCGCGAGGAGGAGCCGTCCGTCAGCAGCAGGGCGAGGATGCCGAGCGCGTAGTACTCGGGACTGCCCACGGGCGGCATGTGGTAGCCCGTGATGACCAGAGGAAGCACGGCCAGGGGGTCCCGGATTGTCTCCCGCTTCTCCTCCCGTTGAGACGGCTCCCGGAATACGGGCCGTGGGGATCGAGTCCGATCCGGAATCGATCCGAAGTAGCGGTGGATCGACTCCAGGGCGGCCTCCTCCTCCAGGTCTCCCGATAGAACCAGCACGGCGTTTCCCGGTCCGTAGTGCGTCCGGTGAAACTCCCTGGCGTCGGCGAGGGTCGCCCGCTGCAGATCTTCGACCGCGCCGATGATGGGATGGGAGTATTCCCAGCTCTCGTAGGCCAGGTCGTCCAGCCTCAGAAAAGCTCGGCCGTAGGGCCGGTTGTCGTAACTCTGCTTCTTCTCTTCGATGACCGTCTGCCTCTGATTCTCGAAGTTCTCCGCCGTCACCTCCAGGGAACTCATGCGGTCGGCTTCCAGCCACAGCCCCAGGTCCAGGCAATTCGACGGCAGCGTTTCGTGGTAGGCGGTGCGGTCCTTGCTGGTGGTGGCGTTCCAGCGTCCTCCCGCCTCGTCCACGTATCGGCCGTGCTCGTTCTTGGCCACGTTCCGGGATCCCTGGAACATCATGTGCTCGAAGAGGTGGGCGAGACCGGAGAGGCCCGGTACTTCGCAGGAGGAGCCGACCCGGTAATGGAGGCTGATATGCACCAGGGGGACGCGGCTGCTCGGCCGCAGAATGACCTGGAGGCCGTTGGACAAGGTTTCCTGCCGGAACTTGACGTGAGGGATGTCCCAGAGTTCTTCGGTCGGGCCGGAATCCGTTTTCATGCGGGGATTCTACCGGTTGGCGCTCGGTCCCGGCGAACTACCGGACCTCGAACTCGAAGAAGACCAGAGGCTCCTTGGCCGAAAAATTATAGACCTCGGGGAGGTAGAAGCGGCTCTTGGAAAGGTCCCATCCGTCCCACGGGATTTCGTAGAAGACCACGCCGAAGTCCTTGGTGTAGGGGGCAATGAGCTTTTCGCCGAAGTCCTTCTGCTCGAAGTCGGCGAGCATCTCTTCGCTGGCGACCTTGATCCTCCGGGAGCCGCCGCGTCCCGGGACCGGTGCCGGGAATGTGGAGATCGGGGGCCGCCGCTTGTTGTTCAGGTCCGCCAGCACGTCCAGATAGTGCATGGGACGATGCCGGGTCCCGGCGCCGTCGATCAGAAAAATGGCCCGGCCGTCCAGGCTCACCACGAAGTCGTTGTTGTTCTCCACCACGATGAGCACCGGGAGAATCCGCTTCATGGCGAACTTGTCGGTGTCGAACAACTGGCGGGCCTTGTACCGAGTGTCGCAAGGATAGGCGGCAATGACCAGGTTCTGGGATTCCTGGTGGGCGGCATACTCTCTGGCTTCTTTCGCGCGGATCTCCACGGAGTCGTAGCCTGGAATCAGGGCGCCCGCCAGAAGCTGGCCGGCCAGAAGAACGTAAACGCCAGTCATTGAATTTCGATACCCATTGTAAGCGGTCAGCGCCGGTTTGCGCGGGGCAGGCTCCTGGTCCCCTTCAAGTCTCTCCCGTTGACGATGCCCGGACCAGGATTCGATCCACGCGCCGGAGGATCTCGCCGTGCAGAACCGACCGGTTCTTCCGGGTCAGTCTGACCAGGTGCACATCCTTCCGGTCCCGAATGCGTTTCAGGACTCCGGAGCCGTGCAGTGCGATGGTGCCCAGGACCGGACAAGGCGAATCCAGGAGCTCGATTATCGCCTCCCGCAAGGGCCGTGAGAGGAGCTCCATCTTGGCGATCTCGTCCACCACCACCAGGTCCGGCCGCTTCCGCTTCCAGTCCAGATGAGGCAGGACCAGGTTCTCCAGCATCCCGGGGTGGACGCCGTAGGGTCCCAGCCGGTGCCGGGACGTGGTCTGGTAGTCCCGGTGCGCGAACACTCCTGAAGTCCCGTTCAGGGCCACCGCCCGGAAGCCCATGCGCCGGTCCCGGGCGCGGATCTCCTCGGTGTAGAAGCCGCTCAGAGCCAGGTGTCCGAGCCGCTCGATGAGCCGCTTGACGAGAGTGGTCTTCCCGATTCCCGGATGTCCCGTGAGCAGCAGGTTCGTGGTCATCGGCGGCGCCCCAGATGGCGGTGCAGGTAACGGATGATGTGCCATCCGTCCAGGCAGACGAAGGGAAATCGGGCCGTCGTGTAGTGGCCGCATGGGAGCTCGATCCGATCGAACGGGATTCCGTGCTCCCGGTATCTCAGAAAGACCTGTTGCGAGAGTTCCGGGGTGAAGGTCAGATCGTAGCGGGCGGTGATCAGGAGATGGGGCCGGCGGGATTCCCGGAGCCGGGGAATGAAGTACCAGGGACTGATGGGCGCCCAGCAGTGTTCCAGGTCGTCCCGGGAGATGTAGCCTTCCAGGCCCCACCGAACGTATCGCGTGGCCAGTCCGGTCCAGACGACCTGGGCGAAGGAGGAGGAGACGTGGTTGAACACGCCGGTCTCGATGAGCGGGTCATGGACGAAGGCCAGGAACGTGACGCAGGAGCCGATGCTGGTTCCCACGACTCCTATGTGTCGGTAGCCCTCGTCCCGGAGCCAATGGGCGGCCTGGAGCACTTCCAGCACGGCTTGGCGCGTGGCCTGAAGGGTCCTGCCGATGTTGGGGCTGACCATGTGTTCGGCCCGGATTTCCCCCGGAGGCAGCCTCCGTTCGTGGTAGGGCAGGGACAGGCGCACGGCGGTGATTCCCAGGCGTGTCAAGAGCCGGCAAAGTCCCACGTGGCTGGTGGCGTCGGCGTTCCACTGGGGGACCACGACGACGGCCCGGCGCCGATCCGGACCCGGAAAGATCCGGGCATGGACCGTATTGTTCCCGGGGTAGGCGCTCTCGACCGGGGTCTCGAAAGTGAGACGGCCGCCGGAAAGCCGGGGATTCCGCGGGGGCGTGCTCTCGTAGAATCGGTGGTCCGCCAATGCAGTCCGGGCATACCGTTTCACCCGGGAGAGGGGTTCGCGGCCGACTGTCTGGCCGAGGCACTCCAGGCCCCAGTCGAAGGGCAGGATCCGGCGGCTCGTGTCCCGCAGCGTCAGGATCCGTTCCCGGCGCTCGATCCAGCGGCCGTAGGTGTTCATTCGGACGGCCGATCGGTCGCGCGCTGTCCGAACTCGAGCTGGAAGAGTTCCAGGAACGACAGGCCGAGGGCCACCAGGATGGGACCGAAGATGAGGCCCGGCAATCCCAGGTAGGACACGCCTCCCATCAGGGAGAAGAAGACCAGGAGAGTGTGCATCTTCACCCGTCCCTCGATAAAGAAAGGCCGAACGACGTTGTCGAGCAACCCGACCAGGAGGAAGAGGCCGATGAAGACGAAGCCGCTGGCGCCCGAGACGGTGCTCAGGAGATAGATCGCCCAGGGAACCCAGACGATTGCCGTTCCCACGACGGGAACCAGGGAAAAGAAGGCCGTGAGCGTACCCCAGAAAATGGCCTGGTCGATGCCCACGATCCAGAAGACCAGTCCTCCGGCAATCCCCTGGACCACCGCCGTGACCAGGCTCCCCACCACCGTGGCCGAGGCAACTTGGCGAAACGTGGTCAAGATCTGGCGCTGGTACTCTTCCGAGAGGGGTGAGAGGTGCCGGTAGTCCCGGGACAGGCGGCCGCTGTCCCGGAAGAGGAAGAACATGGTGACCAGCATGATCAGGAAGCTGGTGACGAAACTCAGCAGCCCGGTCACCAGTTCGGAGCTGTGTTCCAGGAGGAAGAGGCTGAGTTTTTCCAGCAACGTGGCCAGCCCCTCCCCCAGGTCGAGTCGACCCAGGCCGACCCGGTCCAGGTCGACATACCGTTCCACGAATTGGCGCAAGCGATCCGGGACCATGTCGTCGCTCAATTGCCACAAGGGGCCCTCCCATTCCCTCTGGTCCAGAGCGGCCTGGAACTTGTCGTAGATCTCCTTGGCCTGGGTCGCCACCTGGGTCAGTATCAGGGCGAAAGGCAGCAGAATGAGAGCCGTCATCCCCATGCAGGTGACCAGTGCGGCCAATCCGTTGCGGCCCTTCAGCCTCCCGCGGATCCAGTCGAAGGCGGGATAGCAAAGGCTCACCAGCACCGCGGCCAGCGCCACCGGCAGCAGAAACGGCCGGAAGATCTGCACCACGTAGTAGAAGACCGGCAGGGAGAAGAGCAGCAGAACCAGTCGCGCGTAGCGTCCCCGATACATCAGCCCGAATGATACACTGAAACCCGCTTCCGCAGTCCGTGGCGAGAGTCCCGCGAAATGGCGACAGCAGTGATCATCGGGTCATGGCGGTGTCTGGGCCGGGCTCGTGTCGCGGCGATTCTTCCCGGCGGCCGGCGTCTCCGCCGGCTGGGATGCGGCTTCGGCCCGGTCGTGTGACGGAAAAGGTGACGAGCCGGGAAATCCCCATGGATCCCTGTCCGATTTGTCGAGGGCGTGACTGGGATCACTTCTGCGCCGTTCCGGACCGCCTGCGAAAGATCACGGACCAGAGTTGGGAAATCCTCCGTTGCCGCTCCTGCGGATTCGGCCGAACCGAACCCGCACCCGGTGAGCAGGACCTCATGGCCTACTACCCTCCCGGATACTGGGGAGACGTGGTCAAGACGGTGGAGCAGTTTCAATCCGGACAACTGGTGTCGGCCCGCTCCTGGCGCCAGGAGGCCGAAAAGGTCCGCCTGCTGGAACGCTACTTGCGGGAAGGGTCCCTGTTGGACGTGGGTTGCGGGGACGGCAAGTTTCTCTGGGGACTGGATTCCGGCCGCTGGCGCCGGACCGGGGTCGAGCCCTCGCGGCGAGTCGTCCAACTGGTCCGCGAGCGGATACCGGACATCGATTTCGTGATCGGGGACCTGTACTCGGCTCGACTGCGGCCGGCTTCCTTCGACGCCATCACGTTCTGGCACGTGCTGGAGCACCTTCCGGACCCGAGGCGAGTCATGCGCCGGGTCCGGGATCTGTTGCGGCCGGGGGGCTGGCTCATCGTCTCACTCCCCAACCTGGGCAGCTTGCAGGCTCGTATTTTTCGCCGGCACTGGTACGCATTCGATGACGTGCCCCGCCACCTTTTTCACTATTCGCCCCGATCGCTGGCCCTGCTGCTGGACCAGGAAGGCTTCGAGGTTCGAGATCAGCTCGGATTCTCCAGGATCATCGGTTTTCACTGCCTGAAGCACAGCCTGGTCAACTGGTCGGAGAGCCTCTTCGGTTCCCGGGCGCCCTATTATTCGCTCAAGCCGATCCTGCCCCTCTGCGCTCTGCTGGAACGAGTGGTGCGGCGCTCCGGCATCGTTACCCTGGTCGCCCGGAAACGGCGGCGGCCGGAGACCGAAGTGAAACAACGCCCCGAACGCGACGTACTGTAGGTTGGAGGATGGAGAAGACCGATGCCGAGTTGGTCATCGCGAGCCTGGAGGGCGCGCCGTATGCGTTCGAGCAGATCGTCCAGCGCTACGAGCGGCTGGTCTTCAGCATCGTCTACCATCAATTGGGCCGGCGGCAGGAAGTGGAAGACGTGGCTCAGGAGGTCTTCCTCAAGGTCTTCAACGCCCTCAGCCGATTTGATCGGCGCCGCCCGTTGAAGGCCTGGATCGCCAAGATCACGGTCAACCAATGCCGAGACGTATTGAGAAAGCGGCGGAGTTCCAGGGTGGAGGCGTTCTCCAACTTCACCGAAGAGGAAGAGAGGAGAATCCGGTCCCTTCACGATCTTTCCGCGGGCACGGCCGCCATGACGGAGGCGCAATCCAGAGCTTGCCTGAAGCTCCTGGACCAGCTCGTGCGCCGCTTGTCCCACAAGGACCGAACCGCATTCCTGCTCAGGGAGGTGGAGGGATTCGGCTATGATGAGGTCTCCAAGGTCCTGGGAAGCAGCCAGGTGGCGGCTCGAATCCGAGTCAGCCGCACGCGCAAGCGGCTGCTTGCGGCGCTGTCTCGAGTCCTTTCCGGCGGAGAAACGTTGAAACCATGAATCGGAAAAAATTTCGGTTTGAAGACCTGGAGCGGAACGATACGCTGGATGAGGAACATCTGAAGTCCTGCGGACGGTACCGCCGGGAATTGCGCGCCTACCGCCTGTTTCGATTTCACCTGGAGCACTTGCCCCGAATCGAGCCTCCCCCCCATTTCGCCCGGACCGTGGCCCGGCTGGCCGAGGAAAGGCGGGTTGTGCCGTTCGCCCTGTTCCTGGAACGGGCCGCCCGGCAGTTGGCGCCCGGCTTGATCGCCCTGATGGGGGCCGTCTCCGTCCTGCTCTATCTGTTTTCGCAGCCGGTCGATGTGGGCTTGACTCCGTTGGAGAGCCTGCCCGAGGAGGCCTCCCTGGAATACACCGTCGATTCCTTGAGGGCGTCGTCGGAAGGGGGTTGGATCATTGACGAATCGAACTAGGGCCGTCTGCTGGATCATCTTCGTATTCCTGGCGGGCAGCTTCGTCGGCGGCGTCTTGACCCACGTCCTGATCCGGCCGGCGCACTTCCATGCCGGAGGCGGCCCGGATCGGCGACACTCGGTACGAGAGCCCGGACGGCCCCGCCGCAACGGGTCGCGGTTCCTCCGCCATCTGGATCAGGCTCTGGATCTGGACCCGGACCAGGAAGTCCAGGTGCGCCGGATCTTGGAGACCACCCGGAAATCGTTCCGCGAAGCGGCCGAGGAAGCCGGCAAGATGCACAGAGAGATCCGCAACCACGCCGGAAATCAGATTCGGGCCCTCCTCAGGCCGGAGCAGGTGGAGAAATTCGACGAGATGACCCGGCGTATGGATCGAAGATTACGCGAAGGAAGACGTCGCAGGCCCGGGCCTGTTCAATGATTCAGCCTATCTACCGCGCAGACTCCTCGTCTTTCGAGGCGGTCCCCGCATCCTCCCGATATAGAATGACGGCCTTCCTCAGCAGGTGTTGCCTCGCACTGGTCCTGTCGGGTGGCATCGCCCAGCCGCTCCCGGGTCAGGGTACAGCCGAAACCCACCCCAGGAAATGGGAGTTCTCGTTCCTGGCCGGCGCCGGGTTCCTGTCCGACGGGACATCAGGCCCTGCGGAGGCCGGGAATGGCTCCTCCCTGGTGACGCTCGACTACAAAGCCGGTTACTCGATGGCATTCGGCGTGATCGAGAACCTGGCCGAGAAGTTCGGGGCCGAGATGCGCTACGGCATCAACAGTCTTCCGTTCGGCTCGGTGGGCTCGGCGGAGGGACCTCCGATGCCGGAGCAGGCCCACTATGTCCATGAACTCACCTACAGCCTTCTGGTCTATCCTCACGGCTGGAAGCGGGGCCGTCTCATTCCGTATGCGTTGGCGGGCCTCGGCGCGTCGCTGTTCCAGCCGTCCGGCGACGCCGATGCGGCCTCCCGGGGCCTGGCCCTCAAGGGCCGCTGGAAGTTGGCGGGCGAGATGGGCGGTGGCGTCAAACTCTACCTGGATCCGTCCTGGAGCCTCCGCTTCGAGGTTCGGGACCGGCTCACGGGAGTCCCCGACTACGGTCTGCCCCGCGCGGCATCCCGGGACCAGGGTGCCGGAACAGCTCTGCCGGCAAGCGGCCGGCTGCACCATTGGCGGTTCCAGGCCGGCCTCACCTACAACGTCGCCCCCTGATTCTCTCCTCCGAAGATTCAAACCACGAATGCGGCCGGGAGACCGGCGGGACGACCCCGGACGCCACGCCTCTCACGCCTCGCGTCTCCCCGGCGTCAGTGGGTCATGGCGTAAACGATGTAGTTGATTCCCAACTGGAAGGCCAGATTGGCGTACTTTCGAGGGTATTCTTCCACTTCGGCCCACTCCCACGCATCTCCGAGATCCACGTTGTGGTTGATCATCACCATGAGGCGTCCCCGCTCATCCATGACTCCCATGTAACGCGCGTCGTATCCGCCCTTCTCCCAGGTTTTTCCGTAGAACAGGTACTGGATTCCCGGAATCTGGATCAACTCGTCGATGTCGTAATAGCAATGGAAGACCGGGTGAGACAGAGGCAGGTCCACCGGCTCGTATTCCGGGAACACCTTCTTGATCTGCTGGTAGAAGTTGTTCCACTCCCAGGGGCCGTGGAAGTCGTCCACCACGAGAAACCCGCCCCGCAAGAGGTATTCCCTCAGCTTCGACGCTTCCTGGTCGGAGAGATGCATTCTCCCGACCTCCACGGCGTAGAGAAAAGGATAGTCGAACACCTCCGAGTCCAGTATGGAGAGGGCCTTGTTGCCGGAAGAGACGAAGGTGAAGTCGCTCAGTTTCTCCAGGCCGTACAGGAATTGGAGGTCGGCCTTCGGATAGTCGGTCTGCCAGCTCCAGCTCCATCCCCGGCGCGCCCAGCCGGGACCCGAGTAGATGAGTCGCAGAAAAGTGAATTCCGAGTCATGCCGGCCGGCCGCTTCGGGCTCATGGTGGTCGCCACCGGCAGCCAGGGCCAACCAGGTCAGCGGCGCCGCCGCGATCAGCAGCCACAGCTTTCCGAATGCCGGTTTCGGGAACACGGCTATCGACCTCGTTGCGGAGAAATGCGAGTTTTCATAGGAAACGCGGATTCAATGTAAGGGACCCGGGCTTCCGAGACAACTTGAAGAATTTGGGAGGAAGCGGGAAAGGCGGCTCTCTCCGGCTCCGTCCATCCGGTGGACCGTTCCCCGCATGGCCCGTCTCCTCGTCTTCCTTCTCACCCTCGTGTATACTCTTGCCCCGTTTGCAATAGTCCACGGGTTGTCTTTATTTCCTTTTCATCTGGCGCGTACAAGGGCGGGGACATCTGATGCAGTGGATCACGCCGATCGGCCGTAGCGGTCGAGGGAATGACGGGGTGACGGTCGTCTTCGCCAAGGGGAAGCTGGCGATTCTGTTGCTTTCGGCGCTGGTGGTCGGCTACGGGCTCGTGGGCGGATCCATGGACCGGGTTGCGGCCCGGGACGCGTCATACCAGGAACTCTCCCTCTTCATAGCGGTCGTCAAGCGGGTCCGGGAAGACTATGTCGAAAAACCTGTGATGAAGGACGCTTTCTTGGGCGCTCTGCACGGCATGGTCGAGGCGGTGGACCCCTACTCAAGCTACGTACCCCAGGAGAGTTACGAGCAGGTTCAGGCGCGTACCGAAGCCCAAGCCTCACCCGGGATCTACATTTCCAAGCGTTACGGTTACGCCTACGTGGTCGCCGTAGTGCGCGGGAGTCCGGCCGAGCGGGAAGGGATGCGAACCGGCGATTGGATCGAGTCCATCGATTCCCGAAAAACGACGCAGATGAGCCGCTGGGAGGCGCAGAACATGCTCCAGGGAGCGCCCGGCACCGAGGTGAAGCTCAGGCTGATCCGGCCGCGCCGGCCGCCCGCCGTAATCCGGTTGGTGCGGGAGGCGCCCATCCCCGAACAGGTCAAGGCGGAGGTCATGGAGACGGGGCTGGGCCGGCTCCGGATTCCGAGTCTTCAGGCCGGCAGCGCCGAACAGGTGCGGAAGGGGTTGCGGATGCTGCGGTCCGCGGGTGTGAAGGGAATCCTGGTGGATGTGCGAGGCGTGGCCGCGGGGGAAGTGGCCGAGGCCGTCGAGATTGCGGGACTCCTGCTTCCCAAGGGGAGCAGGGTGCTCACCGTCAAGGATCGTCAGAAACGTTCCGTGGTGCACGCCACGACCGCCGAGCCCTTGCTGGCCGGAGTTCCGGCGGTGGTGTTGGTAGACGGAGGAACCAGCGGGGCGGCCGAGGTGCTTGCGGCGGCGTTGAAGGACCATGACGTGGCTACGGTCGTGGGTTTGAAGACGGATGGCAGAGGGTCGGGACAGGAGCTTTTCCATCTCGGAGACGGATCGGTGCTGTATCTCGCGACCAAGCTCTACTATCGGCCCAACGGCAGCGCGATCCAAAAGAAAAAGCTCAAGGATTCCGGAATCTCCCCCGATGTTCGAGCTCCGGACGAGGATTTCGTTTCCAGTTTCTACCTGGAGAACGTCTCGGACGACCCTGATGCGGAATTGGGAGTCGATTTTTACAAGGGCTTGGAAAGAGCTGTCCGCGAAAGACAGTTCCAGCAGGGACTCGACGAACTGCGAGGCCGGCTGGCCAGGAAAGCTGCATGAGGGTTGGACGTGGAAGGTTCACGTGATCGATCCGTAGGAAAGGAGAACGGGGAATGAACAAGGCTGAGTTGATCGGAGTTGTCGCCGGAAAGGCGAACCTCAGCAGAAGCGATGCTCGATCCGCGGTGGAGGCCATGGTGTCCACCATCCGGGCGGCCATGAAAAACGGCGGCAAGGTTTCCCTCGTGGGGTTCGGCACGTTTTCGGCTCCCCTCCGTCCCGCTCGGCCGGGGCGCAACCCTCGGACCGGAGAAGCGATTCAGATTCCCGCCAGAAAGGTTCCCAAATTCACGCCGGGGAGATCATTGAGGGACTCGATTCAGTAGGGATCGAGTCCGCTTTCGTTTGCGCAGCAACAGCCCGCGACGACTTTCCCCATGGACGGTTATGTATCGACGCGCCATCGGGCACGGACCCCGGTGGGCCGCTGGATTCGTATGTTATGATCCCCTCGTAGGTGCGTAGCTCAGGGGGAGAGCACTTCCTTGACGCGGAAGGGGTCAGCGGTTCAAATCCGCTCGCACCTACCATTTTTTTATGCGGTTGGCATTGGTATCCGGGGTTCGATCCAAATGGCCGGACAGAACATAATGAAGACCATCCACCGGGATGGAACCGTTCATGAAGTCTTCGATCCCGACGAAGCCCTGGAAACCCTGCGCCATTCGACATCTCACCTGATGGCCCTGGCGGTCAGCCACCTCTTCCCGGAAGTGAGTCTGGGCATCGGTCCTCCTACCGGCGAAGGCTTCTACTACGATTTCCAGATGCCGCACCGGCTGACGGAGGATGATCTGCCCCGAATCGAAGCCAAGATGGAAGAGCTCAGGGCAGAGAATCTGGTTTTTGAGCCGTCCATTCTGGAGCGGTCCGAAGCGCTGGATTTCTTTCGCAGTCACGGCGAGGAGTTGAAGACCGAGTTGATCGAAGAGCGGAAAGGAGAGGTTCTCTCTTCCTATCGCCTGGGTGACCTGGTGGATTTCTGCACCGGCCCGCACGTGCTCTCCACGGCTCAGCTCGGCTCCTTCCGGCTGCTTTCCGTTGCCGGTTCCTATTGGAGGGGCGACGAACACCGGGAACAACTGCAAAGGATCTACGGAACGGCTTTTTTCTCGTCCCGGGAACTGGATGACTACCTGAAGCGGCTGGAGGAAGCCAGGAACCGCGACCATCGGAAACTGGGCCGGGAACTGGATCTCTACTCGGTTCCGGAGGGCGTCGCTCCAGGTCTCATATTCTGGCATCCCAAGGGGGCCAAGGTCCGCGAGAAGATCGAGGAGTTTCTGCGCGAAGAGCATGAAAAGCGCGGTTACGAGTTCGTATACACGCCCCATATCGCCAAGTCCGACCTCTGGAGGACGTCCGGCCACTACGAGTTTTTCCTGGAGAACATGTACACGTTGCCCGTGGACGAGGAAGAGTACGTACTCAAGCCCATGAACTGTCCCGGACACATCCTCATATACAAGTCGAGGAAACGCAGTTACCGTGAACTGCCCATCCGTCTCGCCGAATTCGGTACGGTCTATCGGTACGAGAAGTCGGGAACGCTCCACGGGATGCTTCGCGTTCGGGGATTCACCCAGGACGACGCGCATATCTTCTGCCGCCCGGACCAGGTTTTTTCGGAAGTGGTTGCCACCTTGGACCTTGCCGAGTATCTTCTCAGCACGTTCGGCTTTCAGGGCCATGAGATCATGTTGGCCGTCTGGGATTCGGAACACACCGAGCACTACGCCGGAAAACCTGAAGATTGGGAGAGGGCCGAGTCGGTTCTGATCCAGGCGTTGGAGGAAAAGGGTTGGACGTACCGCCGCCAGGAGGGCGAGGCTGCTTTCTACGGTCCCAAGATCGACATCAGCCTGATCGATGCTCTGGGGCGCACCTGGCAGGTCACCACGTTGCAGTTCGATTTCAACCTGCCGGCCCGCTTCAACATTACCTATGCCGATTCCGATTCCCGCGAACAGCACGTCATCATGTTGCATCGGGCTCTGCTGGGTTCCATGGAGCGGTTCATGGGGATCCTGGTCGAGCACTATGGAGGCGCGTTTCCACCCTGGCTGTCGCCGGTGCAGGCGGCGGTGGTCCCGGTGAGCGAACGGCACCATGACTACGCGGTCGAGGTCCGCGACCGGCTCCGGGGGACAGGCTTGCGTGTCGAGGCGGACTTGAGAAACGAGAAGTTGGGTTACAAGATCAGGAGCGCCCAGATGAGCAAGGTGCCGTACATGCTCGTCGTGGGCGATCGAGAGGTGCAGGGCCGTACCGTATCGGTGCGAGATCGCCGGCGGGGCAATCAAGGGGCATGCCCGTTGGACGATTTTTCCCGGATGCTGGGTCAAAAGGTGGCGCAAAGATCGCTGGACGTCTGACCACTATCTAAGGCATTCCGATCATTTGTCCCCGTGGGTTCTAAATTGATTCGAAGAAGAAGAGGAGCCGATTCTATTCAGAGAGCACGAGTCAATCATCGGATAAGAGCCAGGGAAATCCGGGTCATCGACGAGAATGGGAGCCAGTTGGGCATCATGGGTCCGCCCGAGGCCAGGCGGCTGGCTCAGGAGAGGTCCCTCGACCTGGTCGAGGTCGCTCCCACTGCCAGGCCTCCGGTTTGTCGAATCATGGACTACGGGAAGTACCTGTACCAGCAACGAAAGAAGGCTCAGGAGGCGCGAAAGCACCAGAAGGTCATTCAGGTCAAGGAAGTCAAGTTCCGGCCCAAGATCGACCAGCATGACTATGAATTCAAGAAGAAACACATTCTGCGTTTCTTGAAGGACGAAAACAGGGTCAAGGCCACCGTCATTTTCAGGGGCCGGGAGATCACCCACTCCGAGCTGGGCGAGGAGATCCTGAACCAGCTCCGTGGCGAGCTGACCGAGGTCGCGGACGTCGAGCGGCGACCCCGGTTGGAAGGCCACACCATGACCATGATTCTGGTGCCCAGAAAACAGCCCTGAATCCACTCGGATTTCCGCTTCAGACCCGGTTCCACAAACGGCCGGGCCCGGTTTTCACCAAGCCGGGCATGAGCGATCCGGGTACAAAGCGAGGAAAACGGCGATGCGATTGAAGACCAAGCGCGCGGCAGCCAAGCGATTCAAGATCACGGGGTCGGGAAAGATCAGCCGGCGGCACAGCCACCACAGCCATATCCTGACCAAGAAGAGTCGGAAGCGGAAGCGGAAACTGAAGGACTGGGCCGGCCTGTCCTCTGCAGACAAGAGGCGGGTGCGGAAGATGCTGCATATTTAGCAGCCGCGGGGTCCTGCGGGTGCTGGAGGTTCCATCATGTCGAGGGTAAAGAGAGGCGTTAAGCGAAAGCGGAGACGCAAGAAGATTCTGCGCTTGGCCAAGGGTTACTGGGGCGCCAAGGGCCGGCTGCACCGGGCAGCGAAGGAACAGGTAAATCGTTCTCTGGCCTACTCCTATCGGGACCGGCGGCAGAAGAAGAGGAACTTTCGCAGGCTCTGGATCATCCGGGTCAACGCGGCCGCGCGCCAGCACAGCCTTTCCTACAGCCAGTTCATGCACGGCCTGAAGAAAGCCGGATTGGATCTGAGCCGAAAGATGCTGGCCGATCTGGCCGTCAGAGATCCAAAGGCCTTCGGCAAGATCGCCGACATGGCGCGGAGTGCCTTGCGTTAGACAGGCGTTTGCGCCGGATTCTCAACCTTCCCCGAATTCCATTCCTGGATCAGAGTCGATGAAGCCGGAAGATCCGACTCATCTCTGGCAGAGTTTTCAGGCTGAATTGCGGGATGTCTCCTCCAAGGCGGCTCTCACCCGGCTGCGGGACCGCTATCTCAGCCGTCAAAGAGGCCTGCTGACGCTCCAGTTGAGGGGTCTGGGACGACTCGCTCCCCAGGACCGGCCCCGGGTGGGCAAGAGCCTGAACCAGATCAAGGGCCGGATCGAATCGGCTCTGGCTGAGCGGGGCCGGGCACTCGAGGCCGAACAGCGCCGGGCCCAGCTCGAATCGGAACGTCTGGATATCACTCTCCCGGGCTATCTCCCCCCTCAGGGCCGGCCTCATCCGCTGACACGGGTGCGGCGCGAAATGGAGGAGATCTCCGTGCGAATGGGGTTCTCCGTCCTTTCGGGACCGGAGCTGGAACTGGATCACTACAATTTCGAAGCGCTCAACATGCCCAAGGGGCATCCTGCCCGGGACATGCAGGATACGCTCTATATCACCGAGAACCTGCTGCTGAGGACCCACACCTCCCCGGTCCAGATCCGGACCATGGAGCGCCAGCAACCCCCCATCCGCATGGTGGTTCCCGGTCGCGTCTACCGCCGCGACACCGTGGACGCGACTCACAGCCCCATGTTCCACCAGATGGAAGGCCTGGTCGTGGACGAGGGGATCACCTTCGGAGACCTGAAGGGAACTCTGGAAGTCTTCTTGAGAGAGCTGTTCTCCAGTGACCTGAAGGTGAGGTTCCGGCCCAGCTACTTCCCCTTCGTCGAGCCCGGAGCCGAGGTGGACATCGAGTGCATCTTCTGCTCATCACGGGTGGGGTGCGGAGTCTGCAAACGCACCGGATGGATCGAGATCATGGGCGCGGGCATGGTCCATCCCCGGGTATTTTCCATGGTGGGATACGACGCCGAGCGCTATACCGGATTCGCTTGGGGAATGGGAATCGATCGCATTGCCATCCTCAAGTATCGCGTCAGAGACCTGCGACTCTTTTTCGACAATGACCTCAGGTTTCTCCGGCAGTTCTGACCCGGCGGCGCCGTGTCGAATCAGACAGTGACGTCATGAAGATCGGGTGGAGATGGCTGCGGGAATACCTGGACCTCCAGGGAATCGACTCGGATCGGCTCTCCGAAGCTCTGGGCATGCTGGGTTTCCCCGTGGAGTCCGTGGAGGAGACCGGGGAGGGTCGGGTCCTGGAACTGGAGGTGACGACGAACCGGCCTGATTGTCTGAATCACCTGGGCGTCGCCCGGGAGATCTCGGCCAGATTCGGACTGGAACTCGGGATCCCCGACCTTTCGGAGCCGTCCGGGAGCGCCGTCTCAAGGCCGCGGGCGCAGGTCTCGATCGAGGCGCCGGACCTGTGCCCCAGGTACGCGGCCCGGGTCATGTCGGGCGTGAAGATCGGACCCTCCCCCGATTGGCTCAAGAGGCGGATCGAGTCAGTCGGGCAAAGGCCCATCAACAACGTCGTCGACGTCACGAATTTCGTCCTCTACGAGTTGGGCCAGCCCCTGCACGGCTTCGATCTGGACCGCTTGGGCGAACGGAGAATCGTCGTCCGCAGAGCGTCGGAAGGGGAGTCCCTGACCACGTTGGACGGCGTGGACAGGCGCCTCGACCCGTCCATGCTGGTCATTGCCGATGCCACTCGAGCCGTGGCGCTGGCCGGCATCATGGGAGGGATGGAAACGGAGATTTCCGGCGCGACCAGGAATCTGCTTCTGGAGAGCGCCTACTTCGAGCCGATGTCCGTCCGGCGCGCCGCCAAGCGGTTGGGAATGCGAACCGATGCCTCCTACCGTTTCGAGCGGGGCGCGGATCCGGACATGGCGCCCAAGGCCTTGAACCGGGCCTGCCGGATGATCCAGGAGATTGCCGGAGGCGCCTGCGAGGGTCCGGTGATCGACGAGTTCCCCCGGCCCATTCCCGCCCGGGAGATCCGGCTTCGAAGCTGCCGGTTGGCCCAGGTGCTGGGTGTCCCTGCGGATCCGGATTTCATCGAAGAGGTGCTGGGCCGCCTGGGTTTCGAGCTGGAGCCCCAGGGTGACGGTTCCTGGAGGATTCGTGTTCCCAGCTTCCGGGCGGACGTGGCCCTCGAGGACGATCTGGTGGAGGAGGTTGCACGCGAATATGGCTACGATCGGCTTCCGACCACCTATCCCGCCGCCGCGACGGCCGGCAGGTTCTCCGAGTCGGAAGGACATAAGAGGCGGGTGTCGTCCTCACTGGAGTCCTGTGGATTCTACGAGGCCATGAACTACGCCTTCACCAATCCGGGCAGGGAGGAGATCTTCCTCGGCCGGCGGACGCCGCTGGTTCCCATTGCCAACCCGCTTTCCGAAGATCACACGCATCTGAGAAGCACGATCCTTCCGGGTTTGGCGGAATCGATTCGGCACAATCTGAATTTCGGCAACCGGAGCGTCCGTCTCTTCGAGACCGGGAAGGTCTTCTTTCAGAGAGGCGAGGATCCCGAGCAGGCGCAGGAGGCGCCATGTCTGGGGCTGGCGGCCACCGGGTCGGCCCATGGTCCGTTTTGGAGCGGCGCTTCGGAGCCTTTCGGATTTCATCACCTGAAAGGGGTCCTTCAACTGCTGTTCCGGAACTTCGGATTCGAGGTCGAATACCGCGCGGTTGCCAGGCTGCCGTTTCTTCATCCCGGCGTCGCCGCGGAGATCGTGCGGGACGAACGCCGCGTCGGCCTCTTGGGAAAACTTCACCCCCGGCTCCATGCACACTACAAATTTTCTCAGGACGTACTGGTGGCGGAGCTCCGGTTGGACGAGTTGTACGGCCGGGACCTCCAGGACCCGGCGTATGGGGTTTTGTCGCGGTTTCCGTCGGTGGAGCACGACTTTTCGTTTCTCGTTGACAAGAGTGTGAGTTTCGCTAAACTTGAAAATGCCATTCGGGGCCTGAGCATTCCGGAGCTTCGGGACATCAGGCTCATTGATCTCTATCGCGGCTCGAGTGTTCCCAAAGATAAGGTTGGCTTGACTCTGCGTCTGACCTTCGCCGATGTGGAGAGGACGCTGACTCTGCCTGAGGTCAAGCACCTTAGTGAACGGGTTTTTTCCTTTATGCGCCAGGAATTGGGCGTGGAAGGGCGGTAGCGTCGAGTTCTGGAGCCGGACACGTGGACGTTGACCAGGCTTGGCGGGACCTGGAAGACTCAACCGATGAGGTGGTGAGACTTCTGGTGCGCCTGCGGAATGAAAACGCTTTGCTCCAGGAAAAAATCGATCAGCTAAACCGAGAATTGGAGGAGCTGGGTAGAGACAACCAGATCAAGACTGGGGCGGTGGAGCGATTGCGAAGCGACGTGAAATCGCGAGTGGAAAGCATTATGGAAAAGGTGTCCACACTGGAGCAGCATCACCCGTACGGGTTGTAGGCGAGGCCTGACAGCCGACATGGATCAAAGCGTCACGGTCAAGATATTTCACCGTACGTATCGTATTCGGAGCCGAGGTGATGCCGAACACGTCCGGGACCTGGCAGACTACGTGGACCGCCACATGGTCCGGATCTCCGATCAGACGCCGACGGTAGACACGCTCAGGGTCGCCATTTTGGCCGCATTGAGCATTGCCGACGAATGCCTTGCCGCCAGAAGGCGGCTGGAAAGAGTTGAAGCGACAGTCTGCCGCAGGAGCGGAGAATTGAATGAGCTCCTGAGGTCCGCGCTGAGTCCCGAGGACTCCGAACGGACCTGAGTGGACATGAATGGTAGCCGACCCCTGCGATGTGCGTGATGGTTTGTGAGATTTGAGTCAACACCTATGAATCGGGAGCCTGAGTCCGGACGCCGCGAGTTTCACCGGGATCGGTGAAGCCTGAGGCCGTCGGCAGGGCACCCACCTGTTTTCGACAGGTTCAATCTCACGTTCCACACGGCAGAGCGGGGGTGACTCGTCGCCCCGTGTCGTCCCTTCCCGTATCGGTTGCTCGCCCGGGCTCCCTGAGGAGCGCATGACATGGACCAGCTATCCGCAGTCATTCTGGTTCTATTGGCCGTGGTCCCGGTGGCCGCGATCGGAGTGTGGTATCTCCTCAAGACTCGCGTGGTGGACCGGAGGCTGCGAGACGCGGAACGAAACGCCAACAAGATCAAGGAGGATGCCGCCAGGGAAGGGGAGCGGGTCCGGAAGGAGAGTCTCCTCGAGGCCAAGGACCAGGTCTTCAAGTGGCGCACCGAGGCGGAGCGAGAGCTTCAGGAGCGCCGGCAGCAGAACCAGGCGGTGGAACGCCGCCTGTCCCGGCGGGAAGAAGACCTGGAGCGGCGGGACCGGCAGCTGCAACGTCGAAATCGGGATTTCGAACAGCGTATCCGGAAGCACCAGGGGCGCGAGAGGCGGCTGGAAGAACAGAGGAAAAAAATTGGCGAAATGGAGCAGGAGCATCTCCATCGGCTGGAAGCGGCCGCGGGCATGAGCATCGAGGAGGCCAAGCAATCCCTGCTCAAGTCGGTGGAGTCCGAGGCCATGAAAGAGGCCGTGGTCCTGGTCAAGAACGTGGAGGACGAGGCTCGCCGGAAGGCGGATCAGGAAGCGCGGAAGATCATCACCCAAGCGATCCAGCGTTGTGCGGCCGAGCACGTGGTGGCCACTACGGTATCCGCCGTGGATCTTCCTGCCGAGGACATGAAGGGCCGCATCATCGGGAGAGAGGGGCGGAACATCCGGGCCTTGGAACAGGCCACCGGCGTCGAGTTGATCGTCGACGACACACCCGAGGCCGTTATCCTCTCGGCCTTCGATCCTTATCGCAGGGCGGTCGCCAAAATCGCCATCGAGCGTCTGATCCAGGACGGCCGAATCCACCCGGCCCGGATCGAGGAGGTGGTCGCCCACGTCGAACGCGACATGGAAAAGCACCTGGTCCACGAGGGGGAGCAGGTGGCCTTCGAGTTGGGAATCCACAACATGGATCCGGAGTTGGTTCAGCTTCTGGGGCGGCTCAAGTACCGGACGAGCTACGGGCAGAACGTGCTCAACCACAGCCGCGAAGTGGCCTATCTTGCCGGGATCATGGCCCGTGAGCTGGGAGCCGACGTCGAGGTCTGCAAGCGCGCCGGGTTGCTGCACGACGTGGGCAAGTCCATCGACCGGGACGTCGAACGAACGCACCTGCAGCTTGGTGTGGAGATTGCCAAGAAATGCGGAGAGAGTCCCGAAGTGGTCCACGCCATAGAAGCCCATCATTTCGACGTCGAGTTCCGCACCCTGGAAGCGATGCTGGTGCAGGCTGCCGACGCCGTGTCCGCGGCCCGGCCCGGGGCTCGCCGGGAGATGCTGGAGAACTACATCAAGCGGCTGGAAGATCTGGAGACCATCGCCAATTCCTTCAAGGGCGTTTCCAAAGCCTATGCCCTGCAGGCCGGCAGGGAGGTCCGCATCATCGTCGAGAGCAGCGAGGTGTCCGACGAACAGACGTTCTGGCTCACCAAGGACATCGCGCGGCGGATCGAGGGTGAAGTCCAGTATCCGGGGCAGGTCAAGGTGACGGTCATCCGGGAGATGAGGGTGGTGGACTACGCCCGGTAACTGCTTTCCCGCCCCCGCCGTCGACTTTTCCGAAAAAGAGAGGTTCCGCATGAAGGTTCTGTTTGTGGGGGACATCGTGGGCCGGCGCGGCCGCAAGATGGTTCGCCGCATGATCCCGGCTCTCCGCCGTGAGAACGACATCGACCTGATCATCGCCAACGTGGAGAACGCCGCGGGAGGATTCGGAATCACCCCGGCCGTCGCTCGCCAGATCCTGGCCATGGGCGTGGACGTCATGACCTCGGGCAACCATATTTGGGACAAGAAGGAAGTCCTGCCGTACATCGATGACGAACCCAGGTTGCTGCGTCCGCACAACTACCCGCCGGGAGTCCCGGGACGCGGCGCCTATGAGGGCGTCACCGGCGAGGGCGTCCGGTACGGGGTTTTGAACCTGCAAGGCCGCGTCTTCATGCCCAACATCGATTGTCCCTTCCGTTGCGCCGAGGAGCAGGTTTCGCGGCTCCGGAAGCGGACGCAGGTTCTGATCGTCGATTTTCACGCCGAGGCCACGTCGGAGAAGCTGGCCCTGGGTTGGTCCCTGGACGGCAGGGTCTCGGCCGTCCTGGGAACTCACACCCACGTTCCCACGGCGGACGCTCGGCTGCTCCCGAAAGGGACGGCCTATGTCTCCGACGTGGGAATGACCGGCTGTTACGACTCGGTCATCGGTGTGAGCGTGCAGACGGCGTTGCCGCGGTTTCTGACCGCGATGCCCACGCGTTTCGCAGGGGCGACCGGATTGGCCAGCATGGCCTCGGTCCTGCTGGACATCGACGAGTCGACCGGTCTGGCCCGGTCCATCCGGAGGATCGGTCCCGACCTGCCGACAAGTTCCTCAGACGAGTAGGGGGAGGGTTTCCCGCGGATGAGGAATTCGGGTCAAGGCCGTTCCAGGGCCTGTCTCAGGAATTGCCCGGTGTAGGATCCGTCGGTGCGGGCGATGGTTTCGGGTGTTCCCTCCGCCACCAGGAACCCGCCCTTGTCCCCCCCTTCGGGACCGAGGTCGATGACCCAGTCGGCGCTTCGGATCACGTCCATGTTGTGCTCGATGATCACTACGGTCGCCTGCTTCGAGATCAACCGGTCCAGGGCTCGCAGGAGCTTCTGGATGTCGTCGAAGTGCAGTCCGGTGGTCGGTTCGTCCAGGATGAAGATCGAATCGGACCGGGTGGACTTGGCCAGGTAGGAAGCCAGCTTGATCCGTTGCGCCTCCCCTCCGGAGAGAGTGGTGGAGGCTTGGCCCAGTTTCACGTAGCCGAGACCCACCTCTTCCAGCACCTTGAGCTTTTTCGAAAGGCGGGGAAAGGACCGGAAGAACTCCAGGGCCTCGGTCACGGTCAGGTCGAGCACCTGTGCGATGTTCTTTCCCCGGAAGCCGATGTCCAGGATCGTGGACTTGTACCTGGCCCCGCGGCAGTCTTCACACATCAGCTCCACGTCGGCCAGGAACTGCATGTTGACCGTAGAGAACCCCGCTCCGTCGCAGGTCTCGCAGCGGCCTCCCGGAATGTTGAAGGAGAAGTGGCCGGGACGGAGGTTCTGGCGTTGCGACGCCCGTTGCGACGCGAAGATCTGGCGAATCTCGTCGAACGCTTTGAGATAGGTGACGGGATTGGAGCGGGGCGACTTCCCGATCGGCGACTGGTCCACCAGGAGAATCTCATCCACCAGTTCGGCGCCTTCGATGCTGTCGAACTTTCCGACCTCCCCCTTCCATTGGGACTTCTGTTTCTTGAGGCCGGCGTAGATCACGTCTCCCACCAGCGTCGATTTTCCGGACCCTGAGACCCCCGTGATGCAGACCATCAGTCCCAGGGGCAGCCGCACGTCCAAATTCTTCAGATTGTGCTGGCGGGCGCCCCGCACGGTCACGAACCGGTCGCCGAGGGAACGCCGATAAAACGGTGTGGGGACCCGGCGCTCACCGCGTAGATACTGCGCCGTCAGGGAGTCGGCGGCGGTGCGCAGGGAGTCCACGCCGCCGCTGTAGACCACGTGTCCGCCATGCTCTCCGGGTCCCGGGCCCATGTCCACCACCTGATCCGCCGATTCGATCATTTCCCGCTCGTGCTCGACCACCACGATGGTGTTGCCCAGGTCCCGCAGATTTCTCAGGATGGAGATGAGGCGCCGCGTGTCTCTGGGATGGAGTCCCACGGAGGGTTCATCCAGCACGTAGAGGGTTCCGGTCAGGGACGAACCCAGGGCGGCGGCCAACTGGATCCGCTGCATTTCGCCCCCGCTCAGGGTGCTGGTGATCCGATCCAGAGTCAGGTAGTCGAGGCCCACCTTCATCAGGAAGTCGAGGCGTTGCCGGATCTCCCTGAGCAGGGAATCCGCCACCGCCCGCTGACTCTCATCCAGGCGGAGCCGGCGAAAGAATTCCTGGATTTCCTGAATCGGCATGGAGGTGAGCTGGGAAATACGGCGCCCTCCCAGTTGAACGTCCCTCGCTTCCTGGCAGAGGCGTTCTCCCGAACAGTCGGCACACCGGGTGTATCCCCGGTATCGGCTGATCAGGATCCGGATGTGCATCTTGTACTTCTTCCGTTCCAGGTAGGCGAAAAATCCCTTGACTCCGGGAAAGCCGTCGCTTCCGTCCCAGATCCGGCGCCGAACCGTCTCGGGCAGCTCCCGGTAAGGGACGTCCAGCGGGATGCCCTCTCGAAGCGCGTACTCCTGCAGCTTCCGGCCGAATCTTCGATAGCGCGGCTTGTTGAAGGGGTCTACGGGGCCCTCGGCCAGCGTCTTCGCCTGATCCGGGATAATGAGCTCGGGATCCAGGGTGATGGTGCTCCCGAAGCCGTGGCAGGTCGGACAGGCCCCATAGGGGTTGTTGAAGGAGAACAGCCTGGGTTCCGGAACCCGATAGGAGATCCGGCAGTACTGGCATTCGAGCCGCTGGGTGAACTCCAGTTCCCGGTCGGCGCTGCGGCCGTCCTTCGAAAGGACCGAGATCCGGGCGGCCCCTCCGCCCTGGTGAAAACAGGTCTCCAGGGAATCGCTCAATCGCTGGCGCGCGGTGTCTCGAACCACGACTCGATCGACCAGGACCCGGGCCCCTGAAAGATCGGAGGCCGGCAGTCCGTCCTGGACCTGGACCACCCGGAGGCGTCCCGCAGCTTCCAGCACGAGGCGATGAAAACCCTGCTTCATCAGGCGCCCGGCCAGTTCCCTGGAGGGCGCGCCGGGTTCCGGCTGGAAGCTGGACCCGGACAAGGAAAAGCAGAGAAAGAGCCGGGCGCCTTCCGGCAGCCGCAGCAACTGCCGCACCGCCTGCTCCACGGTGTCGCGTTTCACCTGGCGGCCGCAGCCGCGGCAGACCAGGGTTCCGATCCGGGCGTAGACGAGCCGCAGATGGTCGTAGATCTCGGTGACGGTTCCCACCGTCGATCTGGGGTTTCGGGAGACCGTCTTCTGACGGATGGCGATGGCGGGACTGAGCCCCTCGATCTCCCGGACCAGGGGCTTGCGGATCCGTTCCAGGAACTGGCGGGCGTAAGCCGACAAGGACTCCACGTAGCGGCGCTGACCTTCGGCATACAAGGTGTCGAATGCCAGCGAAGACTTGCCCGATCCGCTGACTCCCGTGATCACCGTGAGCCGGTTGATGGGGATCCGGAGATCGATGTTCTTGAGATTGTTCTGGCGCGCACCCGCAATTCGGATCCAGGCGCCGTCGTGGTTGTCGCCATTCATTGAAACAAGCCAGTCTACCATCGAACGGGAACACGATTTTCGGCTTGGGAACTCCGGTCTCCAACTTGGAAATCGGCCCCTCGGCCCGTGGTATAGTGACCCCATGAGAATCACTTCGGTCTTTCCGGGGGCGGCTCTTCCGGCAGGAATCGTCCGGATCGAACTCGATTCTTCGGACAACGTTCCGGCCCGTCTGGTCGACATGGGCGGAGCGGCCGCCTCCATCATGGGCGCCTCGCCCCGGGCGTTGACCGTCCGCGTCCCCGAGAACGCCGGGCATGGGATCGCGGTTCACAATCACGCCGTGGCCCGGGCCGATCTGAACGTGGGCCGCGCCATCGCTTCGGATCTGCAGCCGGTCTCCAATCCGGTGGTGGACGCTTTCGGAAACGTCTACGTGACCTACAGCGGGACTCGGGGGGAGAAGGTTCCTTTCAGCGTATTCGTCGTCTACGCCGACGGCAGCAAGCACCCCTTTCTGGCGGAGATCGTCAACCCGACCGGCCTGGCCATCGGTCCCGACGATTACCTCTATATCAGCAGCCGCCATACCGGATCCATTTATCGATCGACCTTCGACCGCCAAGTGGAAAAATTTGCCGACGGGCTGGGGTTGGCCTCCGGTCTGGTCTTTTCTCCCGCGGGCGACCTCTACGTCGGCGACCGGAGTGGATTCATCTACAGGATCTCGGCGAATCGGGAAACCTCGGTGGTGTGTGAGTTGGAGCCGAGTGTCTCCGCCTACCACCTGGCGTGGGGGCCCGATGACCGGCTCTACGTCACCGGCCCGACTCTGGCCACACAGGACAGTGTCTACCGCGTCTCGCCCGAGGGAGAAGTCGAGGTCTTCTTCAAGGGCGTGGGGAGACCCCAGGGTCTGGCGTTCGACGCCGGCGGAACCCTTCATATCGCCGCTTCCTACCGGGGCAGAAGGGGTCTCTTCGCCGTGGACCGGGAGGAGGCCCGCCTGGTGGTTTCCGGTCCCATGCTCGTGGGTCTCGCATACAGCGGGGACGGACGCCTGCTCTACCTGGTGGACGGATCGCACCTGTACCAGATAGAGCTGAGTTGAGCCGGTCCCGTCCTTCTCTACGAAACTCTTTCCGGGTCGAGCGGAAGGACCCCCGCAGTCAGGCCCGATGCGGCGTGTTGGAGACCGCTCACGGCGCCGTGGAAACCCCCGTGTTCATGCCGGTGGGAACCGCCGCCACGGTCAAGGCCATGTCCCCCGACGCCCTGGAGGAGATGGGGGCCCGGATCATCCTCGCCAATGCGTATCATCTGTACCTTCGTCCCGGCGAGGCCGTGGTCGGGAAGATGGCGGGTCTGCACCGCTACATGTCGTGGAATCGCGGCATTCTGACCGACAGCGGGGGGTATCAGGTCTTCAGCCACCGGAGGCTCAGAACCATTCGGGAGGATGGCGTCGAGTTCCGTTCCCACTTGGACGGAAGCCTCCATTTTCTGAGTCCGGAGGACGTGGTCCGGATCCAGGAGACTCTGGGCTCCGACATCGCCATGGTCCTGGACGAGTGCACGCCCTATCCCGTGACCCGGGAGCGGGCGCGGAGTTCCATGGACCGGTCGATGCGCTGGGCGCGCCGTTCGAAGGATCGGCATCGGGATGGCGGGCAGATGCTCTTCGGCATTGTCCAGGGAGGCATGTATCCCGAACTTCGCCGGGAGAGTCTCGAGCGGCTCGTGGAGATGGACTTCCAGGGGCTGGCGTTGGGAGGGTTCAGCGTGGGCGAACCGAAGCCGCTCATGTATGACCTGGTCCGGGAGCTGGGCCCGCGCATGCCGGCGGACCTTCCCCGCTACCTGATGGGCGTGGGGACGCCACTGGATCTTCTGTTTTGCGTCCGGCAGGGAATCGACATGTTCGATTGCGTGCTGCCGACGCGGAACGCCCGCAACGGCACTCTCTTCACCTCCCGGGGACGGCTGAACATCAGGAACGCGGCCTACCGGACCCAGGAGGACGCGTTGGACCCCGAATGCGCGTGCCGCGTCTGCCGGAGCTTCAGCCGAGCCTACCTGAGGCACCTGCACGTCGCCGGAGAGATCCTTTCCCTGGTCTTGAACACCTACCACAACCTCTACTTTTACCTTGACTTGATGCGCAAAATCCGCCAGAGTATCGCGTCCGGAACGCTCCTCGAATTGGAGAATCACTACCGGGATCAGTACCCTGCGGCGAAGCGCGGGGACGGACCCTCTGAGGCAGACAAACAACCATGACGGAGTCACTTTTCCTGGCCCAGCAATCCGGTTCGTCCTTAGCCGGATTCCTCCCGATCCTGCTGCTGGTGGCGATCTTCTACTTCATGCTCTACCGGCCGATGCGAAAGCGGCAGAAGAACCATGAAGAGATGATCTCCTCCCTCAAGACCGGCAGCAAGGTGATCACGAGCGGCGGCGTTCATGGAACCGTCGTAGCGGTCAAGGACAATACAGTCATGTTGAAAGTGGCCGATCAGGTCAAGATCGAGGTGACCAAGAGCGCCATCTCCTCGCGGCAGGTGACCGACTAGCCCTGTTTTGACCTCGCTGTAACAAACTGAAGCAAGATGAAGAGGAAACTTCAGTACCGATTACTCTTCGCCCTGGCCGTCTTTGCGGTCAGCGTCTATTTCTTCTACCCGCCCTCCGAGAAGGTCAAGCTGGGTCTGGACCTCAAGGGCGGCATTCACCTCGTGCTGCAGGTCATCATCGACGACGCTCTCAAGGCGGAGGCGCATCTGTTGAGAGATCGCCTGGCGCGGGCGCTCGAGGAGGAGGAAGCCGTCTTCCAGGAGATCCGGGTCAATCCTCAACTGGAGATCGAGATCCTGGGGGTGCCGGAGGAATCGGTCGACACCGTCGAGGATCAACTGGACGGATATGCGGGCGGCTACAGCTACCGGAGCCGGTACGATCAGGGCCGGCAGGACTTCACCCTCGCGATCAGTTCGGCATATCGCAAGGAGCAGGCGAACCTGACGGTCCGTCAGGCCCGGGAGACGATACAGAACCGGGTGGACCAGTACGGAGTCGCGGAGCCCACCATCACGGTTTACGGGAGCGGAGAGGTCCAGGACCAGATCATCGTCGAGCTGCCGGGTGTCGAAGATCCGGACCGGGTGATCAAGCTCATCCGCAGCACGGCGAGGCTGGAGCTGAAGCTGGTGCATCCGGCCCGCGGCGGCCCCTACGCGACTCGACAGGCGGCGGAAGACGCGTTCGACGGGTCGGTGCCGGACGAGTACGAGATCCTGCCCTATCGGAACCCCTCCGAAATCGGGAGCCGGACTCAGTACATGGTGGTCCGCAGGGCGGCGACCATCAGCGGCCAGCACATGAAGAACGCCCGGCGAACCCAGGACAGCTTCACCGGGCGCTGGAACGTGACCTTTTTTCTGAACTCGGAGGGGCGACAGTTGTTTGCGCCCGCCACAGAACAGAACGTGGGCAATCCCCTGGCCATCGTTCTGGACGGCGAGATCCGGACCTTTCCCAATATCAGTGAGAAGATCGACACCGAATCGGCCCAGATCACCGGCAACTATACGCCTGAAGAGGCGGAGGATCTGGCGTTGGTGCTTCGGTCCGGAGCTCTCCCCGCCTCCATCCGGATCATCGAGAACCAGATTGTCGGACCCTCTCTGGGGATGGACTCGATTCGCAGCGGCCTGTCGGCGTCTGCGTTGGGACTCCTCCTGGTGGTCGTCGTGGTCCTGTTCATCTATCGCTTTTCCGGCGTCAACGCCGTGGTCTGCCTGGTATTGAACCTGGTGATCCTGGTAGGGGTACTGGCCTACTTCAGGGCGACGCTGACTCTGCCGGGAATCGCCGGGGTCATCCTGACCATCGGCATGGCCATCGACGCCAACATTCTCATCTTCGAGCGGATCAAGGAGGAGCTGCGCCTGGGGAAGACCGTCCGCTCGGGGGTCGAAGCGGCGTTCGGACGCGTGTTCATCACCATTCTGGACACCAATATCACGACCTTGATCGGGTCCCTCTTTCTGTTCCAGTTCGGTACCGGGCCCATACGCGGATTCGCGGTGACGCTTTCGGTGGGACTGGTGGCGAACATCTTCACCGCGACCTTCGTTTCCCGCACCCTTTTCGGCCTGATTCTCCAGGGGAAACCACGAGAGACGCTGTCGATCTGAGGGATCCATGGACATCGTCAAAGAGCCCAAGATCGACTGGCTGCGCAAGAGGTGGCTCTTTCTGGGCGCATCGCTGCTTCTCATCCTGGCCGGAATGGCTTCCATCGTCACCAAGGGCGGGCTCAAGATGGGCGTCGATTTCGTCGGCGGCACGCTCGTCTACGCCCGCTTCAAGGAGGAGCCTTCCCTGGATCGGATCCGGGGAGCCCTGGCGGAGGGCGGGCTCCGGGCCGAGGGAGTGACCCGTTTCGACGATCTTTCCAAGAACGAAGTCCAGATCCGCCTCGCCCGCATCGAGAGTGAAGAGACGGCCGACCTGATCTTGGAAAGCGACAACATCGCTCAGGCTCTGCGCCAGGAATACGACTCGGATTCGCAAGGGGAGGGCCGGGTGGACCTCAACAACGTCCCCCGGTCGGTGCTCTCCACGCGGCTCCAGGAATGGGATCCTGAAGGGTTGCGGGAGGATTCGTCGGTAACCGACCTTTCCGCCCACTACCAGGAGGTGGCTTCCAGAATCGTCGACCTCAGGACCGGCGCCGGACTGTTCGGGGACTACTCGGAATTGTCCGAGGCGGGTCTCGGGCCGGATACGGTCAAGGTGATCGAGGAGAATTCCTATCTCGGCAACTTCGTGGTGCTGAGCGTGGAAAGCGTCGGTCCCAAGGTCGGGCAGGAGATGCAGGAGAGGGCCTGGAACGCCGTCTTCTTCTCGCTGCTGGGCATCCTGGCCTACATCACGATCCGGTTCAAATTCGTGCACGGCCTCGCGGCCATCGCGGCGTTGTTTCACGACGTGCTCATTACCGTGGGCGCCTTGTCGCTGACGGATCGGGAGTTGACATTGACGGTGGTGGCGGCGCTGCTGACCCTGGTCGGCTATTCCATCAACGACACCATCGTCGTATTCGACCGGCTGCGGGAGAACGAGGTGCGAATGAGGCGATCGAGTTTCTACGATCGCATCAATGCCAGCATCAATCAGATCCTGAACCGCACCATCATGACCTCCGGATCGACGTTCGTGGCTCTGCTTGCCCTCTTCCTTTTGGGAGGACCGGTTCTCAACAGCTTCTCCTTCGCCCTGGTCATAGGTATAATCGTCGGGACTTACTCGTCCATCGGCGTCGCCAGCCCCATCGTTTCGGGCTGGCACAAGTTCAGGGAGTCCCGGCGCAATTGAGAATGCCTTTGGGTCGGATTAGACTCTTGACTCGAAAAAAGGCGGGTAGTAGTATCTCCGGCGTGTTTTCCGGGGGGAGCTTACCTTAGTCTTCGCGGCATAGAGAGGGCGGCTGACCATGTTTGATCAACTCATCGAATCTTCAACGACTCGGGAGAGCCGAGGCAAGAGCCTCGTGTTCATGTCCTTGATGATCCATCTGGTCATTGTGGGGATCCTGATCGTGATTCCACTGATTTACTATCAGGGGCTCCCCGAGCAGGAGCTCTTGACCATGTTGGCCCCGCCGCCGCCACCGCCACCACCGCCACCACCGCCACCGCCACCGCCTGCGCCCATCAAGAGGCAGCGAGTCCAGGTGGTCAAGTTGGATCCATCCCAGTTCGTGGCTCCGACAGAGGTTCCCAAGGAGATACCCGTACCTATGGATGACATCCCCGAGGTGTCCTCTCTGAGCGGTATCACCGGAGGGATCCCGGGCGGTGTTCCGGGAGGCATCCCGGGTGGGATTCCGGGTGGCATGATCGGCGGAGTGATCGGCGCGCTTCCTTCAGAGGCGCCGCCGCCGCCGCCGCCGCCCAAGAAGAAGAAGGAGCCGATCCGCGTGGGCGGCAACGTTCAGGCTTCAAGGCTGGTCCACCGGGTGGAGCCGGAGTATCCCGAGCTGGCCAAGCGGGCGCGGGTTTCCGGCATGGTCATTCTGCAGGTCATCGTCAGCGAGGGAGGCTCGGTCCAGGAAGTCAAGATCGTCCGGGGGCATCCCTTGTTGAACGATGCCGCCACTCGTGCGGTGAGGCAGTGGCGTTATTCACCGTACCTGCTCAATGGCGAGCCAATTCCGGTCATCGCCACTGTCACGGTGAACTTCGTCCTCAGGTGAGGGCATTTTCTTGAGATCGCTTCGGCGCGAAGTCGCAAGTCATTCAAGTCATTGGGGAGGATAGAAGGATGGAAGTAGGATTTGTCGAGCTGTGGGGCCATATGGGATTGATGGCCAAGGCGGTCGTTGTCGTTCTGGGCATTCAGTCCGTGTGGTCCATCGCGGTGATGGCCGAGCGGTATCTCTTGTACCGGGCGGCCCGGAAGCAGTCCCAGGAGTTTGCTCCGGCAGTTGCCGAGAGCCTCAGGAACGGGAATATCCAGGAAGCCATCGAATTGTCCGAGGAAAAGAAGAAGAGCCACCTGGCCAAGGTGGTGGCTGCCGGATTGAGCGAGTTCCAGGCCCATCAGGGCTCTGCGGCCACCATTTCCGGTGCGACCATCGATGCCTCTCGCCGGGCGCTTCAGCGTGCGACGGCGGTCGGAGTCGAGGAGTTCAAGCGTGGCCTGGGCGGTCTCGCAACGATCGGCGCCACCGCGCCCTTCGTCGGACTGTTCGGCACCACGGTTGGCATCATCAACGCTTTCGCCGGAATGAGCCAAGCCGAGGACACGGGTCTGGCGGCTGTGGCCGGCGGCATCTCCGAAGCATTGGTGGCGACGGCCATCGGTCTGTTCGTGGCGGTGCCCGCAGTCTGGATGTACAACTACTTTACGGGAAAGATCGAGTCCTTCGTGGTGGAGATGGACAACTCCTCCTCCGAGCTCATCGATTACTTCCTGAAGAGGAGTTCCGATGGCAATTAGTGGCGGAACGGCCAAGCAGAGCGGCGTCAGCGCCGAGATCAACGTGACGCCCATGGCCGACATCATGTTGGTCCTTCTGATCATCTTCATGATCACGACCCCCCTGCTTCAGGAGGGCGTCTTCGTCAACAAGGCGAAGGCCAAGAACGCTCAGGAAGCGGAAGGCGTGGAAGCGGAAGAGGCCACCACGGTGACGGTCACTCGCGATGAACTCATCTACATGAACAAGAGGCCGGTTCCGGATGAGGACCTGGCCGAACGGCTGACGGAGCGGGCCGAGGTGGCCGGCGACAGGCCGCTGTTCATCAAGAGCGACGTGGCCACGTCCTACGGGCGTGTGGTGCAGGTGATCAACAGCGCTCGGGATTCGGGTTTCCAGAAGATCGGCCTGTTGGTGGACCGGGAAAAGCAGCAGGAAAGGATATTCTGAGCCATGGCGATGCAAACCGGCGGCAGGGGCTCGATGGCCGACATCAACGTCACGCCCTATATCGACATCCTCCTGGTTCTGCTCATCATCTTCATGGTGATTCAGCCCACCACCCAGTATGACCTGGAGGCCAGGGTTCCCGAGAAGGCGCCCGAGGACATCCCGGAAGACGTGATCGTCAAGTCGGACGCCATTGTCGTTTCAATCGATTCCCAGGGCTTGCTGCGCATCAACCAGGACCCGGTGACTCTGGACCAGTTGCCCAATCGATTGTTCGACATCTACAGCGCGCGGGCCAACAAGAACATGTTCATCCAGGGAGACCCGGATCTTTCCTTCGGAGATGTGGTGCGCATCATCGACATTGCAAAGGGGTCCGGAGTGGGAGACATCGGCTTGATGACGCCGGAGGGATAGCCTCCCTCCCGAGCCCATCAGGCGGACTCCACGAAACCTGAGAGAAGCAAGGGCAGGTTTGAGATGAGTCAGATGAGTAGATTTGGATGTGCGCTTTTGGCTGTGGGTCTGGCTTCGAGTACGCTGGGCTGCAACCTCTTCACGATCCTGGACAAACTCAGCGCCCGGGACGAACTCAACAAGGGTGTGAAGGCCTATTCCTCTCAGAAATTCGACGAGGCGGTGACGCACCTGCAAAACGCCGTGGACCTTGATCCGGAATTGATCGACGCCGAGTTGTATCTGGCCACGACCTATCGGGTCCAGTACCAGCCCGGTGGCCAGAGCATGGACAACCTGCAGATGGCCCAGCAGGCGATCCGGATTTTCGAGAGAGTGCTGGCAAAAGATCCGGGCAATGAGAGTTCCATGGCGAACATCTCCGGGATCTACAACAGCATGGGCGACTACGACATGGCCAAGGAGTGGTACCGGAAGCAGATGGAAGCCAATCCAAGCAATCCGGAGCCTCTTTACGGAATCGGCACCATCGACTGGCAGCTTTCCTATGATCGGACCGGAATGACCGGCGACAATGTGGAGAATCTGACCGACGAGGAGAAGGCCGAGGTCAATGCCACCGTCGATGAAGGCGTGGAAGCCCTGAGGAAGGCACTCGAAATCAACCCTCAGTACACGGATGCCATGCAGTATCTGAACCTTCTCTACAGGGAGAAGGGCAAGTTGGCTGCTGACGACGAAGAGAAGGTCAACTGGGAGATGGAAGCCGACAAGCTGGCTCTGCAGGCTCTCGAGATGAAGAGAATGCAGGAAGAAGAGGCCGAGCGGGCCAAGCGCACTTTTACCGGCGCCACCGAGGCCGAATAAAGGATCCTGCTCAAAGAACTGCTTTCCGGAGTTTCCCCGACCGCGATTCCCGCAACGACCGTCAATCGTGTGCCCGCCGGTGCCGTATCGACTTGGCGGGCAGAGGTCACATTCGCCGCACGTTGTCTTCGCTGGCGCCGCCCGGCGCCGGCTGAATCCTCTTTGACCCGGTCCCGTCCGGCATCCTCATTTCAGCCCTTCGCCTCCGACGCCGGAGATGCCTCTGCGCAGCTTTACCGGGTACAGGCGCCATGATCCGTTACGAGGACTTGGAGGAGAAGGTTCTCAACCACTATCCCAGCGCAGACCTGGAGAGTCTTCGGAAAGCCTACGTCTTCTCTGCCCGGGAGCACAAAGGTCAGGTTCGGCAGTCCGGGGAACCGTATCTTTCTCATCCTCTCGAGGTGGCCAACATCCTGGCCGAGATGCGTCTGGATGAAGCCTGCGTCAGCGTCGGACTCCTTCATGACGTCGTCGAGGACACGCTCACACCCATCGAGATGATCCAAGACTATTTCGGCGAAGAAGTCAGTCATCTCGTGGACGGCGTCACCAAAATCAGCCGGATTCAGTTTTCTTCGCGGGAACAGCGTCAGGCGGAGAACTTCCGGAAACTGCTTCTGGCCATGGTGGATGACGTTCGAGTCATCCTGGTCAAGCTGGCCGACCGGCTTCACAACATGCGGACGCTGCAGTATCTGGCGCCCAACAAGCGGCGCGACATCGCCCAGGAAACGCTCGACATCTACGCTCCGATCGCCCACCGTCTCGGCATGGCCAAGATCCGGGAAGAACTGGAGGATCTGTCGTTCGCCAACCTGGACCAGGTCGCCTATCTGGACCTGACCGCGCAGATCGAGAAGAAGAAGATCGACAGCCGGGAGTTCATCCGGGACATTACCGCCCGGCTGATGAGGCAGTTGAAAGACCAGGGGATCAAGGCGGGCATCGAGAGTCGAACCAAGCGGATCTACAGCACCTATCAGAAGATGATGCGCCAGAAGATTCCCCTGGATCAGGTCTACGACTTCATCGCCATCCGGGTCCTCGTGGATACGGTCCGCGACTGTTATTCCGTCTTGGGACTGGTCAACAACCTCTGGCGTCCGGTGCCGAACCGGATCAAGGATTTTATCGCCATGCCCAGGGGCAACAGGTACCAGTCTCTTCACACCAGCGTCGTGGGGTCCAACGGGCAGCCGTTCGAAGTCCAGATCCGGACCTACGAAATGCATCACATCGCGGAAGAGGGAATCGCCGCTCACTGGAAATACAAGGAGGGAAGGCTTCAGAACGACGACGAGGACAAACGCTTTACCTGGTTGCGCCAGTTGTTGGAGACCTACCGGGAGGGAGACGACCCTCACCAGTTCCTGAGCAATCTCAAGATCGATCTCTACCCCGAGGAGGTCTACATCTTCACGCCCAAAGGCGAGGTGCTGACGCTTCCCCGCGGAGCGACGCCGGTGGACTTCGCCTACCACATCCACACCGAGGTGGGGAATCGGTGCGTGGGGGCCAAGGTGAGCGGACGCATCGTGCCCTTGAAGTACGAGCTCAGGAACGGGGAGATGGTGGAGATCTCGACCTCGGGAGAAGGTCGCCCCAGCCGGGACTGGCTCACCTTTGTGAGAACTTCCCGTGCCCGCAATGCGATCCGGAGATGGCTGAATCAGCGGCAGAAGGAGGAGGCGCTGGAGTTGGGCCGCAAGCTGTTGGAGAAGGAGTCTCGCAGGCTCGGGCTCAGCCTCAAGAATCTCTCGTCCCGCTTGGAGGGATTGTTGGCGGAATTCAAGGCCCCGGATGTCGAAAATCTTCTGATCAGTGTCGGATACGGCAAGATCCGAGCCCGCCAGGTCGTTCGCCGCCTCGATCCGGAGAGGGTGCCTAAGCAAAAGCCGGTCGACGCCATTCCGTTTGCGGGCGCCACCCAAAGAAAGGGCTCATCCGACTCCGATTCCACCATCCGGGTCAAAGGGCACGATGATCTGCTGGTTTTCCGGGCTCGATGCTGCAATCCCATTCAGGGAGAGGCAATCGTGGGTTACATCACCCTCGGGCGGGGCATTTCGGTGCATTCCCGGAACTGTTCCAACGTGAAAAATCTGCTTCTCAATCCGGAGAGAACACTCGACGTTCAATGGAGCGACGGCGACGACGGGACCCGCTATCCCGTTCGCATCTCCATCTCCACCGAGGATCGTCCGGGGGTGCTGGCCGACATCACGTCCGCCGTGTCCGAGTTGAAGACCAACATCGTCGACGCTCAGGCTCGCACCGTGGGCAGCCAGTACGGTGAGATCGAAATCACCGTGGAAGTGCGGGACATGGGCCACCTGAACAAGATCCTCCACTTTCTCAAGGGCATCTCCGGCGTGCACGCGGTGGACCGGACGCGGAGTGGGTCGGGGAGATAGCGGCCGGACGCCGCATGGGCTCCGGTCAGGGGATGGCCGGCTTCTGAACCAGGCCGTTTTTCAGACACTTGGCGCAGACGCGGATTCGCCGGGTGGTCCCGTTGATATTGGCGCGTACCCGCTGAAGATTGGGGCTCCACTTGCGACGGGACAGATTGTGGGCATGGGAAACATTGTTCCCGAATAGAGGCCCTTTCCCGCAGATCTGACAAACTTTCGCCATCGTTCAATTCGCTCGCAAGGTGGATTTTGCCACTCTAGTCCGAAGGCTGTCAAGCCGCTCCTCGGGTCGGAGAACCGTCACCAGCAACCGGTAGAATGACCTGATCCAGATCACTCGGTTCGGCGACTCTCCCATTCCGGAGCCAAGTGGCGCCATCCACCGGACTTCGTGTCACGGTGATGATGTCGTGGATCCGTCGTGGAGTTCGTTCTAAAGGTTGGAGTCTGAGATGAAGATCGCTGTCATCGGGGCGGGAACCATGGGACGTGGAATTGCGCGTGTCTGCGCGGCCCACGGCCACCGGGTCGCGCTCCAGGATGTCGATTCGAAGATTCTCGGCAACTCCATGGAATTGATCCGGCGCGGTCTGGAGAAGTCGCTGGAGCGGGATTCCGGTGAAATGGGATCCGTCGCGGCGGTGCTGGATCGGATTCGGCCGACAACCGGTTGGGAGAATACGGCCGGATCGGAGATGGTCATCGAGGCCGTCGTGGAGAAATTCGAATTGAAGCGGGAGGTCTTTCGCAAACTGGGCGATCTTTGCGATGCGGGAGCCATTCTGGCCAGCAACACCTCTTCCATCCCCATCACGCGTCTCGCGGCCGTGACGAAGCGTCCGGAGCGGGTGATCGGCATGCACTTCATGAATCCGGTCCCCAGGATGAAGCTGGTGGAGGTGATCCGGGGATTGCAGACGGGCCGGGAGACGGTGGATTCCACCGTTGCGCTGGCCAGACAACTGGAGAAGGTCCCGGTGGAGGTCCGGGATTTCCCGGGGTTCGTGACCAATCGGATCCTCATGCCCATGATCAACGAAGCGGTCACGGCATTGATGGAAGGGGTGGCCGAGGCGGAAGGCATCGATCGGATCATGCATCTGGGGATGAACCATCCCATGGGACCTTTGCGGCTGGCCGACCTCATCGGTCTTGACGTCTGCCTGCACGTGATGGAGGTCCTGTTCGATGGTTTCAAGGATCCCAAGTATCGGCCGTGCCCGCTTTTGAGACAGATGGTGGATGCCGGATGGCTGGGCCGCAAGACCGGCCGAGGCTTCTATACGTACCCGGGTGACCGGCACTGAAAGGAAGGCTGATGAAAGGAAGATTGACGAAGGCAAAGAGGATGGATGGGCGAGTGATGGATCAGAAGCAGAGACACAGGGCCATCGAAATGGCGTTGACCCAGATCGAACGGCAGTTCGGGAAGGGTTCGATCATGAAGATGGGGGACCGATCCAGGATGGACATTCCGGTGATCTCCTCCGGATCCATAGCCCTGGACTCGGCGCTGGGGATCGGTGGATTTCCGCGAGGGCGGGTGATCGAGGTTTACGGTCCCGAGTCCAGTGGAAAGACCACCATGGCTCTTCACGTGATCGCCGAGGCTCAGAAGACAGGGGGGACGGCGGCCTTCATCGACGCGGAACATGCCTTGGATCCCAGATATGCGGACAAGCTGGGCGTGAAGGTGAGCGATCTTCTGATTTCCCAACCTGACTATGGGGAACAGGCTTTGGAGATTGCCGAGGTCCTGGTGCGAAGCGGGGCTCTGGACGTGGTCGTCGTCGACTCGGTCGCGGCGCTGGTGCCCCGGGCGGAGCTGGAGGGTGAAATGGGCGATCCCCACATGGGACTGCAGGCCCGGCTCATGTCCCAAGCGCTGCGGAAGCTCACCGCCATCGTCTCCAAGTCACGGACCAGTCTGATCTTCATCAATCAGGTGCGACAGAAAATCGGCGTCATGTTCGGCAACCCGGAGACCACGACAGGAGGCCGGGCCCTCAAGTTCTACTCCTCGATCCGTCTGGAAATCCGCCGGATCGCGGCCATCAAGGAGGGAGATCGGAACGTGGGGAACCGGACCCGGGCCAAGGTTGTGAAAAACAAGTTGGCGCCTCCCTTCCGCCAAGCCGAGTTCGACATCGCCTTCGGTGTGGGAATCTCCAAGGAAGGGGAGCTTCTGGACCTCGCCGTGGCACAGGGGGTTGCACAGAAGAGCGGCGCCTGGTTCTCCTACGGACGGGAGCGTCTCGGCCAGGGCCGCGAGAACGCCAAGCGGTACCTCAGAGACAACCAGGAGGCGTTTCGCGAAATCGAGCACAAGGTCAAGATCAAGCTGGGCATCATCAAGCCGCCTCTGAAGAAGGTGGAATCCGCCGGGAAATAGGAGTAGGGACTTTCCCGTCCAGGAGGGGGGACTTTCCTGTCCCCCCTCTTCATCACCGCCCCACCCCACCCCGAATACCGTGGCGGCTGAAGCCAGTGGCTGCTAAGATCATTCGGACCCGGTTCGGGGGTCGTCCAATTGGTAGGACAGCGGCCTTTGGAGCCGCCGATCCAGGTTCGAGTCCTGGCCCCCGAGCCATACCTTCCCGTGACCGGTCATCTGCACGCCGCGCAGCGACCGAAGAGAATCAGTTCGTGGCTGTCGACCTCGAAGCCCTCTGGCGCCAGCTCCTCGACTTTTTCCAGGCACCTGTCGATGTCGAACGCCAGACCGCAGGCGCGGCAGAGGAAGTGGTGGTGATGCGGGTGCTCGGCCAACTCGTACCGGAGCCCGCTGCCCGGAAGCTCCACTTCCGACAACCACCCCTCACCCGCGAGGATCTTCACGTACCGGTACACGGTGGCCAGCCCGAGTGACGGCATCGTCATCTTGCCGTGCTAGGAGCCTGCGCGGCAGAAATTAATCTACTGCGAAAGCGTAGAATCGGTCCATATTCCCCCGATTTCTCGGCGAATAGAACAACTATGCACCTCTAAATCGTGAAAATCTGGCCTCGATTCTCCACTTTCTCGCTACGATCATTTCTACCGCGCAGACTCCTCGAGGGCCTCTCCGGCCGTGAGGGGCCGCCCGGCGTTCATGAATACGCTGCGTATGGTGCGGCGCTGACGGGTGTCTCGTTGCACCGAAGTGGGCGTGAAGGATGGCATCATTCCGTGACCAACGATGTCGATGTCCGGACGAGCGACCCACCGCCGACGGTCGTCGTCACCCTCCGCGATCCGCCTGCTCCGCGTCGGCGCATACCGCGCACGCGTTCGCCTGGCAGACACGGGCGCTCTGCAACAGGGCGCCTGCGAGGATCAGGCTGCCGGCAGCCGACGTGACGTTCTCGGGCAGCGGATCGAGGTAACCGGCAAGGGAGGCCGCCCAGAGTGCAGCCCCCCCAATGAAGGTGAGGACCACGGCGGCGTTCCGGCAAGCCGAGCCCAGCACGAGCATTACCGCGCCGAGACCGACCGTCCCGACCCACACGGCTCGTTCGACGCCTTCGGAGAGCGCAAGCGCGGGTATCGCCGCGACCAGGAACGGCGTGAGCGCGCAGTGCAGGCTACACCAGACCGCAGCGCATGCCGCGATTCGCGATCCGGTAGCCAGATACGCGCTCGACGGGGCCGTTGCGAGAAAGGTCTTCATGGTTTAGCGTCGGCGGTCGGGACGGAAAAGCATCATGTGAGTGCCTGAGTTACAAATGATAATGAATTCTCATATCAATGTCACGAGTGCCGACCGCGGCGCCTCAGGTCCGCCACGTGTGATTCCTACACGGCAGGAATCGAGGACGAGGTTCGTGGTTTCAACAATATCGAGTTAATCGAAGATGCTTGGCCGGCGTTAACCGTGGTGGCCCCTGAGGGAGATCTCTCCGACGAATCCTCTGACGCCCCGTTTCAGCAGCGAAAACGTGTAGAGGCCCGCCAGCAGGGCCAGGCATAGAAGTTCCAGGTTGGCGGGAGCGCCGGCCGCGGAACCCTCCAGCGCCGTGGCCGGGATCTGGGGCAGGATCGCGTTGGTCAGGTATCCCATCGCCACCGCAAGCAGGATGATGGTGACGCTG
>JAJDTT010000225.1 GCA_022827025.1 Acidobacteriota bacterium
ACCACAAGGGTCGCCCCTACGAGTCGTTCGACAGCGGCAATGCGGTAGACGCCGCTGATGGACAATCCTGCCCAGTTTCTCGCGGGATCATGCCGGAGGCCCGGCGGTGGGGGACTTCTGAGAAATTGGCGGGAGTTGCGGAACGGCTACATGGCCACCGGCGCCAAGTTGCCGTTGACATCGAACGCCATGGCGTCGGGACCCGCGATCACGTCCAGATCGGAGCGTTCCCGGACCTCGGGCGAGTACTTCTCGCTGACCAGGACCTCGCCCAGCTTGAGCGTGTTGGCGATCTGGATGATCCCCGAGTCCACCGGATCGACCAGACCCACGGTCTCCAGGATGGCGAGCATGGCTTCCTGATCCGACTCGAAGGCGATGGGAACCGCGGCCGCGGACGGATGTCCTCCGGTGAGGGCGTTGATCCGGGTGGCCACCAGGTTCGCCTGGTCCACGGTCCTCTGGTTGGTCACCTCGGCCATGCCGATGCCGCAGGCGTTGCCATGGGTCTCGCGGGTCAGTCCGCGCACGAAGATGCGCTTGCAATTGACCGTATCGTCTTCGGTGGCACCGTGGTCATTGAACTTGCGCCCCACGACGTTGGTGTCCATGCCTGATCCCGAGATGTTCTTGCCGATCTCGTCGACCACCAGGAGGTCCACTTCGGGGAAGGGAAGACGCGGCATCCAGAGTTGGGCGAGCTTGAGAAGCTCCTTTTCCCGCTCGAAGAACCGGTCCGGGGCGACCGCCTCGATGAGCGCGGTCTCATCGTAGGCGTTCTCCACGATGGCCAGCCCCGCGGCGACGCGGCACTTGGACAGGATGACGTCGGCGACGGCCAGGATGATCTCCAGGAAGCTGAAGTCCTTGATGGCGCGATGGTAGATCTTGGCGCCCCGATGCTTGCCCAGGCCGATGAGCATCATCTTGTGGAGGCCCGACTCGATGGGACCGACGAAACCGGTATGGGGCTTGACCCGGCCGCAGACGACGACGTGATCCGCCTCGTAGGCATGGCGGTCGAAATGGACGGGAATCCCCTGGGGAGTGGTGTCCACGATGACCGTCTCCATGGAGGAGCGGATCGGGGCACCGGTGTATTCCTCGGTGACGCCGTAGCTGTGAAGGATCTCCCGCTGTCCCTCGGCGGTACCCCCGCCATGGCTGCCCATGGCCGGCACCACGAAGGGTTCCGCACCGATATCCTTGAGCTGCCGGCTCGCCGCCTTGATGATGGAGGCGATATTGGCGATCCCGCGGCTGCCGGCCGTGATGGCGACGCTCTCCCCGGGCCGAATCTTGTTTCCGAGCTCGAGCGCGGCCAACTGCGAGCGGGTTTCCTGCTCCACGTCGGCGAGTTCCGGCCCTTCGAACTTCTGACTCAAACGCAACATTCTGGGAAACGACATCCTGGAACTCCCTTCCGAACGGCGGCTCCGGCCCCGAATCCGGGACGGCCTTGTCCCCTCTGATATATCACTCCCGGTCCCATTTTCAAACCACCACGCTAACGGACTGTCCCTCAGTTAGACGTAGGGGCGACCCTTGTGGTCGCCCGCCCGGTTTCATGACGAAGGCGAGGGAGCGGCGTTCAGGCGCCGACCTGGGACCAGCGTGTTTCACGCCCCGGTCTCCAGAATGACAATACGGCGAAAGAATACGGGGCGGCTGAAACACGCCCCTCCCAGTGGGCGACTGGAAAGTCGCCCCTCCACACGCCCCTCCCAGTGGGCGACAAGGATGTCGCCCCTCCTGGCGTGGCTTGGACCGAAGAGGGCACCCACAAGGGGTGCCCCTACGGAAATTCGAAATCGAGGCTCGATCCGTTACGAACACATGTATTTGCGGGGCGGCACACTAGCGGCGGACGAATTGAAAGGCGTAGAGCTTGGAATTCCTGAGACTGATGTGCAGCCGGACTTCCCGGCCCGCAAGGGTCGACACGTCCGTGCTGCCCTTCCACGAAACCGGGAAGGCGACGTTGTTCCCGTTCATGGGGTCGGCATCTTCCAGCGCAAACCCCGGAATGGGCCGGCCCTGAGGGTCCTGGATCTCCACCCGCGCTTCGCCGCCGGCGCTGGTATCCAGGTTCAACTCCAGCCTGCCGCCGGCAAACCGGATGAGAGGCGTCGCCAGCCAGCCGCCCCGGTACCCGGCGTCCGCCGAGACGAACCCGTCGAGGCGGAGGACCGCTCTGGAGACGGCGGAACGGCGCCCGCCGGGATCGGGGTCGACGCGGGAGGCGTGGTCCCAGTTGATCCCCACGTAGTAAATCCAGATCTCGTTGCCCATGCGAATGGGGCGGGGCATGCCCCAGACCCACTTGGACCCGAAGCTGCCGGCGTGACCCAGTCGCAGGAACGACCGGCGCTCGCCCAGGCGCCGGAAATTCCGGCCGTCCCGGCTCGCCGCCAACTGGACGTCGGCCGTCGTGGGATGCATATGCCGGTAGTGATAGTAGATGGGAATCATGGCGAAGTAGGCGTCCTGGGCTTCCGCGTAGCGAAAGACGCCGGTCCCGTAGAAGTCCAGCGGCAAGGGACCGACGACGGTGTAGCCGGGTCCGAAGACGGTCTCCACCTGGTGGGCCTTCTCGGAGGCGCGCGACTGCCGGCGCCGGGGCAGAAAATCGACCAGGGGCGCCAGGTCCCGGGCATCGGGGAAGACGACGATCTCGAAGTTCTCCCAGTGGGTCATGTCGTCCGATTCGTTGTACCCGACCATCCGGGGATGCGTTTCCCGGCTGTAGCCCCGGTAGCGGCCGATGGTGGGATCCCAGAACCAACTGGGCTGCGTGTCGGCGGCCCGCAGTCCGGTGGGGAGCGTCTCCTCCAGGTGCCAGCGAAGGCCGTCCTCCGAGTACCAGAAGGCGTTCCCCCCTTTTCGCGTTCCCGGAAGGGTGTAGAGCTTGGACCAGTTCCGGTACCGCTTTTCCGGCGGCGTGGCGGGATTGTCGTCCCTGGCCACCGAACCGCCGCCCACGGTCATCACCGAAAGGTCGGTGGGCATGACCAGGTTGTTCTCCCGGGAGCCGTCCTTCTCGACCAGTCCCAACACCGGCTTATCGAAATGAATGCCGTCCTTCGACTCGGCGTAGCAAAGGCCCCGGAAACCCTGACCGGGCCGCCCCTGGCCGGTGATCAGGTCGTACCAGAGGCGAATACGAGGCCCCCCAGGACCCTCTTCCTTCATCACGCTGCAATAGACGTGGATATTCGCGCCCTCTTCCCAGGGCTGGTCCGCCACGACCAGAGGCTCGCCAGTCTGGTACGGCGGGTTCATGCGGAGGGTGATTCCGTCGCTGGATTCGATGAAGCGGTGGTCGATGAACAACTGCTTCTGGTCTCCCACCACCAGCGCTTGCGCCGCCAGGGGCTGGGCGAGAGGTGCGGCCAAAAGAAGCAGGACGTTGAGAACGGCGATCGGGTTGGTCATGATACGGCTCTCGCTGGGGGCAAATTCAGCCATGAGAATTGGAGAAAAGGAGGACATGCCATGGTCGCTCTTCTGGTCACGATCCGGATTCAGCCTCCGCATCGGGAGGCTTTCATGGAGGCCATGCTAGACGATGCCAGTCACTCGGTCCAGGACGAGCCGGGTTGCCTGAGATTCGACGTGCTGGAGGATCCGGACGACCCGAACCGGATCTTTCTCTACGAGGTCTACCGGGACGAGGAGGCGCTGGAAGCCCATCGCCAGGCTCCCCACTTTCTGCGCTGGAAGCACGCGACCCGCAACTGGTTCGACGGTGAGCCGGTGGTGGAGCAGGCTGCGTCGGTGTATCCGGCGGACGAGGACTGGGACGGCTGAGCTCTACGGCCCGGGGATCGATCCCCGGCTCCCGGCACTGGTCAGCCGAGGAACCGTTCCAATCGGTCCAGACCCTCTTCGATCACGTCCATGCCCGTGGCGAAACTGAGCCGCACGCAACTGTCCAACCCGAAAGCGGCGCCAGGCACCACGGCCAGGTGCGCTTCCCCCAGCAGCCGCGTGGTCCACTCGACCGAACCCGAGACCCCGAGGCGGGAATAGGTCGCCGAGACGTCGGGAAACACGTAGAAGGCTCCGGCGGGTTCGGGACAGACCACCCCGGGGATGGCATTGAGCCGGGCGTGCAGGACCTTGGCGCGCCGCTCGAACTCGGACCGCATCTCTTCGACGCAGTCCTGATCGCCGGTGAGGGCCGCGGCCATGGCGTGCATGGTGAAGGTCGCGGCGCCGCTGGTGGTCTGCGACTGGAGCTTGCCCAGGTTGCGGATCAGGTCCTGGGGTCCCGCCACGTAGCCGATGCGCCACCCGGTCATGGCATAGGTCTTGGACATGGAGTTGAAGGTCAGGGTCCGCTCGTAGGCGTGAGAGGACGTGGCCGCGAAGCTCTTGTAGGTCCGGCCGCCGTAGAGGAGCCGGTCGTAGATCTCGTCGCTGATGACCGCCACGTCGTCCCGGTCGGCCAGGACCTCGGCCAACGCGTCCGTCTCTTCCGGACTGTAGACGGTCCCGCTGGGATTGCTGGGAGAGTTGAAGATGACCGCCGCGGTTCGAGGCGTCAGCGCGTCCCGGAGCTGTTGGGGGGTGATCTTGAAGTCGGCATCCACCGTCGCACTCACGAAGACGGGGACGCCGCCGGCGATCTTGACCTGTTCCGGATACGAAACCCAGTAGGGCGCGGGGATGATGACCTCGTCTCCAGGGTCCAGGAGGGTGGCGAAGGCGAGCCAGAGGCCCTCCTTGCCGCCGACGGTGACCAGAATTTGCGAGGAAGAATACTCCAGCGAGTTCTCCCGGCGAAGTTTCTCGACCGCTGCCGCCTTGGCCTCGGGAACTCCCGACGCGGGTTTGGCGTACTTGGTCTCTCCCGCTTCAATGCAATCCAGCGCGTGCTTCCGGATGTGAGCGGGAGTGGGAAAATCGGGTTCTCCGGCTCCCAGACTCACCACGTCGACTCCCGCTCGGCGCAACTCGGCTGCCCGGTTGCTGACCGCGATGGTCGCCGACTCCTGAAGCTGCATGAGCCGCTGTGAAATCTTCAATCCTGATCGCTCCTGAACACTCATGGCCGGGAGTTTAGTCGGGGGGTCGGACACTGTCAATTGGACCCGCCGGGCCATAATCGAGCCGGATGCCGTTGGGCTTCTGTCAGGCTTCTACGGGATGATAAAGGGAGAATTCAAGTATGAAGCCATTGGCGGTGATATTGATTCTGCTGGTGGGCGTTGCGGCCGGTTGGGCCGTCGCCACCTGGGACTCGTCGCCTCCCGAAGTTGCCTGGATCGACCCGCCCCGAATCGTGGGACCCAAGACGGAGATCCAGGTCGAGGTCCGGGATCAAGGCCGGGGCCTCAAGTCGCTACGGCTCCTGCTCCGCCAGCAGGGAAGAGATCTGGTGGTGCACGAAGAGAGTATCGACGAGGCGGGATTCCTCTGGACGGACGGGACTCTCGAGCGCCGGCTGGTGCTCCGACCGTCCGATATGGCACCGCGTGAAGACCTGAAAGAAGGCTCGTTCACGCTGGAGATGCAAGTTCAGGACCACGCGAGTTTGGGACTCTGGTCACGGGAGACGGTTGAGCAGGAGACCTTCCGTCTGGACCGGACGCCTCCCCGAATCGACGTTCTCTCCAACCAGCACTACATCCGTCAGGGCGGGTCCGCAGCCGTCCGCTACCGGGTGTCCGAACCGGTCGACTCCAGCGGAATCCAGGTGGGGGACCGGATCTACGCCGGGTACCCCGCCCCCTCCGGGGAAGAGGGTGTCCACGTCTGTCTTTTCGCTCTGGGACACGACCAGAACAGAGAAACGCCCATGACGGTCTGGGCCCAGGATGCGGCCGGTAACCGAGGCCGGGAAAACTTCTGGAAGAAGGTATTCCCGGGGCGTTTCCGAAACCGGAACATCAATATCTCGGACCGCTTCATCGAGCGGGTTCTGCCGTCCATCGTGGAACGTAGCGAGGAGGTCCGGGCAACCTCCACTCCCCTGGAGACGTTCCTGGAGGTGAACGGATCGTTGCGCCGGGTCAACAATCGGCAGATCGCCGAGTTGGCTGCCCAAACCGCCGCGACTCCCCTCTGGACCGAGGAGTTTCTGCAGTTGAGCAACTCGCAGGTCGAATCGTTCTTCGCGGATTTCCGCTCCTACTTCTACCAGGGGAAGAAGGTGGACGAGCAGACTCACCTGGGCTTCGATCTGGCCTCACTGGCTCAGGCTCCGGTGGAGTGCTCCAACGACGGAGTCGTCATCTTTGCCGACTATCTGGGGATCTACGGCAACACGGTGGTCGTGGACCACGGTCTGGGACTGCAGTCGCTGTATGCCCACCTGAGCCGTTTCGACGTGGGATTGGGAGACGAGGTTCGAAAGGGGCAATCCCTGGGAAGGACCGGACAGACCGGTCTGGCGGGTGGAGACCACCTGCACTTCACGATGGTTCTCCATGGGACCCACGTCAACCCCATCGAGTGGTGGGATCCGGCCTGGGTCCGGAAGCGGGTTCTTTCCCGACTGGAAACACCCGGAGAGTAAGACCGGAGGGGGGACTTTTAGTCCCCCATAGCGGAGGGGGACGTCAAGTCCCCCGACCCGAGATCCGTTGGCGACTGGTAGTTGCGACTCCCGTTGACCGTTCGAGAAGCGTATGAACGCTCCCCGGAGGCTGTCCGGGACCGTGTCAACACGGCGCTGACGATCGCCGCGGAAGGCGGCAAGGCGGATATTACAAAACCACTCAGAGGTCTGGGCCCCGGTGTGATGCAGATCGCAGTGCGTCACCGAAGGAATGCCTGGAGAGTCGTATATGTCACCGAGATCGCAAAAAGGCTGTGGGTGCTGCACGCTTTTCTGAAGAAATCCAAAACGGGTATTCAGACGCCGAAATCCGAGATTGACCTCACCCGGGCGCGTCTCCGGCGATTAACCCGCATTTCTCAGAAGTCCCCCACCGCCGGGCCTCCGGCATGATCCGGCCAGAAACTGGGCGGGGATGGTCCATCAGCGGCGCCCACCGCGTTGCCGATGTCCAACGACTCGGTCCCTACTGGGCCGGGGGGTGGCGCGACGGCTCGGCCGGGGAACGATGCGACCCCGGAGGGCACCCACAAGGGGTGTCCCTACGGTCATCGGGAATTGAA
>JAJDTT010000212.1 GCA_022827025.1 Acidobacteriota bacterium
ACTAAGAAGTCCCCCACCGCCGGCCCCCCGGCATGATCCGACCAGAAACTGGGCGGTGATGGTGTCGGCGACGCTGCCTGTCCGCGTTGCGGTCTGACGAACGACCCGGTCCCGACCGGACCGGGTGCCGGGGAACGATGCGACCCCGGAGGGCACCCACAAGGGGCGCCCCTACGGTCATCGGGAATTGAAGTTACTAAGAAGGGGGCGCGCGCGAGCGCGCAGTCTGTCCCGGAAAATCCTTGGAAAAATCCGCGGAACTGCTCAGAAACAGATAGTTTTTCATCATATGCATAGCGACCTGATGAGAAATGCGGGACAGGATACCCACCGGTCCGGGACCGATCTCAGGGTTTCTGCGGCAAGATCGTAAGCGCCGGGACCGGAACCCGATCCGGAAACCGGAACGTTGCTGGAACCGGGGGATTTAGTCGCCCAAAGCTGGTAGTTTCGTAAATCCATGACGCGGCCGCCATCGCTGTTTCCCACCTCTGTCGTCGGCAGCCTTCCCCGACCCCAATGGGTCATGGACCTCTTCGCCCGGGAAGTCGCGGGACAGGTCGATCCGGAGACCTTCCAGTCCCGCTTGGACAGCGCGGTCCTCTACGCCATCCAACTCCAGGAAATGGCCGGGGTCGACATCATCACCGACGGCGAGTATCGGCGCGAAAGCTACGTCAAGATCTTTGCCCAGCGGGTGGGAGGATTCGAGAGGGACCTGCTGGACGGCTTTGCGATTCTGGACGACGGCCGGTTCTACGACAGCCGGGCCCGGCGCGTGGTGGCCCCCTCCCAGGCCGAGTCTCCTCTTCGCTATCCGGCGGTGGTCCGGCCCATCGAGGCCGGTCGACCGGTGGTCCTGGAAGAGGCCAGGTTTCTGATGGCCCACACGTCGCTGCCGGTCAAGGTGACCCTGCCCTCGCCCTACATTCTGGCCCGGCGCCTCTGGCACCCCGACTTTTCTCGGGAGGCCTATCCGACACGCCAGGATTTCCTGGACGACATCATTCCGGTCCTGCGCCGGGAAGCCCGGGAGCTGGAGGCCTTGGGCGTCTACTTCATCCAACTGGACGATCCCTGGCTCTCGCTCTTCGTGGACGAAGGCTACCGGAGCCATTTCGAAGCGGTGGAGCGGGAGATCCACACCAGCATCGACTGCATCAACCGGGTCGTTTCGGGGATTCGCCAGGCCAGGACCGGAGTCCATTTCTGCCGGGCCCACTACAACCGTCAGACCGGGTTTCGCGGAGACTATTCCTATTTGCTGCCTTACCTGAAGGACCTTCGGGTCGACCAGTTGGTCATGGAATTCGCCCTGCCCAACGCCGGATCGCTGGAGGTTCTGGAGGCGTTTCCGGAACACCTGGAATTGGGACTGGGTTGTGTCGACGTCCGGTCCGAGGAGATTCCTCCATCCGGCCGGATCGTGGAAATGGTTCGCCGGGCGGCCCGTTACGTGGGACGCGATCGGATCACTTTGAATCCCGACTGTGGCTTCGCGCCCTCGAACACCAACCCGATTCCACTGGACGAAGCGTACCGCAAGCTCAAGGCCATGGCCGAGGCGGCCCGCCGGCTGAGAGAAGAGTGACTAGGAGTCTGCGCGGTAGAAATGATCGTAGCGAGAAAGTGGAGAATCGAGGCCAGATTTTCACGATTTTGAGGTGCATAGTTGTTCTATTCGCCGAGGAATCGGGGAAATATGGACCGATTCTACGCTTTCGCAGTAGATTGATTTCTGCCGCGCAGGCTCCTAAGTGAGAGCGGCGGGAAGAGGAGGCATTTAGCAGGTGATGGACAAACGACCCCTTCAATCCCGGTCCACCGCCGGTCGAGGACAATCGGCTTCCGGCGTCGTCATCCGGAGTCGTCTCCTGGCGGACGGAGTGTCCGGCAGCTCGCGGCCGGGCCAGGCGTTGTGGGTCCGGGAGGGCCGTATCCACGCCGTGGGCGCCAGGGAAGAAATCCTGAAGGCGGCGCCGCCGGAGACCTCCGTCATCGACCTGGGACGCGCGTGCTTGGCCCCTGGGCTGATCGACAGCCACACCCACCTGAGCCTGTCGGGAGACGGGCGCGACTACGCCGAGATGTTCTCCGACTCCGACGAGATGATGGTGCTCACGGGCGCCATGAACATGAAAAAGCACCTGGACGCGGGCATCACCACCATCCGGGAGCACGGCGCCCGAAACCGGGTGGGGTTCACCCTCAAATCCGGTCTCGCCCGCGGCTACATCCCGGGTCCCAGGATGCTGGTGAGCGGGCGCCCCGTCACCTGCACCGGCGGGCATTTCCACATGTGCAACGAGGTGGCCGACGGAGAGGCGGAGATCCGCAGGTCGGTCCGCCGGCTGGTCCACGAGGGCGCGGACTACATCAAGATCATGGCCTCCGGCGGCGGGACGGCGGGGACCATTCCGGGAGTGGCCACGTACACCGTCGAGGAACTTCACGCCGCCGCCCATGAAGCCCACCATTTCCATCGCTTGACGGCGGCTCACTGCCGGGCCAAGGAGTCCATGCGCCGGGCCGTGGAGGCGGGCATCGACCTGATGGAGCACGCCGAGTTCCTGGACCCCGACGACAGGATGCGCTTCGATCCCAGGATCGCCGAGATGATGGCGGAATCGGGCATCTGGGTCAGCCCGACCCTGCAGACCTGGTGCAACTATCCCCAGGTTCTGGAGCTGAGGCGGAAGCGGGATTCGGGTGAGGCCGCGCCCGCGGAGGAGAGTGAACTGGATCACCTCGAGGAGCGAATGGAGCGGCGCCTGGAGATCATGCGCCGCATGTTGGACTACTGCCTGCGCGAGCGTATCGTTCCCGGAACCGATTCGGGAGTCTTCAACATCGCCTTCGGGCACCTGGATTACGATCTGCAGATTCTCCACAAGGTCGGATTCACTCCTTCCGAGTGCCTGGCTTCCGCCACCCGCATCTCGGCCGAGGCCATCGGACTTCAGGACGAGATCGGAACCATCGAACCGGGAAAGCGGGCCGACCTGGTGGCCTTGGACGGAGATCCGAACCAGGACGTGACCGCTTGCAGCCGGGTTCTGGCCGTCTTCCAGGCCGGAAGGCGGGTCTGGATCGAACCGGAGGACGCCTCCTCTCCATGACGGCGGAAAAAGCATCCGGCGCCTGGCAGGGAGTCTACGCGCTGGTCCGGAGGATTCCGGAGGGCAAGGTCATGAATTACGGGCAGATCGCCCGCCTCCTGGACCGGCCCCTGTCGGCGCGCGCGGTGGGTTGGGCCATGCATTCCTGCCCTCCCGGCACCCCCTGGCATCGGGTGGTCAGCGCCACGGGCGAGTGTTCCACCGATCGGCTCGCCTCCCATCCCCGGGGCCTGCAAAGGGCGTTACTGGAAGCCGAGGGCGTCCGCTTCGGGTCCTCGGGCCGGGTGGACATGAACCGCTTCCGGTGGAACCCGCAGACGTAGGGGCACCCCTTGTGGGTGCCCTTCCTTGAAACTCCGCTTGGATAAGCTGACCGGCGGCACGTTCTCTGTCGTGCGGCGTCGTTTCACACGCGGACCCGGGCCCAGTGGACGCTGAGGCGGCGTTCGTTCTCGCCGGCGTAGTAGGCAAGCAGAAGCAGATCGTCTTTCAGCAGGACCGCTGCAGGGTGCCCGAAGGTCCACTTCACCATGTCGTCCCAGAACTCGCTCAGGTCCTCCCGAGCGCCCATACCCCGCTCTTTGGCACCCCCTGAGTCGTAGACGATCAACTCCCCCGACAGATCCCAGGTCCTGCCCCCATCCCGCGACAGCACCAGCCGCAGGCTGCCCGGGGGGTGGCGGTGCACGTAGAAAAGCCCCAGACGGCCGTCGGGCAACGGCACCGGGACAGCGATCTGTCCCCGGACCCCCGTGGTGAAGGGTGGTTCCCAGGTCAGAGTCTCCGGGTCCCCCCAGGACAAGTGGATTGCCAGGTCCTTCCGCGACAAGCGGTCGTAGGTCCAGAACGCGGCCACCGGACGTCCCGTTCGCGGGCAGACCGCCTGGCGCTGGTCGTAGAAGAAGACGCGGTCCGCCGGATCCCTGGCCACGTCGATGACCTGATTGAAGATCCCCTCCTCCTCCGCCAGCAGGGCGTGGGCCGAATGGAGGCTCGGTCCCCCCTCCCGTTCCGGTTCCTGCCGTTCGAACGGCACCACCCAACCGCGGCCCGGAATGGGGATCGGACTTCCGCCAAGCACCGGAAAGTCCCACGGCGACGTGTCCAGGACTTCGTAGCCGGACCAGGTCGCGCCTCCATCCGTGGAGCGCGCCTGGATGATGCGGCACGGCGCCACGTGATCGCCCCCGCTGTCATACAGGGGCCGGCCGCCGGACCGGTGAAGCCAGGTGAGAAAAGCAAGCAGACTGCCGTCGGACAGAGGAATGATCTCGGCCGACCGCACCTCGCCCGGCACGCCGGTGAAGCCGGGCCGGAAGCTGTCGGACACGATCCGCCAATGGCGGCCGCCATCGTCACTCGAGACGACCAGGCAGTTGCCGTCCGCCGATTCCTTGTCGCTTCCCCGGCGGAAGGTGGCCAGCACTCGTCCTTCGGGTAGCCGGCACAGGGAAGTGAAGCAATGGGACCTCTTGCCCCCGCGCAGATTCCCGGCGTCGATGATATGGCCCCGCTCCAATAACTCCATTTCGGTCCCCGTTCGCCAATCGCTTCTTTCTCCGAGACGACGAGTCGACGAGGGCACCCACAAGGAGCGCCCCTACACTGCCATACATCATTTACCCGGCGACCCCGTAGATTCGCGCCGCGTTCCCTCCCAGGACCAGACTGCGGTCCTCGTCCGTCATGAACTCGGTGTGGTGGCGGATGGTGTCGATGCACTGCTTGTAGGTGCAGGCCCGCCCCGCCCACGGCATGTCGGCTCCCCAGAGCATGATCCGGGCCCCGAAGCACTCGTAGATTCTGCGGATCATATCCTTGTGCCGCGGGTAGGGAAACTCGGAATCTCTCGCTCCCCAGACTGCCTCGTTCTCCCAGGCCAGGACGTAGCCGAACTCCAGGTGGAAGTTGCCCAGCTTGAAGAGCTCGAAGAACTCCGTCGGGTTGTCCACATGGTTGGGATCGGAGGGCGGCAGCACGTTGCTGCCCTGGTGAGCGTTCACCGCCTGCAGCTCCGGGAACCGGCGGCAGACGTTTTCGATCTCTCCGATCTCCCGGAGGTAGTCCCCCTTGGAGTTGAAACCGGTGTCCAGAAACACCGGGATTTTCAACCGGATGCAGGCCTTCCAGAGGGCGTCGGCGCGGGGGTCGTCCCGGGGTTGCCCCTTGGGCATGTGGGAGCAGAGTCCCCGGTACCCCAGCTCTTCGACGGCTCTTTCCAAGGTTTCCAGCTCGCTCGCCAGATGCGAGTCGTCCTTGGTCAGGTCGTAGTCGATGTCGGTGGTTCCGATGAAACGGTCGGGCCAGCGGCGAATGCAATCGGCGTAGTAGACTTCCCGGCCCCAGACCTTGGCCATGTATCCGGTCTGGATCACTCCCATGTCCACGCCCACGATGTCCATGTGGGCCAACATCTGCTCGGGTTCATGGATGGGGTCGGACATGGTCTGGGGTCCACGGCGGATCCAGCAGTCCTCACCATGTTTTCGCCATCTCCAGATGCCGTATTTTCCCTGGGTGAACCCGACCTCCTCGTCCGGTTCCGGGATGTACCTGGGGTCGGTGTGGCTGGCGACGAACCTCCCCCAGAGGCTCCGGACGGCGCCCTGCATGATGCGATTGTGAGTATCCGGATCGTCGTAACCGAGAGCGCCGGTCTGGTCGGGGAAGACATGCAGGTGGTGGTCGATGACCAGGGAGCGTTCGGGAGTTTCGGAGGAACAACCCGAGGCGGTCCAGGTTCCGGCGAATCCGGGGACGGCCAGGGCGGCCGAGCCGGTCAGAAAACGGCGTCGATCCAGGTTCGGGTTCATGGCGGCAGCTCCTTTCGGTTCATGGAATTCAGACAACATCCGGGGCCACCCGGTGTCGCCGTACCGGCAAGGCCCGATCTTGTGCCCTTGCAAAACGTGACCTATCATGATGGACGTTCGCCCGAAAGTGAACGTGCCGGGCATTGGAAACGCCAAGGGGAGCCATTCCATGGACGCTATCGACTACGGCATTTTCATCATGCCCTTCCACCCTCTGGAGAAGCCTCGCGCGCAGTGCCATGACGAGGACCTGGAACTGATCGTCCGGGCCGACGAACTCGGGTTCAGCGAGTTCTGGATCGGTGAGCATCACACCATGAAATACGAGAACATCGTGATGCCCGAGATCTTCATCGCAAGGGCCTTGGGGGAGACCAGCCGGATTCGGCTGGGTCCGGCTCCGGTCTGTCTCAATCAGCACCATCCGGCCCACGTGGCCTGCCGGCTGGCCTTTCTGGACCACCTCTCCAAGGGCCGGCTCAATCTCTGCTTCGGCCCGGGCAGCGTGCCGGCGGATCAGCTTCTGTACGGCGCGTCCCCCAGGAACGCCGCGGCGATGGCGGCCGAGGCCACCGACATCATCTTGCATCTCTGGGAGTCGGATCCTCCCTATGAGTACGACGGAGAGTTCTGGTCCATCCGGCTCGACGATCAGGTGGACGAGGAGACGGGAGTCGGCTTCATCCCCAAGCCGTTCCAGCATCCTCATCCTCCCATCGCCGCTCCGGGCACGAGCCGCAATTCCGGGACCATGAAGGCGGCCGGACGGAGGGGATTCCAGCCCTTCGGACATTGCCTGGTGACGTCCAACGTGCTGCGGAACTTGTGGCAGACCTACGAAGAGGCCGCTCTGGAGGCAGGGCGCACGCCGGATCGCAAGGACTTCAAGATCGCGCGGTCCATTTTTCTGGCCGACACCACCGGGGAGGCCCGCGCCCGCGCCCGGACCAATTCGGTGGCCGGCAACTACGAATACATCGGCGGAATCCTGGACAAGGGACCGGGACGCGCCATGTACAAGCGCGACCTGAACATGAGCGACGCCGATTGCAATCTGGATTTCCTCATGACGGAGCAGATCATCGCGGGAGACGTGGACGAAGTGTTGCGGCGGCTGTTGCTCATGGTGGAGGAAGTCGGCTCCTTCGGCACCCTGATTCTCATGTGTTACGACTGGGACGACAAGGCGAGCTGGCTCCGCAACCTGGAGCTGTTCTCCAAGGAGCTCATGCCCCGGCTGAACCGGGCAGTCGGTGCGCCGGCGGTTGCCTGAGTTCCCCGATGAGCCCGCCGGGCCTGACCCAACTACCCTGAAAGCAATGATACTGAGCCAGGACCTGGTCGAACGTGTCAACCGGGCCGTCCGTCCGGACCGGTTGACGGAATTGGCCGTCGAGTTGATCCGGATCCCCAGCCCGACGCAGAACGCCGCCGAGGTAGCGGACCGTCTGGCGGAATTTCTGGCGGACGAGGGTTTCGATGTCGGCCGGCCGGAGGCCGCGTGGCCCCGGTCCCCGGCCGTGGTCACCCGGTACGAGACTGGAGTTGCAGGTCGAACCCTCCAGTTCAACGGCCACCTGGACACGGTCCATCTCCCCTTCGTTGCACCCCACATCGAGGATGGATTCCTCTACGGAAGCGGGGCCTCGGACATGAAGGCCGGCGTGGCCGCCATGTGCGAGGCCTTGCTGGCGGTGCGGGATGCGGGCGTCCTGGAAGCCGGCGGGATCTTGTTGACTGCTCATGACCTTCACGAAGCTCCGTGGGGCCAGGGCCAGCAACTGTCGGCGTTGATCGAAGAGGGGTACGTGGGAGACGCGGCGCTGTTGCCGGAGTATCTCTCCAGCATATTGCCCGTCGTGGGCCGGGGCATGGCCAACGTGGAAGTGACCCTCAGCCGGCAGGGAAGCCCGGTCCATGAGGTTTTGGGAGGTTTGGAGCAGCCGCGAGTGATTGCCGCCGGCGCCGACCTGGTGACCCGGCTCGATGCCGCTGACCGGAGCTTGACCGGCGACACGCATCCCCTGGCCGGCCGGGAGAGCATCTTCATCGGCAAGGTCGCCGGGGGGGAGATCTACAACCAGTCCCCGACCGAGTTTCGTCTCGCCGGCACCTGCAGGTGGTTGCCGGGGACGCCCGTAGACATGGTGAGGAAACGGTTTCGCGATGCCGTCGACGGGATGCGGCAGCGGCCCGGTATCCAGGTCGACGCCCAGTTTCACTACCGCCGGGGCGCCTTCGAGATGGACCTGGAGCATCCCCTGGTGGGCGCGTTTGACGATTCCTGCCAGGCGGTCATGGGCCGAACGCTGGCTCATGGCGCCAAACCCTTTATCGATGACGGAAATACCCTGATGGAGCTGGCCGGCATCGAGGCCATCACTCACGGTCCGAACGCCACGGGGGCTCACACCACCAGCGAGCGGGTGCCGCTCGATGATCTGGTCCGGGTGGCCCGTGTCTACGCCTGCACTGCGGTCGCTTTCTGCGGCGGATAGGAAAGAGAAACGAGGAAAGAGTAACGAGTGAAGGAACAAGAATCGGCCGCACAGTCCGGCCCGGAGCGACGTAGTGGCGCCCCAGGCCGGGACAAGGACCGCCGCCACTCTGTCCGGTCGGAGCAACGTAGGGGCACCCCTTGTGGGTGCCCTCTTTGATTCTCCGCTCGCCAGGCTGGTGGTAACCAAGGATTCTGAATTATGACGGAACGAGAAACGCAAAATCAGAATGGGCCGGAACAGTCCGGAGCGCCCGCCGGGCACGCTTCCTTTCCTCCCGAAAGGATGGGCGAGGAACAGTTCCTGCGCCAGATCCTGGTACGGGCCCAGATGAGCGAGTTTGCCCAGGATCCGTTCATCATGTCCCGGGCCAAAGGAGTCCACTACTGGGACGTCCACGGGAAGAAATACCTGGACGGGATCTCGGGGATCTACGTGGTCTCCGTGGGGCACTCCAATCGGCGGGTCATGGACGCCATCCGCAAGCAGATGGAGGTTTTGCATTTCTCTCCCACCATGCATGGCAGCAATCCTCTGGCCCTCGAACTGGCCAACCGGCTGGTGGCCGTGGCTCCGGGAGACCTGGACGCGGTGAAGTTTCTGAGCGGAGGATCGGAGGCGACCGAAGCGGCCATCACCATGGCACGCCAGTACCACCGGCTGTCCGGGAACCCCACCAAGTACAAGATCATCTCCCGCTACCAGTCCTGGCACGGCTCGACCATGGGGTCCCTCTCCGCATCGGGTCTGACCAGCCGGCGGAGCATGCGGGAACCGTTGGCTCCGGGTTTCATCCACGTCTTTCCCCCCACCTGCTACCGCTGCCCCTTCGGCATGGAATACCGGGATTGCGGGATCCTCTGCGCCAAACTGGTCGGCGACGTGATCGAGAATGAAGGTCCCGACACCGTCGCCGCCGTCATCGTGGAGCCCATCGGCCACACCGGGGGCATCATCGAGCCGACCGAGGAATACCTGCCCCTGTTGCGGGAGATCTGCGACCGGCATAACGTGCTCCTCATCTTCGACGAGATCATCACCGGCATGGGGCGCACCGGGCAGATGTTCGCCGCCGATACCTTCGGCGTCCTGCCCGACCTCCTCTGTGTGGGGAAGGGGCTGTCGGGCGGGTACGCGCCACTGTCGGCGCTGCTCTGCCGCAGGCATATCGCCGATACCTTTTGGGGAGATCCGGCCACCAATCCCGGCTTCGTCGCCGGTCACACCTTCGAGGGAAACCCCATTTCCTGTGTGGCCGGCCTGGCGACTCTGTCGGAGATCCTGGAACGGGATCTCTGTGGCAACGCCAGGAGTGTGGGAGCTCACCTCCGGCGCGGACTGGAGGGGCTCCGCCGCCACGGCATCATCGGCGACATTCGAGGACGGGGACTCTTTCTCGGTATGGAGTTCGTCCGGAATCCGGAGACCAAGGAACCCTTCTCCGACCGGATCTCCATCGGCAAGCGCATCGGCAAGCGGGCGCTGGAACATGGCTTGCTGACGCGGTTCGATCCCAACTGGATCGCACTGGGACCGCCACTCATTCTGACCGCCGAGGAGGCCGACCAGATCGTGGAGATCCTGGATCGCAGCATCGGTGAAGTCCTCGAGGAACTGGAGGAATCGGAATGACGGATGTCTCCGAACGCTACGACCTGCTTCTCAAAGGGGGGACGGTGGTCGATCCGGCCAACGGGCGGCGAGGTCTCCTAGACGTGGCCGTCAAGGGGGGCCGGGTGGCTGCCGTCGGGCGGGACCTGCCGGTCGAGGGTTCGGCCCGGGTGTTGGATGCCTCCGGCCGCTTCGTGGTTCCCGGCCTCATCGATCTGCACGCCCATGTCTACATCGGGGTCTCGTTTTTCGGTATCGAGGCGGACGATCTCGGTCCCCGCACCGGGGTCACCACCATGGTCGACACCGGCTCCGCCGGCTGGACCAACTATGAAGGATTGGAACGTTTCGTCATCGGGCCCTCCGAAACTCGCATTTTCGGGTACGTGAACCTGTCCGGTGTCGGTCTTCCGACGCGTCGCGGAGAACTGGTCCATCATGACTATCTGGATGCCCGCGAGTGTGCCGAGTGCGTCCTGCGCCATCCGGAGACCACCTTGGGCGTCAAGGTCCGTCTCTACGAGGGTGTGGCCGGTTCCATGGACTTGCGCGATGTCCTGAAAGCCGCCCTGGAGGCGGCCGAGCTGTGCGGAAAACCCCTCATGGTTCATATCAGCGGGGGAAATGTCCCTCTGGAGGACCTGCTGCCACCCCTTCGGACCGGAGATGTGGTGACCCATTGTTACCACGGGTTCCCGGTGGGCTCGATCCTGGACCGGGAGGGAAGGATCCTTCCCGTGGTCCGGGACGCCCGGGAACGCGGGGTCCTGTTCGATGTGGGCCACGGTTCGGGGAGCTTCGCGTTTCGCGTCGCGCGCTGTGCATTGGAGGAGGACTTCCTCCCCGACGCCATCAGCACCGACGTTCACACCTTGTCCATCAAGTACCCCGTCTACGACATGCCCACCACCCTCTCCAAGTTTCTGGGCCTGGGCCTCTCTCTGGATAAAGTCATCGAGCGGGGCACCATCGAACCGGCCCGGATCATCGGCATTGACTCCGACCTGGGACACCTGGGCGTGGGCGCCACGGCCGATGTCGCGGTGTTTGAGTTGGAGGAGGGCCGGTTCTCCTTCTTCGACGTGGAGGACGAAGAATTGATCGGACCTCAAAGGCTGGTCTGCAAAGCGACCATCAAGGACGGCAGGGTCTGGTGGCGCGCCGGCGAGACCGGACAGTCGGCCGAGGACTGACTTCCCGCATCAGAGAACCCCCAGCCCTTCCAGGTGATCCCGCAGGACCTCCATTTCCCCGTCGGACAGGGAGTAATGGGGTTTGCGTCTCCACCGCCCGGCGACGCCGTAGATCTCCAGCATGCCGTGCAGGCCCGCGTCGAACCCTCCCTGCAGTTTCGCCAGGAAGTCGAACAGCGGCATGTCACAGGTCTGGATCACCTCTCTGGCCTGATCCAGGTCCCCCTCCTGAATGGCGGACCAGTATCGGCGGGCGATCCGGGGACGGAAGCCGATATAGGTCGACATGTATCCGTCGCAGCCGTACGGATGCAGGTCCAGGTGATTCTGCTTGTGACCGCCGGAGAAGACCGCCCATTGCTCGTGCACCAGCAGGCACATGCGCCGTGCAAACTGGCCGAGGAAGTCGTTCTTGATGGCCACGATCCCCTCGACCTGCTCCACCAGGACCTTCAGGGTCTCCAGTCCGAAGTCGCTCCCCCGGGGGATGAAGAGATTGGTCACCAGCATCACCGGGATCTCCCGGGCCACGGCGCCGTAGTGTTCCACCAGGGTCCGGGTCGTGCATGAAGCGGCCCAGTCGGGCGGGAGCACCATCATGACGTCGGCGCCCATATCGCGGACATGCCGGGCGAAGTCCACCGCACGGCTCGTGGAGTGACGGCGGTCCGCGGCCACCACCAGGGCGCGTCCGGCGGTCTGCTCGGCGGTGACGCGGGTGACCTCGGCAATCTCGGAATCGCTCAGGATGTGGAAGTGACTGTCCCCTGCCGTGAGGAGCACGGTGCCGGCCCCGTTTTGGATGTTGCGCTCGATGTGGTTTCTGAGACCGTCGGTGTCCACACTTCCATCTCGGTGAAACGGGGTCCGGATCGATCCGAAGGGGCCGGTCAGCGCCGAGCGGATCTCCTGTCGAGTCCACTGTCGATTCATGGAGTGAGCTCCCTCTTCCGAAAGTCCCTGGCCCCCACCCACGGGGCGCCGACGCGCCGGAAGAAGGACACGCGGCGGCGAATCTCCTCTGCAGAGGGCCGGTCCAGGTGGCTGATCAGAATCCCCACGAGGCAGATGCCCGGCATCAGGTAGACGTAGATCCAGCGGGCCCAGACGGGGTACGGAACGACCGGATCGGCCAGCACGTTGGCGTAGATGGCCACGGCCAGACCCAGAGTCCAACCCAGCAGCAGACAGGCGGTGGCGGCCCGCCGGCTCGCCTTCCACCAGAGGAATCCGAAGACGCAGGGGAAGAACATGGCCGCGAAGAGGGTGTTCCCGAACAGGTTGATGACGACCAGCAACTTGCCCAGCAGAGTCGTGCAGAGCAGGAGAGTGATGAGGCCCATGACCAGCGTCAGCTTGCGCCCGACCCGCAACTGGTCCGCGTCGGTGGCGTCGGGCCGGAGCCATCCCTTGTAGAAGTCACGGACCATCATGGCCGAGGTCGTGTTCCAGATGCTGGACATGGTGGTCTGGCAGACGGCGAAGAGCATGGCCAGCATCAGTCCGCGGACGCCGGGTCCCAAAAAGAGGTTGATGGCTCCACCCACGGCCTGATCCGGATCCTCCAGGCCCGAATGTTGTCCGTGATAGACGAGCGTGGCCACCTGGCCGCAGGCATAGAGCAGGGTCGTGGCCAGGGCGGCGATGCCCACCGCGGCGAAGGCGGTCTTTTCGCTTCGGGCCGCGAACATCCGCTGCCCGTACCAGGGCGCCAGGGGATAGCACAGGAGAATGACCACGTTCAGAGTGACGATGAAATGGAGGGGTAGAACGGGGTCGGGATCCACGGATCCGTAGGAGTGGAACAGCGGTTCCGGCGCAGCGTACTGGAGAGCGCTGATGGCCAGGATCGGCAGCACCACTACGGTGACCACCAGAGACGCGGTGTCGGTGAAGGCCACCGAGATCAGGCCGCCGGCCCAGGTGAAGATGAGGACGGTGGTGCTGATGACGAGGGCGGTCCAGACCAGGGTCCGGTCCGCCGTGATCCAACCCGGCACCAGCGCCCCCGACGGTGCAAGGCCCAGGGCCGAGGAGAAGGTCTTGCTGGTGGCGATGAGGTAGCCCGAGGAGAAGAGGGTCAGGATCACCGTGGTGACCAGGCTGACGGCCCGGCGCAATCCGAGGGAGTACCGGGCCTCGAACATTTCGGCGATGCTCACCGCCTGCAGCCGCTGCCAGCGGCGCGCCACCAGCAGTCCGTAGCTGCCGAGTCCGGTGATGAAAATCAGGCAGAGCCAGGCGGCGCGGGGCCCGGCGGTGTAGCTGATGCTCCCGAACCAGATCATGGTGGAGGGGTTGAACTCGGTCATCACCAGCGTCCCCACCAGGGCGAACATCCCCAATTGCCTGCCGGCGACGGTGTAGTCCAGCGAGGTGCGGACACGGCGCGACACCCAGAGTCCGTAGCCGAGGGCGCCGAGGGCGTAGAACGCCACGATGCCCAGGTCGATCCAGTTCCCGCTCATGACAGGCTAGTCTTCCTGAGCCCAGTCGAACACGGCGGCGATGAGATCCTTGGAGTGCTCCCGGGCCAGTTCGTACGCTTCCTTCATGCGCTCGGGCGGGTAGCGGTGGGTGATCAGGGAATCGAATCGCATGTCCCTGGTGGCCAGGAGGCTCATGATGTACTGGAGGTTCCTCCGGATGTTGAAGCGGAGGTCCGAGGCCGGGGCATCGGTGGAAGGAGCAGATCCGGAGCCCAGGAGCGTGAGCTGCTTGGCGTAGAACCACCTGGGGTCCAGCGGATTGAAGTCGGGAGGCTCGTCAAACCTTCCGGGAAATCCCAGAATGCTGATCCGGCCTCCGGTGCGGGCGATGTCCACCGAGAGCCGGTAGGCCGGCCAGGGATTCGCGGTGAGGATGACCAGGTCCGTCCCCTCCTCGCCGAAGGTCTCGGCGAGACAGTCGCCGAGACCCGGGTCCCGGTACTCGATGGCGGCGTGGGCGCCCATCTTCAGGGCGGCCGCCGACCTTTTGGGGGAGTTGGAGATGGCCACCACCTTGGCCCCCATGGCCCGGGCGAGTCCCACGGTGCACAGTCCGATGATGCCCAGACCCACCACGGCGACGTTTTCTCCCGTCTCGTACTTCGCCTGCCGGATTCCGGCCAGGCCCAGGTGGGTGAGATACGCCAGCGACGCCTCGTCGGAGGGGACCCCGTCCGGAATCGGAGTCAGCACCTCGTCGTCGCCGGCGATGAAGGCGGACTGGTGATAGTGGCGCGAGAAGATTCTCTGGCCCGGACGGAATTGGGTGACCGCCGACCCCACCCTGCGAATCACTCCCACGTTGGAGTAACCCACCTGACGCGGGTAGTCGGGCGCGTCGGGAACATAGGTGGAGTCGCCCAGGTAGTTGCCCAGATCGGTTCCCGTGGAGAGCGCCGAAACCAGGGTCTCCACGTAGAGCTGGTTCGGTTCCAGAGCGTCGCTGTCGAGCTCCCGCTCCTCCACTCGAAGGTCCCTGGCTCCGTACAGAAAGGCCGCTTTCATGCTGCTGTCTCCCTTGTCGTATCGACGTGATCAGTGACGTTGCCGGACCGCGCGCGCCGTACTAGGAGCCTGTGCGGCAGAAATTAATCTACTGCGAAAGCGTAGAATCGGTCCATATTCGTGCGATTTCTCGGCGAATAGACCAACTATGCACCTCAAAATCGTGAAAATCTGGCCTCGATTCTCCACTTTCTCGCTACGATCATTTCTACCGCGCAGACTCCTGGCCCCGCATCCGACAAGGGCGCAGGATATAGCAACCCCGGGGAACGGACAACCGGTCCGGTCGCAGGATTATCCCCGGCTGACAGGGGGGCTATTTGGTCGGCCGGTCCATTGTTAGCGTATTAGGATTTTAGGGTTCGGCGCCTAAAATACGCCGCTCCAAGACGCCGCTCCAGTTCGGTGCCTCCACTCGAAGAAGTCTCTGGCCTTGTCCAATTCGGGGCACGGTTCCTCGTCGGCGACGAGATACAGAGTCTCCTTGGCGCGCGTCATACCCACGTACAGGCGGTCCAAGTCGAGCTGTCGAACCTCCCGCTCCTCGTCCGTGGTTTCTCGAACCGCAGCCGCCAGACCTGGGATGGGCCTTTGGAGGTACCGTCCTTCCTCCTTTTGAGGGAAAACGGAAGCTCCTATGCGCGGGATGAAGACGGCGCGAAATTCCAGACCCTTGCTGCGGTCGAAGGTTCCGACACGCACGCCGTCGCCGAGGCGCCCTTCGCGCATGTCCCTCAACAGGGTGCATGGGATGCGCTTTCGGGAAAGCGCCTTTCGGGCGCGGTCGGCATCGGCATTGCTGCGCATCAGCACGCCGATGGACCCGTAGGTCAGGCCGTTCTCGCGGACCAGATTCTGGATCTCGGCGGCGATGGCGGGAACTTCGCCCTTCCGGCCGACTCGAATGAAGACCGGGCTGGGACCCGTTTCCTGCTCGAACTCTGCATGCAGAGCGGCGCCGTCGTCGTTGTCTTCCTGAACTGGCAAGGTGTCTCCGCGAACGGCTTTCGCTGCTTCGATGATGGGTCGTGTGTTGCGGTAGTTGGTCTTCAGGATCTCGGAACGTCCCTTCACTTGAATGCCGGCCCAGCGCAGGCGGAACCCTCCCGCGTAGATGCGTTGGGCGGCATCGTCCAGGATCAGGATGCCGTCCCGGGGCACTCGATTCTCCGGTTTGCCCGCGACCAGAGCCCGGACGAGCTGCATGCCAACCAGAGTCATGTCCTGGGCCTCGTCGACGATGGCGGCCCGATACTCTCTCGACTCCTGTGCCCGGGCCCGATCTCGCGCCTGGATCAGGACATCTGCGAAACTCGTCGTCCCGGCCTTGCACATTTTCTCATCCCAGGTTTCCCGAAGCTTCCAGCAGAGTTCGCGGTCGGCGCGACCGAGTTTATGTTTTCGCCCGAGGCGCTCGAACCGGCCCGTGTCGAGATATTTCGCGCGGGTCGCCGCCCGGCCCTTGATGATCTTGTCGATCTCTTCCTTCAGGTAATCACTGCTGCATCGCTCCAATGCGGTGCCCGGAACGATTTCCCGGTAGGCGGCGTCGAACGCCGCTTCCACCTTCTGCGGGTCGATCCACTGCTTTGACGGGTTCGGAATCAAGCGATATGCGACTCGGTCGATGTTGAAAAATACGACGTTCTTTGGAGCATGAGGCAATCTCCCGTACAACTGGTGGAGGTGCTCTGTGAGTGATCGGCTGAACGTCGTAAACAGTATTTTCCCGTCTGCATACCGCCGCCCGAGTTCCGCCGCCCGATGCAGGGCGACAACGGTCTTGCCGGTGCCGGCTGCCCCCCGAATGCGAGCCTCTCCTCCGTAATAGTGGCGCTTCACCAACGGCTCCTGGTCCGGGTGGAGGAACAGTTGCCACTCTTCAAAGTCGAGCAGCGAGGCTAAAGCCTGCGCAGGTTCCTCATCGGGCGGCGCCACATCCCGCAGATTCACTGTGCGTTGGGCGTCGGCGGAATAGTTGCGCCGCCTGGCCCACTGGTAAGCTGCATCGTGATGGCCGGCGTGCAGCAGCACGACCCTCTCGGGATTCTGGAATTCGGGCTCCACCGCCAGGATCACCCGCAGCTCCCTCGACGCGCGTATCGAGCATTGGGTCTGTCGGGTGGTGCTGACCAAGGACTCGTAGTTCAGGCTCGGGTGAAACGGGTTGGCAAAAAACCTGTCAATGGCGTTGGTGCACCGCATCTTCTCGTCATCTGAGAGCGATGTGCGGCTAAAAGCGCGATAAAAGGAGCGAGCGGAGGTTATTTCCATCCGAACTCGAAGGAATTCAAGAGGCGTATATGTTCGATGCCGTCTTTCCTTTGAAACGAAAAACTATACACTGACCCGTGGCGACTGCCCACTAACCAATTCCCATGACTTTTCGCATTCTGCAACTAAGCGATCCCCATCTTCTGTCCGAGCCGGACGCGCTGCACCGGGCCGTCCCCGTCTATCGATCGTTTCGTCATGTTATCCGCCATCTTGAGGAGCAAGGTCCGGGCTTCGATCGGGTGATCTTGACTGGAGATCTGGCCCATGACGAGAAGCGGGAAACTTACGAGCTATTGAGACGGACGCTGGTGGAGAAGTTCCTGAATTTCCGGATCATCCCGGGGAACCATGACAGTCGGGATTTCATGCGGCAGGTCTTCCCCGAGATATGCGGAACCGGCCGGGACCGGGTCAACTTCTCAGTGGAAGCAGCGGGGTGGAAGCTTGTAGGGCTGGATTCCCATCTTCCCGGGTCCGTGAGCGGCCGGGTGGGCCGCCGCCAGTTGGAATGGCTCAGACAGGAATTGGATGCCAGTCCGGGAGCGCCGACGGTGCTCTTCATTCATCACCCTCCGGTTCCGGTCGGGTGTCCCTGGTTGGACCGGATCGGCCTGGAGGATGCCGAGCATCTCCGATTGGTAGTGGCTGAGGCGCCTCAGGTGCAACTGGTGCTTTGCGGGCATGTCCACCACGAATTCCGGGGTCGACTGGGTGAGGCGGAGGTTCTGGCCGCCCCCTCCACGGCCATCCAGTTCCTGCCCAGGGGAGAGAGCCCGGTCTTCGATCCAATTCCGCCCGGCGCCCGGATCCTGGAACTGGACGGATCTCGTTGGAGAACTCGTGTCGTCCGCCTTCCCGAATTGATCTGGGTGCCGGATCGCGACGCCTGAACGGAGCCGCGCTTCAAATCCCGGTCAAAATCCCGAACCCCGCTCCAGAAACAGGAACAGGTCCACCAGGTTCTGCGTGGTCATGGCCTCCAGCAGGTCTTCGGGCATGATGGAGATCTGGGAGGTCCGCCGGTCGGTGACGAGGTTTTGGGGAATCTCGATTCTCTCTCCGGAGGCGTCGATGAGGGTCAACGTTTCGTCGTTTTCATCCGCCAGCATTCCGGTCAACGTCTCGTGTCCCTTCGCCTCGACGATGAGCGCCGTGTACTGGTCGGAGATGACCTTGGAGGGGAACATGATGGCCTCCAGGATCTCGGAACGGCGGAAGCGCTTGACCGCCGTCGACAGGTCGGGTCCCCCGCCCCGGCCCTCGCTGCCGAACACGTGGCAGTTGGAACACTTGGCCCGGTGGAAGACGGCCCGGCCCCGCTCCGCGCTCCCCCTCTCGTAGGCCCCGGGATCGAACTCCAGGTAGAGGCTCAATTCCTCGAAACTCATCTGCGTGATCCGTGATCGCTCGGGAGGAGGCTCTCCGCTGATGAGCTCCAGGATCCGCTCCGCCCGTTTCCGCGCCTGCTCCGCCTCCCGCTCTTCGGCCCGGGACCGCTCGTCCGGCGGAAGCAGGTCCAGGACGTCTTCCCAGAGCCGGGTGATGTAGCCGTGCATGCTGGCCGCTCCCGGCATCTGCCATCCCCGGTCGAACCACTCGACCACGGCGTTCCGCTGATCCCCGCTCCACCCCTGCTTGATGGATCGAAGCGCGTAGACCGTGTGGATCTGGTCGGCCTGGGACTTTTCCGGCTTCAGTTCCCGGAGCAGCGCTTCGATGGCGCCCGGCGTCTGCAGGAACCCCAGGAGCGTTTCCAGCTCCCGGTTCACCAGAGGGCTTTCCGTGGGATAGAGATCCAGCAGCCGGGCGCCGAGACGGGAGGCGATTGCTCCGCGTCCCGGGGCCTCGGGCGCCGGGTCGCGGAGGAAGGCCAACTGGCAGATTCGGAGGTAGGCGAGTCGAATCTCTCCGGTCATGGGTTGGCGGCCGTACTCCAGGATCTTCTCCAGGACGGCGTTCCAGTCCGGACCCGGGTTCCGGACCCGGATCAGGGCCAGAAGGCCCTCCAGGGCGGCTCGCGGCCGATCCTGCAAGTTGCCGCTCAGGACCCACGAGGTCCAGAGTCCCGCGTCCATCCGCTCCAGCGCCAGCCTTGCGGCGTGGCGGACGAACCGGTCGGAATGGTCCATGAGGCGGTACACGCTCCGCGCCAGCGCCTGCGGATCCGGCACGGATGAATCGGAACTCAATCCGGCCCGGAGCAGGGATTCTGCGGCCCGCCTCGCCACCAGGGGATCGGAGTCGCCCAGCCGCTCCTGCAGGCTCGACGAGACCTGGTGCCGCGGATGGGTCCCCAGCAGCAGGACGGCGGCCGCTCGGACCTTCGGGTCGTCATCTCCGGACAGCTCGTCCAGTAGCTCCGGGCCAGGCGCCGGCCCGAGAGTCTGAAGCAATTCCAGGGCGCGGACGCGTTGCCGGGACGGGGACGCCCGGTCGCGGGCAACTCGGATCAGATCCGGTTCCCAACGGGTTCCCAGTTCGGACTTGACCCGGGTCGTGGCCAGCTTGCCCCAGGCGGACCGGTGCATGGGCTGGGTCAGGGCCTTGCGGACGCCGGAGCCGGTTCCCGCGGAGGACTCGGCCGCCGCGCCGGTGTAGCGGACCCGGTAGAGCCCGCCGCTGGTGGAGCGTCCCCCCGTGGAGAAATAGAGGAACCCGTCGGGACCGACGTCCAGGTCGGTCACGTTCAAGGGCTCCCCCGAGACGAAGTCCTCGCCGGATGAGATGTAGGTGGCTCCGGTCGGCTCCGGAAAGCTGACCCGGATGCGCCCGCGGGACCAGTCCCCCAGAAAGAGGGCGCCGTGATATTTCCGGGGGTAGGTATGGTGCAGGTAGAAGGCGATTCCCACCGGCGAGCCGCGTCCCAGGCTCTCGACGGCGGGGAGCGAATCGGGGTAGTGGCCGGGGAACTTGCCGGATCCCGTTCGCCACCCGTAGTCTCCTCCGGGGACCGCGTGAAGGACCCGGATGGGCCGGTACCAGGGGAGTCCGAAGTCCCACTCCATGTCCGAATCGAAGGTGAAGAGTTCCCCCTGCGGGTCCAGGGCGAAATCGAAGGCGTTCCGGAATCCGGCGCTGAATTGGGTCCACCGGTTGCCGGACAGATCCAGCCGGTGGATGGTGCCCGCCGGCACCCGGATGGAATTGGCGTGGCCCCGCGGATCCAGGTAACGCTCCAGGAGATGGTCCTCCTGGAGACCCCGGGATGGGGAGCCGGGGTCGACGGTCACGTCGGGGTAGGCGTAGTTGCCGTAGAGCAGGTACAGGTCGCCGTCCATTCCGGTCAGGATGGCGTGCGGTCCATGCTCTCCGATGCGTCCCCGGCTGGCGGCGATCAGGGTGGTGGAGTCGGCCTGGTCGTCGCCATCTTCGTCGACCAACCGGTAGAGTCCGGCTCCTTCGGGGCCGTTGGATTGCACCAGCAGGTCTCCGGAGCCCAGGTAGTGCATCCCGTGCGCTCGCTGGACCCGGTTCGAGAAGTCCCGGACTCCTTCGAACCGGCCGTCTCCATCCTCATCCGCCAGAATGTGGATGCCCCCGTGCTCGCGGGCCACGACCGGCCTGCCCCGGTGGTCGAAGGTCAGGTTGACCAGTGAGCCCAGCAGTTCGTCGGTGGCCACCTGCTCCACCTGGAAGCCCGGAGCGGCCCGAAACCGCTCCTTGCCGCGCCGGGTCCGGCCGGTGGTCCTGGCGGACTTGATCTCGATGTCCTTGAACAGGACCCGCATGGGCGGCCCGGTGTGCAGTTGGAGGGCGATGATTCCCGATCTCGACCCCTCCGGATCGGTCAGGTCGCACACCAGGTGACCGTTGAGGATGAGGCGGACCCGGCGCCCTTCGCAGATGATCTCGTACCGGTTCCATCCCGTCAGGTCGGCGCGGGCGTTGATGGCCGCCTTCTCCTCGGCACTCAGTTTCTTCCAGTAGTCCATCATGCCGCGCTTGCCCTCGTCGTAGAGCATGCCGAAGTAATTCGCCTCGGCGATGTCGGCCTGATAGCCCTTGACCACGTGGTTGGGATGCTGCTCGCTGCGGAACTGGATTCCGCTGTTCCCCCGGATCAGCTTCACCGAGACCCGCAGGGTGAAGTCGCTGAAGCTCCGGGTGGTGGAGAGAAAACTGTTGCGCTCGATCTGCACCTCCTCCGTGGAGCCGACGATCACTCCGTCCTCCACTTTCCAGAGTTTCGAGTCGCCGATCCAACCGGTCAGATCCCGGCCGTTGAAGAGCGGCACGAATCCCTGCCTGTCCTGCGACGCGCGGGCCGGAACGGAGAAAAGGAGAAGCGAGAACAAGGATGCGGCGGCGAGCCTGGGGAAAGCCTGCCACATGCCGGAACTGAGGCTCATTGACTTCATTAAGTGGCCTCCTTGGAGTGGGCCGGTGGTGTCATCCTGACGTCGGTGAGAACTATCGTTCCACCCGATTCACCTGTCAACCGGTGTCGCCCCTGCGCCGAAAACGGGGAATGTTCAGAGGTCCCCCTTCGATTGACACCGGCTCGGGCGGTCACTACTTTGGTCCGCGTGGCCGGGGTCGAGGAGAGCGGGTATTCGAGAGACGGGACGGCCGGAGGGGAGCCAAGATGATGATTTCCAAATGTATCCAGTCGCGGAGCTTCCTTTGCCTGGGCCTGGCGATGGTTCTGGCGATGAGCTGCAGCCCGGCGGTAGAGAATGAAACCTCCGAGGAGCCGGTAAGCCAAACGGCGGGGGAGAACATGCTGGAGTACTACGAGCTTCGCGTCTACCGTATCGACAGCCTCGAAAAGCAGGAAGTGGTCAGCCGCTACCTGGAGACGGCCCTGGTTCCCGCGCTGAACCGCTTGGGGATCGACCGGGTCGGAGTCTTCACCCTCCAGGAACCGGGAGACGACTTCTCCATATTCGCCCTCATCCCCTATCCGACCCTGGATCACTTGACCCGGCTGAGCGACGTCCTGGATCAGGATGCGGACTATCAGCAGGCGGCGTCCGAATATTTTGCCGCCTCCATCGACGACCCGGCCTACGGCCGCATCGAGAACAAGCTGATGAAGGCTTTCGACAGCATCCCCGTCATGGAACTGCCGGCGCAGACGGCCGGCCGGGAACCGCGGATCTTCGAGCTTCGGACCTATGAGAGCCATCACGAGAATGCGGCCTACCGGAAAGTGCAGATGTTCGACGAGGGGGAGACGCAGATCATGCGGGAAACGGGTCTGGGCCCCGTCTTCTTTGGGGAGGTCCTGGTCGGCCACGACGTGCCGAACCTGACCTACATGCTGTCGAGCACCGACCGGGAGACGCACAAGAAGAGCTGGGAGGCCTTCCTGGTGCATCCCGACTGGGTCCGGATGAAGGCCATGGACCGTTACAAGGACACGGTCTCCAAAATCGCCAACTGGTTTCTGGTCCCCACCCCCTATTCGCAGATCTGACCACAGATCCACCGGCAGTGGCGGCCTCGGGGCAGGGTTTGAGAAAAGGACTCCGGTACGCGCTATGGGCCTTGCTGGTCCTGGCGATCGGGTCCTTCCTGGCCTTCCGCCATCTGGCGCGGCGGGCGCTGCCCCAGCTCGACGGGACCCGCACCGTCGCGGGACTCCAACACCCGGTTGAAATCGTGCGCGACCGGTGGGGCGTTCCCCACATATACGCCTCCAGTGACGAGGACGCCTATTTCGCATTGGGCTACGTCCACGCCCAGGACCGCCTCTTTCAACTGGACCTCAGCCGCCACGCCGGCCAGGGACGCCTGGCGGAGCTGGTGGGAGAACCGGGCCTGAGTCTGGATCTCCTCTTTCGGACCATCGACCTCCACGGTCCCACCCGGCGCATGTTGGAGCGGGCCGGTGCGCCGGTCCGCTCGGCGGCACGGGCGTACGCCCTCGGCATCAACACCGCCGTCGCCGACCTGGACGGCGCCCTGCCTCCGGAGTTCACCCTGTTGAACCATGAGTTCAAGCCGGCCGAACCGGACGACTTCGTGGGGTTGATCGGGCTCATGACGTGGCAGTTGAACCTGTCATGGGAGATGGACCGCTACTTCGAGCAATTGGCGGCGCGCATGGGAGAGGAGCGGGCGCTGGAGCTCTTCCCATTTCGCCAGGGAGGGTCGCCGGCGGTGCATCCGCCGGGCGGGGCGGCGTCACCGGCATCGCCGCCATCCGCAATGGAATCGGCTGTGATTTTCGATCGCCTGGGAACACTGATCCCGGCCCCCGCAAGTCATCCCTTTCCAGGGCGGTCTTTTGCGTTTCTCACCGGAACGGGAGGCAGCAACAGTTGGGTCGTTTCTCCCCGGCGCAGCGTCACGGGGCACGCCATCCTGGCCAACGATCCTCACCTGGGCTTTCCCCTGCCGCCCATCTGGTATCAAGCGCGTCTCCGCGCCCCCGGGTTTGACGTGGCCGGAGTCACCCTTCCCGGCCTTCCCTTCGTGGTGATCGGACGAAACCGGCACATCGCTTGGGGGCTGACCAACGTGATGCAGGACGCGGCCGATTTTTTCGTGGAAAGGCTGGACGACGAGCGTCCCGGCCAGGTCATGTTCCGCGGCAAGTGGGTGGACCTGGAAAAAAGAGTGGAGACGATCCGGGTGAAGGGTGGAGAAGCCCGGTCACTGGAGGTGCTGTCCACACCTCACGGGCCTCTGGTCAACCACCTGCTCCCCGAGATCCAGAAGCCGGTCTCCTTCCGTTGGACCCTGCATGCGGCCGAACACGCCAACGAGATAGAGGGTTTGTGGCTCCTGAACCGGGCGCGGAACTGGGAGGAGTTTCGCCGGTCCATGTCCCGGTTCGGCACCGCGGCCCAGAACGTCGTCTACGCCGACCGGGAGGGACACATCGGCATGCAGACCGTCGGCGCCTTTCCCCGCCGGGATGGCCGAAACGAGGGGACCCGGTTCCGCGTGGGATGGGACGGCAGCGAGGAGTGGAACGGGTTCCATCCCTTCGAGGAGAATCCGGTCAGTTTCGACCCGCCCCGGGGATGGTTGGCCTCGGCAAACAACCCCACGGTGGAGCCGCCCAGCCCCTTCTACATCTCCGCCTGGTGGGAGCCGGTAGACCGGATCAGCCGAATCGGAGAGGTTCTGACGTCTCGGGACAGGCTCTCGGTGGAAGACATGGAACGCCTGCAGAGCGATACTCTACTGCTGGCGGCCCGCGAGTTGACTCCCCTGGTGTTGGAGGCTTTCGATCCGCCTCCTCCCGCCGGCGACCCGGTAGGAGAAGCGCTCGAAATATTGCGCGGCTGGGACTACGTGATGGACGCGGGCCAGGCCGCGCCTACGTTGTTCGCCGTCTTCCACCGGCAATTGTTCGAGGAGATCTTCCAGGACGAGCTGGGGGAAGACCTGATCCGGGCGTACCGTTCCCGCGGAAATCTCCCCGACACCATGGTTCGAACGGCCTTGACGCGGGGAGCCGGACACTGGATCGACCGGATCGACACGCCGCGCGTCGAGAAGCTGCCCGAAATCATTCAAGCCGCCTTTCGGAAGGCCGTAACACGCGTCTCTACCCGGTGGGGTCCCGATCCCAAGAAATGGGTCTGGGGAGACGTCCACACCCTGACCCTGGTCCATCCCCTGGGCCTGGCCTCCCGGATCCTGGGATGGTACTTCAGCCTGGGGCCATTCCCAGTTTCCGGCTCCAGCGGCACCGTGAAAAAGATGGGCTACCGGTCGGACGATTTTCGGGTCTTGTCCGGAGCCTCCGTTCGTCAGATCACCGACTTCTCGGAACCGGACCGCTTGCTGACGGTGATTCCCGGCGGGCAGTCGGGAATTCCGGCCTCGCCCCACTACGGCGACCTGGCGGACCTTTGGCTGACGGGACGCTACCATCCGCTCCCGTTGAACCGCGAGGCGATCCGGGAAGCCCACCACCTGGTCCTTCGACCCGGGGCGGCCGCTCCCGGCGAGTAGCGGAGCCGAATTCTTCTCGCGACCTGAAGCGGCTCTGCGCAACAAATAAAATTCTTCCGTTGCTTGCCATTAGGGAAATGCCCGGTGTAGCCTGTCCTCAACACGTCCCATCGGGTCGCCTGCCATTCGAATAGTCCGAAAGATGACGACGGGCACCCGGGGAGCACGCCACCCTAAACCGTTCGTAGGGGGTCCATCTTGCCGCCATTGGCTCGGTTGTTGGTCAATGCTCATCCCAGTCCAATTCGCATCCTGATCATCCCTCGGCAAGCCTCTCGCAGAAACGGAACACCTGGAACCGGAGAACCCTCCGGAAGTCGTGCAACTCTCATCCGCCGTCATCTCGGTCCGGCAACTATGAGGCAGGTCCAGGTCATTTCATCCTCGTGGGTGATTCCGTAAAACTGCGAACTGCAGGGGGGTTGACATGCGAATTCGGAAACAGGTTTCAGGCATCGGTCCGATCCCGCCAATCGTCGTAGCGGCGGTCCTGTTCGGTCTGCTGCTGCCGTCGACGGTAGCGGCCCAGACCATGAACAGCGACCTCACCGGGGTGGTGCGCGACGCCACGGGAGGCGTGCTTCCCGGGGTGACCGCCACCGCCACCAACGAAAACAACCGGGCCCAGCGATCGGCCGTCACCGACGACGTGGGCGTCTACCGCCTCGCCGGCATACAGCCCGGTACCTACACCGTGGAGGCGGAGCTGACGGGATTCAAGCGCTTCGTGCAGACGGGAATCGTCGTGTCCCCGGGACTGCTCAGACGCGTGGACATCGTTCTGGATGTCGGGGACGTCACTGACTCGGTGATCGTCACCGATGAGGTTCCGGTCCTCCAGACCAGCAACGCCACGATCTCCACGGCTCTTCCCTCCCAGGTCCGGGACAAGCCCATCGCCAGCATGACGCGAGGCGCGCTACTGGGAGAACAGATGATCTGGGCGGCAGGTTCGGCAGCGGGCGGCGTCTACGGGTTCGTCGGCAACCGCGCGGACATGAACCAGTACAACGTCGAGGGCATGCAGTACAACTTCATCAGCTCGTCGGTCTCCAACAACATCATCGAGGAAGTCAGCGTGGTGCTGAGCAATGCGCCCGCGGAGTACGCCCGTCCGGTGACGCTCAACGCCACCTTGAAGAGCGGGACCAACGAATACCATGCCGAATATTGGATGGCGGGCGTCAATCCCTGCCTGAACGCGTTGAGGAGCCCGTTCTCCCCGGCCCGAGCCAGCCGGGCGCCCTGTGTCACCGCCAAGCGGCAGTTCTTCAATGTCGGCGGTCCGATTCTCAAGGACCGGGTGTTCTTCTTCTACTCCTGGGCTCGGCCGAATTCATTCTCCAACCTGTCCAACTCCCGGCCTCAGTCCTTCCCCAGCCTGCGCATGCAGGGTGGAGACTTCTCCCTGTATCCGTCCAAGATCATCGATCCCACCACCGGGGAACAGTTTCCCGGAAACGTCATTCCCGCCGGCCGCATCAGCCCCGTGGCCCAGGCGATCATGAGCGACTTCATGGGGAGTTCGGTCAACTACCTCGGCGCTCCGGAGAGCTACACCAACAACGTCCAGCAACTTGCCGGCCGGTACCGTCAGGACAACGACCACAACATCAAGACCGATTTCAACGTCGGCGGCAAAGACAGCTTCTCCTTTCATGCGGTGCGTCACAAAGTCCTCAGCAACACGGATCGTCACCACCCGAGCACCGGGACCAGCAACGCCCTGCACACCACCTTGCAGGACAACGTCTTCAACTGGCAGTCGGGCGTGACCCACAGCCATGTCTTCGCACCGGGCGTGATCAACCAGATGCGACTGGGCGTGACCCGTTTCGTCTACATCCACCGGCAGTTGAAGGACTGGGAAGGTGATGCCGAGAGCGCGCAGGGTCCGGAGTTCGTCAACCGCTGGGGCCTCCAGGGGGTTGCGGTTCCCGACCTTTCGGGAATGCCCCATATCAATATCGGCGGCTGGCTTCGAACCTATTTCGACAACGAGAGCGCCACCTACGATTCGCGTTATTCGTTCTTCAACGACCTCTCGGTGACCGAAGGCCGCCACAACATCAAGATCGGCATGTCGGCGGTCAAACTGCTGGAAGACGGGCCGGCGCGGGGGAACTACTTCGGCGCCTTCAGTTTCAGCAACATCTTCACCGGAGCCCAGGTGGCCGGCGACCCCATGACCTGTGCGGCCCCGGCCGTGTGCGGGGACGCTTTCGCGGACTTCCTGCTGGGATTGCCGAGTTCCTCGACCCGCTATCAGCCCCGTTCCGTCATCGCCCGGCGGAAATGGGAGTGGGGCGCGTTCATCCAGGACGATTGGAACGTCACCGACAAGTTGAACCTTTCCTATGGGCTGCGCTGGAGCCGCTACACGGTCCCTTACGACAAGAACGGAATGTTCTACAACTTCGATCCGGACTCGCTCTCCATCGTGGTGCGGGACGAGTTCGCCCGGGAGCGGATCCATCCCTCCTGGCCGACGCACACTTTCCCGGTCATTCTGGCCAGCGAGGCCGGGTTCCCGAGCAAGCTGATCCAAGGCTCCAACAACTGGCAGCCTCGCGTCGGATTCGCCTATCGAATCACTCCGAGTTCGGTGCTTCGCGGAGGTTGGGGGATCTACAACGGTGCTTCCCGCTTCCTGCCGCTCCAGGCGTTCGGTCCCTTCGTAGTCTCCGAAAGCTTCACCAATGAAGTCCGTCCCGGCAGCGGCACGGGCGCCTTGTACTCCTGGCCGCACGCATTCCCCACGGCCTCGGACGTCATCACCGTCAGCAGCGCCTTCGGGTTCGCCAAGGACTATCACGAAGCGTGGACTCACAACTGGAACGTGACCTATGAACGGGAAATCGCCACCAACTGGGGGGTGCAGCTCACGTATCGGGGAGTGAAGAGCAACGATCTGCTCTGGGGCCGGAATCTGAACGCCATTCAGGCCAGCGGCACGCCGTGGAGCCGGGACCGGTTGCCTTGGCCCAACCTCTCCAGCGTGAACTTCGTCGAGAACGGAGGAGACAGCATCTACAACGGGATCGAGTTCCGTTTGACTCATCCCTGGGTCAACGGCCTGCACTCGCAGCTCTCGCTGACCAAGCAGTGGTCCGGGGGCCTGAACGCGCCCATCTGGGCCACCGATCAGGGGATCACCTGGCCCGAGTATCCCTTCGACCTGGACCGCGACCGGGTGGCGATGGCGACACCCTGGCCCAGCCACGACATCCTCTGGAACTTCATCGCGGAGATGCCGTTCGGCCGCGGGAAGCGTTTCTTCGCCGACCTGAACCCGGTGATGAATGCGATCGCCGGAAACTGGACCTTCACGGGGGCCTTCTCCTGGAGGTCGGGAATCGGGCTGACGCCCTACTGGAGCGGAGTCGACTTTGCCAACTACGGAAGGTTCGGCGGCCGTCCCAACCAAACCTGCAATGACCCGAACGGGGGGCCCAAGGCCGTCCGTGGTCAATGGTTCAATACGCGGTGCTATGAGGTGCCCAGCGCCGGATCCCTCGGCAATGCGCAGGTCAACTCCATCGTCGGGCCCGGAGCCTGGATCTTCAATCTGAACCCGTACAAGGAGTTCGAGCTCAACTTCCTGCGCGAAGGCGCCCGGATCCAGCTCGGAGCCAACATCGTCAACGTCCTCAATCATCCCGTTTACGGCAACCCCAACACCACCGTGAACAGCGCCACCGCCGGCCAGATCCGCGGATCGGGGAACGCCCGGGGGATGTGGCACGATTCGCTGGGTCAGCGCAAGGTCGTGATGGACATGAGGTTCATCTTCTGAGGCCTGCGCCCGGTGACTGATGACCGGTGAATTGGCGTGTCTTCCAAACGGCGGGCCGTGTCTGTTTCAGACGGCTTGGCCCGCCAGCCTGTCCCAAATTCCCAGTCCGAGGTTCCCGACTTGAAACGTAGTCCGATGCAAGGGAGTCGAACGCGGGCCTGTTCGTGGGCCGGGGTCCTTCTGCTTCTAGTCCCCTTGGCGGGGTTCCTTCCAGGCTGTACTCAGGCTCCAACCTCGCCCGTGAGTGTCGTGGTCGGCCCTTCGGCTCCCGAGCTGGAGCGGTTCGCGGCCAGCGAGCTTTGCGGCTACCTGGACAAGCTCTTCGGCCTTCAGGTCCGCCCGGTCACCGAAGCGCCCGCCTCCGGCGAGGCAGTTCTGCTGGTGGGCTCGCCTGACACCAACCCCCTTCTCGCCAAGGCGCTCTCCGGGGACGCCTTTCCCGAGCTGACCGATCAAGGCCTGGTGCTGCGCACCATCGATCTCGAAGGCCGGACCGCGCTTGTGGCCGGCGGCGGAAGTCCTCGCGCCACCCTGTGGGCCGTCTACGAACTGGCCGAGCGCTGGGGTGTCCGTTACCTGATCGACCGCGACGTCATCCCTCCCAAGAGGCCGTTCCAGCTTCCCCAACTGGATGTGGTGATGGAACCGGTCTTCCTGGTGCGGGCCCATCCCACCATCCAGGACCTGGTGGCCAGCATGGAGGGCTGGGGCATCTCGGACTTTAGGCCGCTGATCGACCAGTTGGCCAAGATGAAGTTCACCCGGATCAACGTCTACGCCTTCGGGTGGCAGCCTTACCTGCACTGGGAGCACAAGGGGATCGAGCGAAGCTCCGCCCATCTCTGGTACGGCTACCACTATCCCATCACTCCGGACACCATCGGCCGGTCCCTCTTCGGAGACGTGTCTCAGTACTGGAATCGCGATCTGCCCCTCACCTCCTCCTATCCCCAGTTGATCGAGGCGGGACAGCAACTGGTCCGGAACCTGATGGACCATATCCACAAACGGGGCATGGAGACCGCCTATGCCGCTCCGGTGATCGACTTCCCGCCGGAGTTCGCGCCGCTGCTCGACGGCGCCGAGCAGAGCGCGCAACTGAGCGGAATGTCGGTGGTTCCGGGGCAGGATACGCCTCTGGAGGACCCCGAGCTCTTCGGCCTCTCCTCCGCTGTCCTGCGAGCGACCCTCAACAGTTATCCCAAGACCGACGTGGTCACCGTGTTCATGCCGGAGTTCCGGCAATGGATCGGAGAATACGAACGGGCGTGGGAGGCCCTCGACGAGAAGTACGGAGTCGGGGAGGTGCTCTCCCTGGACCGGATCACCTCCGCCGTGCAGCATCGAAAGGGATCGGAAGGCAGTCCCGAGCGGGCGCTCAACGAGCTCAAGGGGGACATCGCCAATCTCTCCTTCTTCGACCGCCTCCTCCGCGATCCTGAAGTATTGAAAGGGACCACGAGGTCCCGGATTCGCGTGAACTGTTTCGGCGTCTCGGAAGAGCTCTATCCGATTCTGGACCGGATCTGGCCGGCGGACTGGACTCTGGAGAGCATGCCCTCCAATCAGCCGGTCCACCTGCTGCGGCGGATCGAAATCCTCAAGGACCTGCCGTCCCAGGTCCTGGGCATCATGAACCTGACCCTGGACGACGACAACATCGGCGTCATGCCCCAGCTCACCACCAACTCTCTGTACGAGATCATCCAGGTCATGCACCGTCACGGTTGGAAGGGAGTCATCGCGCGGGAGCGGTTCCCCGGAGACCATGACTGGCCCCTGGCCTACCTGGCGCGCGCGTCCTGGAATCCGGAGATCACTCCGGACGCGGTGGCGCGGGATCAATTGAAGGCGGTCTGCGGCGAGGGGTGCGTCGAGGACATGCTGGCGGCCTACCATGAAGTGGAGGCGGTGACCATCGCTCTGGCCAGGTCGGCCTTCGCGTTCCCGGCAGATTGGCCTCCGTCGACGTCCTTTTCGCCGGGCGGCATGTTGATGAAATACTGGTACCTGAAGGACCGCGCCATGCCGCCCTACGTGGACGAGGCCCATGAGGGCTATTCGAGGGCTCTGGAGTCGGCCAGGAAGGCCCGCGACAAGTCGACTCCCGAGGGCCGATGGTACGTGGACTACTGGGTCGGCCGCCTGGAGTTCGCCCAGCAGTACGTGGCGGCAGTGCGGGCGGTCCAACGGTCCGCCGCCGCGTTCCGTTCCGGCGACCGCGCCGGCGCCGTCCGGGAAGCGGACCAGGCCATGGCCGTTCTGCGCAAGGGCCTGGAAGCCTATGTTCCGGTGGTGCGCAACCGGACCGACCTGGCGGCCATCGCCTTGGTCAACCAGTCGTACCGGCAACTGTTCCAGAGGCGCTGGTCGGTGAAGACTTGGGGCTACTGACCGATATCCTTCCTTCGGCGCCGGCTCATTTCAAGAGCGGGGGATCCATGGTCAAACGACGAGATTTCATGCGATATGTTGCCAGTGGAGCTCTGGTGAACTTCCTGGATCCCGGCGCCGCCCTCGGACATGGCGCGGCGGCGGAGCCGAGACTGACCCTCCGGCCCTATGCGTGGGAAGGCCCCTATGCCGAATTCCGCAACCAAGGGGCGCGGCATGACTGGCGCCTGTGTGCGGCGTTGCGGGCTCCCTGGATGAGCCCGGAGGAGCGCCTGATCCTCAGAACCTCCGAGATCGTGGGCTACGAACAGGCGTACCTTTACGACGATCATTTCCCGCCCTACCAGCCGGAGGGCAGGGGAAAAGGGTATCGCCACATTCCTTTCGAGTGGCGTCAAACGAGTGGTGACAAGGAACTTTCGGCGGACTGTCCGGTTCCCGGACACGGCCGTTTCTGGCTCGATCTGTCGGCCCGGAGCGACTACCTGGAAATCCGCCTGGGGATCCGGAACGGCCTCGACCGTCCCATGGGGAAGGTGGACTGGCATTTCTGCGTGGTAGGGCTGGAGAGCCGTTTCGCGGACTCGGATCGGAAGCGAACCTACCTTTTCGACGAAGGCCGGCTGCGCACCTTCAACGAGTTGAGCGGCGGCCCCAAGATAGAACTGTTCCATGTTCAGGGAGCCGGCGGGTTCGTGCCCGTTGGACACGAAATGCTCCCTGTGAGTCCCGCCGTCGCCGAAGCGCCCCTCGTGATCGTCCAGTCCCCGGACCGGCGCCACGTCGCGGCCCTGGCCTTTGAGCGGGCCTACTCCATCTACGGCGACCCCGTCGGGAACAAGTGCTTCCACGCCGATCCCTATTTCGGTCCTCTCACCGAGGCGGGCGAGGAACGCCGCATCAAGGGCCGGCTCTACGTCATGCGAGGGACGCCGCAGGATGCTCTCGACCGTTACCGGAGCGACTTCCAATCCGGCGCGGCGTAGGCGACGATATCGCTGAAAAACGGTGGCGGGAACGCGTCGATCCTTCTTGACGACCCCTTCTGACTCTGAACGACGGGAGTGTCTCCAATGAGCCAACGAGTTCGATTCGGCATGCTCGGCACGGGCAACTTCTCGCCCTTTCTGGCCCAGTACATCAACGAGGTGGCGGACGTAACGGCCATCTGCGATCCGAATCCGGAAGCCAGGGCCCGGTTTCTGGAAATGACGGGCCGGGACGTTCTCCAGTACGAAGACTACCGGCGGCTGTTGGAGGAGGCGGAGATCGACGCCGTGGCCCTGACGGGGCCGAATCATCTCCACAGGCCCATGGCGGTGGCCGCCGCCGGATGCGGCAAGCACGTGTTCTGCGAAAAAGCCATGGCGCCCACGGTGCCGGACTGCTGGGAGATGGTGCGCGCCTGCCGAAGCGCCGGAGTACGCCTGATGGTGGGGCACAAGCGCCGGCTGCGTCCTCCCTGGGCCCGGATGATCCAGCTTCGGGAGCTCTTGGGGCCGGTCCACGCCATGTCCACCATCGGATACTTCGACGCGCGTCAAGATGGCTTTCAGGGCTGGTGGACCCGGCAGGCCGAAAGCGGAGGAGTCTTGGCCTGCTCGGGGGTCCACGAACTCGACTGGATGCGGGCCATGTGCGGCGACGTGGTGGCGGTGAGCGCCGTGTGCGGGCCTGGGATAGACTCCCGCTATGACTTCTCCGACTCGATCCACGTCCTGCTCCGCTTCGCGTCGGGAGCGACCGGCTTCCTGGGGGTGTCCCTGTCCTATCCCCTGACCCGGTACCGGCAGGTCTACGGCGCCGACGCCGTCTGCAGCCGGGGGGGAATGCGGCTGGTCACGTCGTTTCAGCACGTCGACCTCTACTGGAAGCTGCTGACGGAATCCGACGAGCACCATGAGCGATTCGAGGAGCCGGGCGGCAACCCCGTCGGCGCCGAGGAGGCCCTGCGGAAGGAGACTCGGGAATTCGTCCGCTGGATCACCGACGGGACCGACCCCTGTCTGACCTGGCGGGAAGGGCTCCGGTGCGTCGAAGTGATCGAAGCCGCAAACCGGTCCCAGGGCAGGGAAGGCGAGTGGATCCGGCTTCCACTCTACCCGGATTTGGAAACAGAGCATTAGACCCTTGTTCCCAGTTTTTTCTGCAATTGGACGAAGAATTTCGGTAGGGGCGCCCCTTGTCGGCGCCCTCTTCGGTCCACTGCCTCGGATATGCCTTTCGCTGTTGATGCCGGTGCTCGGGGGCACATTGTCACAGTCCCGGGCGGCCGGTGGCCAAGCTGCGGGACAAGACGTTACGCCGGTAGTGTTCGAAGAACTGGGCCCCGCCTCGGGCGTCGACTTCGTTCTGCGGAACTCCGCCACCCCCCGCAAGTACCAGATCGAGCCCATGATCGCGGGCGTCGCTCTCTTCGACTACGACAACGACGGGTACCTGGACATCTACCTGGTCAACGGCGCCGAGATACCGGAACTCGAAAAGACGGGACCCAAGTACTTCAACCGCCTCTACCGAAACCAGGCGAACGGGACCTTCCGCGACGTGACGCTGGCGGCCGGCGTCCAGGGAAAGGGCTATACGATGGCCGCGGGGGCCGCCGACTACGACAACGACGGCTGGCAGGACCTCTACGTGGCGGGGGTCAACCGGAACCAGTTGTACCGGAACAACGGCGACGGCACCTTCTCCGACCTGACGGCCAGGGCGGGAGTGGCCGGAATCCATCCCCGGTTCGGCAAGACCTGGGCGGTCGCGGCCGGCTGGTTCGACTACGACAATGACGGCTGGCTGGACCTCTTCGTGGCCAACTACGTGGTCTGGGATTTCGACAAGGACCCCTTCTGCGGCTGGGAGCACACCAATGTGCGCATTTATTGCCATCCGTCCTACTTCGAACCGCTGCCGAACTTCCTTTACCGGAACAACGGTGACGGCACCTTCACCGACGTGTCGGCGGCGTCCGGAATCGGCCGGCACGTGGGGAAGGGCATGGGAGTGGCGTTCGCCGATTACGACGACGACGGAGACCTGGATGTCTTTGTGGCCAACGACAAGGCGCGGAGTCTGCTGTTTCAAAACGACGGGAAGGGCGTGTTTACCGAACGGGGCATTCCCGCGGGCGTCGCCTACAACGGCGACGGCAGGATGCTCTCCTGCATGGGTGTGGATTTCCGGGACATCGACAACGACGGCCGGCCCGATCTCTTCATCACCGCGTTGACCAACGAGACCTTTCCCTACTACCACAACGAAGGAGGCGGGATATTCGACGACTTCACCCGCCGCAGCGAGCTCGCCCGGCTCAGCATCACCATGAGTGGATGGAGCAACGGGATCTACGACCTGAACAACGACGGCTGGAAGGACCTGTTTTCGGCGAATTCCTACATCGAGGACATCGACCACATCATCACCAACTACCCCTACCGGCAGCGAAACGCCGTTTTCGCCAACCGGGGAGGCCGTTTCGTGGACCATTCCGGCGGCGCCGGCGCCGGCTTCCAGACGGCGGGCGCCCACCGCGGCTGCGCCTTCGGCGATCTGGACAACGACGGCCGGGTCGACATCGTGGCGACCCGCTTCGACGAACCGGCGAGAGTCTTTCGCAATGTCTCCCCGGCCGGCCAGCACTGGCTGCTGGTGGAGTTGGTGGGCACCCAAAGCAATCGGGACGGGATCGGCGCCAAGCTGGTCCTGGAGTCGGCCGGCGGGGTCCAACACAACCACGTGACCACCAGCGTCGGCTATGGCGGTTCCAGCGACCGCCGGGTCCACTTCGGCCTGGGGCCGGACGACTCCGTCAAAAGGCTCGAAATCCGGTGGCCCAGTGGAATCCGTCAGGAATTGACCGGCATCCCGGCCGATCAGGTGCTCCGTGTCGAGGAGCTGGAATCTT
>JAJDTT010000214.1 GCA_022827025.1 Acidobacteriota bacterium
TTGGGGCTGCCGTCGAAGGATTCGCAGGCCAGGAAAGAACGAGGACTTCGCTTCCTGTTGCGCAGCGTCAGTGTGATCGGATAGATTTCGCTTGCATTCGGCACCGGTCCTGCCCGGGAACCCGCCCATGGTCGCAACCGCCAGGAGTCTGCGCAGTAGAAATGATCGTAGCGGGAAAGTGGAGAATCGAGGCCGGAATTTCACGATTTTGAGGCGCATAGTTGTTTTATTCGCCGGGAAATCGCACGAATATGGACCTATTCTACGCTTTCGCAGTAGATTGATTTCTGCCGCGCAGGCTTCTGGAACTGCCATTCCGAGATTGTCCGGCTGTTTCAGTCCCGGATGGGCCATAGCAGCCAAGACCATTCCAACAGCCTCTGTGCGTTCTGCCGCAACTCCGCCTCCGCCGTTGCCGGCGGGGGTCTTTCCGACCGCTCCGCGCCCTTCGGCTGGCACTCCTCCCACACCTGCACCAATTTCGGCCGATGAATCGAACTGACGTCTACCAGGGGGAGCCGGGCGGTCCCATCGCCTTCATGGCGAGCAACCGGGTTGCCGCCAACCTGTTGATGTTCGTCATCCTGGCGGCGGGCCTGGTGGCGTTTGGCGCCCTGGAGCGGGAAGCCTGGCCAACCGTTCCCTTCAATACCATCGAAGTGTCGGTCGCCTATCCCGGCGCCACGCCCGAGGAAGTGGAGGAATCGATCGTCGTCAAGATCGAGGAACAGGTCGAGGCGTTGGACGATGTCAAGGCGGTCAAGTCCCTGGCGGCCCCGGGGATGGCATCGGTGAGAGTCGAATTGAAGACCGGCACGGACATCGGCGAGGCAATGGACGAAATCGAATCCGCGGTCGGCCTCATCCAGACGTTTCCCGGCGCCGCCGAGCGTCCCGAATTCAGGGAGATGAACAACCGCACCAGCATGATCCGCCTGATCGTTTCCGGCGACATCTCCGAACGTTCGCTCAAGGAATTGGCCTACCAGGTCGAAGACAGTTTGAGCGCGCTGCCAAACGTGTCCCACGTCGAGACGGCCGGAACCAGAAACTACGAGATCTCCATCGAGGTTCCGTTCGTTCGCCTGCGCGCCTTCGGGCTGACGCTCGACGATGTCGCGCATGCAGTCCGCCGCAACTCCCTCGATCTTTCAGCCGGCCGCATCGATACGCGGGTCGCCGAGGTGCGAGTGCGGACCATCGGCCAGAACTACGATCAGCGCGACTTCGAGGCGATCATCGTTGTCGCCCGGAATGACGGCACCATCGTGCGCCTCGGAGACATCGCCCAGGTGCGCGATGCCTTCCAGGACACCGACCTGATCGTCCGCCACCAGGGGAAACCGGCGGTCTTTGTCGAGGTCTACCGCGCCGAGGGCGAGCAGGTGATGGATCTTGCGGACGCCGTTCACGAGCATATCGCGAACGCCATTGTCCCATCCCTGCCCGAAGGCGTCGGGATCACCGTCTGGAACGACGACTCGCAGACCTACTCGGAGCGAGCCGAGATCCTGCGCAAGAACGGCATTCTGGGACTCGTTCTGGTGTTCGTGGCGCTGGCCCTGTTTCTCGAGATACGGCTCGCTTTGTGGGTCGTCGCCGGCCTGGTGACGTCCGGGGTCGGGGCCTTGGCCGTAATGCTGACCCTCGACCTGGCGATCAACACCATTTCCCTGTTCGCGTTCGTTCTGGCCATCGGCATCATCGTGGACGATGCCATCGTCGTGGCCGAGCACATCCACTACGAACGCAGCCGGGGCGTGCCCGGCGTCGTAGCTGCGATCCGGGGCGCGCGACGGATCAAGAAAGCGCTGACCTTCGCGGTTCTCACTTCGGTGGCGGCGTTCACGCCCCTGCTCTTCATCCCGGGGGGCATCGGAGAAGTGTGGGGCGCTCTGCCGGTGATCGTCATCGGCATGCTGCTGATCTCGCTGGTCGAAGCGCTCCTGATACTGCCGAGCCACCTGTCCCACTTGCGGGGGCCGGAGTGGGCCCCGGCCAATATCGTGGATCGATTCTTTTCCGGCATCCGGCACTACGTGGATCGCGGCCTGAACCGATTCGTGAATGGCCCCCTGGATCGATCATTGCGCTTCGCGACGGATCAACCCGCCATCATGGTGTCGGGGATCGTCGGCCTGTTCGCCGTCAGCCTGTCGCTGGTGCCGGCCGGCATTGTCCCGACCACCTTCGCCCCCACCGTGCAGGCTGACTTCGTCACCGCCACCCTGGAAATGCCGGACGGGACGACAGCCGAGCGGACCTACGAAGTGGCAATGGAGCTGGAGCGGGCGGGAAGGCGGGTTCGGGAACGCCTGGATCGAGATCGACCGGACAATTCGCCCTCGCTGCTTTCAGGTGTGAGCATCATCGTCGGCCAGAGACCCCGCGTGGAGGGGGGAGGGCTTGACCCGACCCCCACCATGAACCCGGAATCAAATATCGCCACCATCGAATTCAAGCTCTTGAGTGCCCAGCAACGGGACATGTCCGCCATCGCCATCGTTCAGGCCTGGCGGGAAGAGGTCGGGATCCTCCCCTACGTCCGGGGGATCGCCTTCAGCGGCGAACTCATCGATCTCGGCAGTCCCGTGGAGGCAGTGCTGTCGCATCCGGACCCGGAGCGCCTGGCGGAAATCGCCGACTCGGTAGTCGCCGGCCTTCGTAGCGTGGCAGGTGTCTTTGATGTCCGTTCGGATCATGCGCCGGGCGTCGGGGAGATCCAACTGGCGTTGCGGCCGGAGGCGCGAACGCTCGACCTCACGGTCGAGGATCTGGCGCGGCAGGCGCGGGCGGCGTTCTTCGGCGTGGAGGCGCTTCGGGTGCAGCGCAACCGCGAAGAGGTCCGGGTCTACGCGCGCCTGCCCGGCGACGAGCGGGACGCGATCACGGATGTCGAGGGCTACCTGATCCGCACCCGGTCCGGAGAGCAGGTGCCGCTCAGCCACGTGGCATCGATGAAAATGGGCACCTCGCCGCCGTTGATCCGGCGCCAGGACGGTCAGCGCGTCGTCACGGTGACGGCGGACGTGGACGAAAATGCGATCTCAGGCGGCGAAGCGAATGACATCCTGGAAAACACGATCCTCGCGCAACTGACCGCCACGGCACCCAAGCTGACCTTTTCCTTCGGGGGCGAGCAGCAGCAGCAGTTGGAGTCCCTGGACGCTCTGTACCGCGGGTTCGTGCTCGCCATGTTCGCGATTTTCGCGCTGCTGGCCCTTTCCCTGGGGTCCTACGTCAGACCGTTTCTCGTGATGGCCATCATTCCGTTCGGTCTGGTCGGCGTCGTCCTCGGCCACTACGTATTGGGAGTCCCCATCAGTGCCGCGTCGTTCATGGGCTTTTTCGGGCTCAGCGGCGTCACCATCAACGATTCGCTGGTCATGATCGACTTCATCGACCAGCGGCGCGCGGAGGGCGCCGACCGCAAGACGGCGATCATCGATGGCGCCAAGGGACGCTTCCGACCCATCATCCTGACCTCGGTGACCACTTTTCTCGGCTTCACGCCGATCATTCTCGAACGGTCCATCCAGGCGCAGTTCCTGGTCCCCTTCGCGGCGTCGCTCGGGGTCGGCATCATGATTACAACCGCGATCCTGATGCTGCTCGTCCCGGCCCTGATGGCCATCTATCTGCGGGCCAACTCGCGGCGCGGGGCAGCGGCGGCCATCTGACCCGAAGTTCTCACCAAGCCGCCGGTGGGTCAAGAAAACCGCCTTTTCTTCACCCACCGGCGCGCCCATCTACTCGTATTTGCGGCACACCACGCGGGAGCCATCCGGTTCCGGACGTGGCGCCGATGCGCGCCTGCGCGCTCAGACCGGGTTCCTGATTTCAGCCACGCGCAACTTCAGCTTCTTGTCGGGGGCGGCTGTGGGGAACGGATTGATCCCGAGTTTGTAGTTCGCGGGCTCCAATTCCAGCTTCGTGTGGTACGCGATGAGCAGGATATTGACGACCATCTGAAGTTCCACCCACCGACTTCCCAGGCAAGTGTGCGTGCCCAGGCCATACGGAGCGTAGGCACCCGGTACCAAATGCTCTGCCCGACCCGGCAGGTAGCGGTCTATGTCGAATTTCAGCGGATCCTTGAACAGATCGCCGGCGTAGTGAGATGCGGTCTGGCAAATCAACAGACGCGTTTTTGCCGGTATTTCGAAGTCCTCGACGATGCACTGGTTCATGACCGTTCTCAACTGCCAGGGAATCACCGGGTACATACGCGCGGACTCCAAGCAGAGACGGTGGGTGACGTCGATGCTTTCGCGGGTAAAGTCACTCGCTTCCGGGACACGCCCGTTACCGAAGAGAGAATCGGCTTCCCGATGGACCCTATCGTAAACGTCGGGATGGCGAACCATGGAATAGACTGCGAAGCCAAGTCCGCTGCCGAGATAGAGGCTGGCGACCATTGAGGCGACGAACGGGAAGACGAGATCCGTTTCGGGAAGGAACTGCGGGTCGTTTTGATGCAGTTCGAGGATCGCGTCGGCAAGATCCAGTGGCTTCCCCTTCCTTTGCGCCGGCGTGTGCGATGCTTGAATCGCCTCCTGGAGTTCACGGATACGCTTGCCGTAACGCTTCATCCTGGGCGTTGACAGCATGAATTTCGGCAACGCGCCCTGAACGTGCGTCAGCAGCGCACGATGTTCATATTCAAGGAGTTCGTCGGCGTAGTGGCTGCAATCCACTCCTATCATCAGATGCGAGATTTGACTGCTGACGTGGGTCTGGAACGTCTCGGTCGCACGGAAAGCTTCGCCTTCATTCCATCGCCTGAGCGAGCTCCTGCAGTAGTGGATCAACTCCGGCAACCGTTGCGCCAGCGTGGCACGGGAATAGGCAGTCTGTAACGCCTTGCGCATCTTGTAGTGTTCGGCGCCGTCCATGCCCGGCAGAGTCCGGGACGCGCCGAACGCACCTTCCAGATCCTGGATGTAGTCCTTCGATCGAAGGTAAAAACGTCCTTTCTTGTTGACCCACCGGTTGGTGTCCGGCCCGATCAAGGCGACTACCTTTGACTTGTCCATCTTGAAAGGCAGCTCGACGACCGGCCCGTACTTCCGGAAGATGTCGTACATCGCCTTTGGGATATTGCAGGTACGGAAGTCACGCTGTCCCAGGATGTCGAAGATTCGAAGCTTTGGGATGGGTTTGGTTCGAAGAACACGGCGGGTTTTTGGTTTGACGGTGCTCTGACTCACCGCGTTGGCAACCGACCGCCCAACCAGATCCAGTTGGGAGATCAGCTCGATCCGCTCGAGCGTCTCACTGTAGTCCTCTTGCGCAAGCAGGAACTTAAAACCGTCGCAGGTATGCATCAAGGCCATGAGGATGGCATCTTTCGGGTCCGGGATGACGTCGTTCAAGATGACGTTCAGGACTCTTGTCTTGGCTTCCTGGCGGGTCTTTTTATCGGAGATCGGATAGTGCCCTGAACGCGAAACGGAGCGCGAGAGCGTCCAGAATCCGCCGCTCTCGTAGTCGAGGATTTCCCTCTCCACCAAGCGATCGAGTGTGACCGAGACGATTTCTTCCGAACGGGCAGTGTTCCGTTCGATCCAGTACTGCGTGTCGAAGGTTTCCCGGGACTCGGCAATTTCTTTGAGCGTAGGGTCGAGCAGATCGTCTCCGGTTGGGCTGGAATCAACCAGATACAACGCTTCCGGATCGGTGTCGATCCGATTCTCCAACGCAAGGTCGGCGATCACGGCGCCCGCCATAACGCAGGAGAAATCCCAACCGGGGACCATTTCCAGATAGCCGGTGCGTCCGTCGAGCATCAGGAGGATCAGTTCTTCGGCAAGGCGTATTGGGAACTCGGCAGCCCTTTTCATAAGCTTCCACTCCGGGCTGGAGGGTTCAAGACCCGGGCATTTGCCCGCAGCCGGTCAGCCACATGCGAATTTCACAGAGCTTTGCAAAACAAACATTATAGGCCAAACCATCCGATGGCCCGATCATGGCGACTCCTGGGGGTTGGACTCGTCCTGAATCCGGACCTTCATCCCGTCGACGACCGTAGCCAGGGTGGCCAGCGAAACGAGTTCTCCCTCTGCCAGCCCGGAGTCGATGAGGACCCTCTCCCGTTCCAGCCGCACGACGCTCACACGGCGAAAACGGAGCTTGGATTCCGAGTCCACGACCAGCACCTGATCCTCTCCCCGAAGGGCCGCCCGGGGCAACGCGACGACATCCTGCATCAAGCGGCCCTGGATTTCAGCTTCCACGAACATGCCCACGGCGAGAGGGGGACGGTCCGGGTCGGGACCCCTTCCATAAGGATCGGCCACCTGAGCGATGGCATGGATCATCCGCGTCCGGGGATCGATGGTCCCGTCGGTCCGTACGATTCTACCGGTCCACGAGTGTTGCCGCTGGCCGAACTCGGCCCGCAGGAGGACGACGGGTTGGCGTTTCTGCGAGCCCCCGCCGCGGTAGCTGAGGGGCAGGTCCACGTAGGCCAGATCCTCGTCGGGAAGCGGCAGCCGAATTTCCGCATAGTCCACGGAATAGATGGTGGCCACGGAAGTCCCCGGGGTCACGTATTGGCCGATGTCCACGTTTTTTCGAAGGACCCGCCCCGCGAACGGAGCGGCAATCCTGGTCTTCTCCAGATTTCGCTCGGCCTGGGCCAATGCAGCTTGAGCGGAAGACAGTGCGGCACGGGCCCGGGCGATCTGGGGCACTCGCCGCAACAGGGGGCGAGCCTCCCCTTCTCCCAGACTCTCCCATTCTCTCCGGGCGACCTCGGCCTGCGCCTCCTCCGTCTCCAGGGTAAGTTGGGCCTGGGCGATCTGGGCTTCGGCCTGAACCACCTGGAGCCGGTAGTCCGTGGGGTCGATCCTCAGGAGTTCAACTCCCGCCTCGAAGAAGCCCCCGTCCGCGAGAGAGGGGGAGACTTCCAGGACCCGGCCCGCGATCTCGGGAAACAAAGTGGTCTGCGTTCGGGGAGCCACGGTCCCCTGGGACATGACCGTCAGGCGGAGTGTTTGAAGTGTCGCGGGAACGGCCCGGATTACCGGAACGGGAATCTCGGGAGGCCGGGTCTCGACCACGGGCCGATCGTTGAATATCTTCCAGGCCCACGCCGAGGCAACGGCCAGAGTCGCCATGGGCAGAACAATCTTCAAGAGCAGCTTGATCAATGTCCCGTCTCTCCGGCAATAGACACCGGGAGAAGCGCTCCCGGGGCGCCCGGCGGGGCGCCTGGATCAAATCCGCCTCCCAGCGCCAAGTGGAGATCGATCCGGTTTTCCAGCAGGAGACGTTGCAGGGTCAGGATCTGACTCCTGGAATTGAGGATTCGACGATCGGTCTGCAACACCACCAGCAGGTCCCCCAAACCTTGGCGATAGCGAAACCGGGCCTGTTCCCGGGCCGTTTCGGCCTCCACGACCGATTCTTCCAGTTCAAGCAACCGATCTCGCAGGAAACTCTCGACCGAAAGGGCCGTCTCAACCTCGCCGAAGGCCTGCAGGACTGCGCCGGCGTAGGTCTCCAGGATTTCCTGGGACCGGCCCTGGGCAATATCGACCTGACGTTTGAGGCGTCCCCCTTGAAAGATGGGCTGGACGATGTTGCCCAGCAGACTCCAAACGGTGTAGTCCCAATTCAAAAGGTTCAACAACCCTTTGGTGGAGGATCCGCCGGCCGTGGTGAGACTCAGCCGGGGGTGCAGGGCCGTTTGAGCCTGGACCATCCCGACATCGGAGGCCAACAGACGCCGCTGCGCCGCGATGAGATCGGGACGGCGAGTCAGGAGCTGGGAGGGGACACCGGCCGGAACGCCGGAGGAGATCTTGGGGAGGCTCTCCCGAATCCGCAGCTCCCCGCGCGGATAGCGTCCGGCCAGGAGCTCCACTTGGCGGATGCTGCGGTCCAACGCCTCGCGGCGGAGATGGACGGCAGATTCAGCAGCAGAAATGTCTGCTTCCACCAGACTGATTTCCAGAGCCGGTGCGAAACCCGCCTCGAAGCGGTTTCGGAGCCATTTGGAGGTCGCCTCGTAACTGGACACCACTTCACGCGCCAGAGCCAACTGCAGTTCTGCCTCCGAGCAGGCGAACCAGGCCTTGGCTGTCTGGCCCGCCAACGAATGCCTCGCCGCAGCAAGGTCTGCGGCATGCACGGAGGCGAGAGCGCCGGCCAAAATCTCGCCGCTGCGGATTCTTCCCCAGAGGTCCGCTTCCCAGTTGATGTCCAACGAGGCGCCCAGGTTGGTAAACGTGGCCCGGGGGACCCGGCCCTCAAAACCGGGTATGGGAAAACCGATGAAATTCTGCCGCTGACGGCGCCCGTTCAAGCTGAGTCCAACCGATGGAATCCGGCCGGCGCCGGCGATCTCGGCCTCGATGAGCGCCGTCTCCAATCGGGCGGAGATGGCCCGGAGTTGGAAACTGTTGCGGAGGGCCTCTTCGATCAATGCATCCAACTGCGGATCCTGAAACTGTTTCCACCAATGGACATCGACCGTTCCCTCCGCCGCCGTTGCCGAATTCCAGGCTTCCGGGATCGGGAGGCTCGGCTGCCGTTCGGGCGGCGCCGCGGTTCGGACGCATGCGGCTCCCGGCAGAACCATGGCCAGCAAGAGAAAATGTGCGAATCTCATCCTCAATTTTCCTTTGACGGAATCGGAGTCCGAAACCCGGCTGCCAGAAACGAGACCAGACGATCGACGACCTCGTCCACCTGAGACGGTTCCGGAACATCCGTAAAGAGGTTCTCCAGATTCTTCCAGTCGGCGATCACGTGAAGCGTGTGGGACATGGCCCCCACCATGAAATGGAATCTCCAGAACGCTTCTTCCCGGGACAGATGGGGCAGCCTGGGACCCAACGCGCCGGAAAAACGCTCGATGACTTCGGCGAACTGCCCATAGATCATCTCCCGAATCGCTCCATCGGGAGAGTTGAAGGCGCGGGAGAGAAGCCGCATGAAACGCATGCCGCCCCTCTCCGGATCCCGGATCAGTTGTACCGGCGGCCGTATGAAAGCCTCCAGTATTTGTTCCAGGGACGGCTCCCCCGCGCCGCCGCCCGCCTGGCAACGGTCCAGGAGCGCCAGGCGCTGCCGATTGAGAGGAGACAGGCGAAGGGCGAAGAGTTCCTGAATCAGTTGATCCTTGGAACCGAAGTGATAGTGCATGGCGGCCAGATTCACTTTGGCCCGGGAGGTGATCATCCGAACCGAGGTCGCAGAGAATCCCCGATCCGCAAAGAGCCCTTCCGCCGCGTTCAGGATCCTGGACCGGGTCTCCAGCATGGTTCCTCAAGTGAAACAGTCGTTTTAAACGTACGATGGTTCTACGCCAGAGGTGGCGGGGTTGTCAAACGGAGGCTCCGAGAAATAGGATTCCAGAGGAAAGCAGCCCGCCGACCGGGGCGGCGGTGTTACCCCCGAGGTCGCGAGCCTATTCTCCCCGATAGGTTCGGGCGTTCGCGAAACCGGAGTGAATCGAGCGTCCGCGCCAAGACGAACTGCCTGATGAGAACCGATAAGTCACCCATGACCTCAATTCTCCCCATAAACTTGGACGATCTCCTCTACTGCCGTAGCGTGGAGTCGGAACGTGTGGAGTTCAAGGCGTCTTGGAGGCCCCAAACAACTGGTCCCCAAGTACTCCGAACGATCTGTGCTTTTGCCAACGACTACCACAATCTGAACGGTGGCTACATCGTCATCGGCGTCGAAGAAGGCGACGGACGGGCGGTGCTACCTCCCTCCGGTTTGCCCGACGAGGATGTGGAACGGGCGCAACGGTGGATTCGCGGTCAGTGTAACAGGTTGGATCCACCCTACGCTCCCATCCTGTCGCCTGAGACGGTCGGGGGTCGGCTCGTCCTGGTGGTATGGGCTCCGGCGAGTGAAATGAGACCCCATCGCGCTCCCGCCGACGGCGCCGGGCCGGGTCGATACTGGGTTCGACTAGGTGCCGAGACCGTCGACGCCGAGCAACGCGGCGGTTTACTTCAGGGCCTGATTCAGCAGACGGCGCGGGTGCCGTGGGACGATCGCCGGGCGTCGGAGAGCCGAGTGGAGGATCTGCGGGAGGCAAAGGTTCGAGAGTATCTGCGCGACATACGGAGCGGGCTCCTCGAGGAACCGAACGAGAGGGACGTCTATCGGCGCATGCGGCTCACGACGCGGGTGAACGATCATGAGGCGCCCCGGAACGTGGGCCTCCTCTTCTTCTCAAGAGACCCGGTGAAGTGGTTTCGGGGAGCCAGGATCGAAGTCGTACAGTTTGCCGCAGACCGCGCCGGCAACGTCCAAGAGGAGCGCAGCTTCGGGGGCGCCCTGGCTGACCAGCTTCGTGATTGTCTGAGCTATCTCGAGAACCTGTCGGCGTCCCATCTGCAGAAGCAGCGGGACCGGACCCAGGTTCGCGGCTGGGTCAGCTATCCCCTGCCGGCGCTGCGCGAGACCCTCGTCAACGCCGTGTATCACCGCGGCTATGACGTCGACCAGCCCGAACCCACCAAGGTCTATCTCTACCCGAGCCGGCTCGAGGTCACCAGCTATCCCGGACCAGTTGCGGGCATCGAATCCCGGCACCTGGTCCCAAACGCGCAGGTGCCACCCGCTCCTGCCCGCAACCGGCGGATCGGCGAGTTCCTGAAGGAGTTGGGGCTGGCGGAAGGACGCCTCTCCGGCCTGCCCAAAGTATTTCAGGCAATGGAGGCCAACGGGTCGCCAGTTCCGCGCTTCGACTTCGACGAGCAGCGGACGTGGTTTCGGGCGACGCTGCCGGCCCATCCGGAGTACAGCGCACTGTCGGCCCTTCGGGACGCGGCGCACCTGCGGGCTCTGGGGCAGAACCGGGACGCATTCCGCCGTATCCAGTCGGCTTGGGCGTCCAACCTCGCTTCGGCGGTCCTGGCCTCGGAGATGATCCGCTCCCACGCCGCGAGCGGCGAGATCCGCCGAGCGGAACATGTCCTGGAGACCTTCGAGGAGCAAGGACCGGCAGCTGCGATCCCCCACGTCGCGAACACGCTGGTCGAAGCCTTGGTCAACGCCGGCGAAGACGCGAAGGCGCAACGGCTACTTCAGCGGAGCCGTTCCGTGGCGGTCGGCCAAGACGCAATCGACGCGGCCATCCTGGCCCGGCGCGCGCGGCATGCCAGCCTCGCGCACCTTTACTTCGAGCGCGCGGGCGACGCCGTGTATACCGACCCCCGAGCGCTGCACGAATTCGCCCAGACCAAGCTCCAGTTGGCAGGCAAAGCCCATAGGCAGCGACGGCGTCACTCGAACCGCCGATTCCTCACGGAGGCCCGATCTCTCCTGGAGCGCGTGGTTCAACTCGAGGCACCGAAGTCACGCCATGCCTGGGCGTGGCGGGACTTGGCGCGCACGCTCAACTGGCTTCGGGCCCCGGTTCGAGAAGTGGAGGGGGCCTATCGACAGGCGATCGATCGGTTGCCGGAGGAATCCAGGTTCGTCCGCGAGATGAAAAGGATCCGAACATACCGGAAATGACCCGGATAGAATCCAGGCGGGGTTGCATTCGGCGTCTTCGGCCAAGGCTTGGACCCGCTCCCTGGCCAACTCCAGACGAACGCTTTTCACCCGAAGATGACTGATCTCGACTTCGAGTTCAGCGTCGCTCGGCGCGGCTGGTGGCCTTCTGACCGTTCCGAGTCCGCCACTCGACGGGGCGGCAACCTGGCGCAAGAACGCCCGGGCACTACCTCCGGTGGATCGTCAACTGGTCGAGCAGGAAATCTTCCAGCAGCTCGTCGTCACCGGCCAGATCCCGGACCCGCTCCCAGGACATCTCCAGACGAAAGCTTTTTACCCGTAGATGGCTGATCTCGACCGAAAGACCGCCTTCGCCCGATCCGACTTCGACCCGGGCGTCCGACCCCAGATGGAAGAGTACGAAATTGTCCAACTCTGCCAGGAATTTGCGCTTTGCCGCATCCCGGGCATCTCCTCCGCGAGCTTCGATCAGACGAGCGCTCCCACTCCGGGAGGGATCTCGCCGACCGGAGTCTCCGGAAAGGCCACCAGGTACTTCCGTTCCTGCGAGATGTTCTTGTCGTCGTCGAGGCGGAGGCCCGATGAGATGGACTCCACCGTCGGCGGGTTGACTGCGTGTACATGAGCGGAGGGTAAACTCGGGGGCGCCTGAATCTGGAAGCGTTCGCCGATGGGCATGGAGCCTGTGGCCTGCGCGGAAAGGGGTATGGCGTAACTGCTCGGCAGCAGCAGGCAGACGACATAAGCCAACGCGGTGAGACAACGAAAAATCATCACGGACCAGTCTCCTCCAGAATCACCTGTGAGCGCCAACCACGGCGTTCGACGCTAGTTTACCCCGGATCTCTGATGTTGTGTCTGGATCTCCGGCGTTTTTCAGTTCGCCAGAACCGGGAATCGAGCGCGGATTACGGAGTATGCTCAACCAACTCCACAAGCAGTTCGCGGATTCGAGGCACCTGCCGCTCATCGATCTTCAGATGCCGGTGGCGCCCGTGGCCGCCCCGCTTGAAACGGGTTCGGCCGACCGGATCGAGGCTCACCTCCCCCGGCGCCGAGACTCGGAAGTATGCACGGCCGGGGCGCACCGCATAAAGGACACTGGTCAGGTCCCAGGTCGCCCGGTCGGGTAGGTTGGGCACATATAACCGGTACGCTTCGCGGACGGGATGGAGCCCGGCGCTGCCGCCCCTGAGCCGCATGCGCTCTCCGGGATAGCGGATGGCCATTCCGATCTCGTACGCGCTCACGACGATGGGCGTGGGCCAGGCGTCGAAGAGCTTCCGCGCGGACGGCAGATCCTTGTAGACATTGTACTCCCGCCCATCCTTCGGCCCGGGCTGGCCGAAGCTGCCTGCCACCATGGAGAGCAGGCGGATCTTCCTGGCCGCCAGATCTTTTCCTTGCAGCGGGGAGTACCGGTCGGGAGGAGAATCGAGCAGACGCGCCAGGTTGGTGGAGAAACCTACCTGGATCATGATCACCGACTGATCGGGCTGACCCGCCAACGTCCGCCGCAGCAAGGGGGTGGCCTCCTCGACCTCGCCGGGACGATTCAGAGATCGAGCATATCGCAGCCTGCCCTGATCCCTGGCTTCGCAGACCTGCCGAACATATCGGCCGTCCTCCGGCGTCGGGCCATTTCGGACGATCCCGATGGGGATTCCGGGTCTCCCGTAATAGTGGTTCAGGAGATCGCAGTAGGCGGCGGCATGGAAATTGTCCTTGCTGACGGTCACGGCCAGCAGGCGGCATTCTCCCCGGTCCTGAAGCGCATGAATGACGGCGAGCGCCATGGCGTCGTCGACATCGTTCCCCATGTCGGTGTCGTAGATCACCCGCACCGGTTCGACGGCCTCCTGGACCACAACTGCTCCAAAGATGTACCCATGAAGCAAGACCGCGATTGTCAGGAGAATAACAACGACTCCACGCATCATCGATCTCCCTTCCCAACACCGTCCGTTACAGCATGCGCCACTGGGCGCGCTCGGTTTTACGGGAGTTCAGGATTCTCCGGATCTCGTGCCGCCCGGTTCGCCATTCCAACCGGCCGCACCACCGTTGCCGAAATTCAATGGCCGACCAATTTACGACTTGCATCATGCCTTCGCAATCCACGTCGTTACTTCGAATGACGACCATGGACTGGTTTCCTCTCTTCTCGTCGCGATCCTTCTTGGTTTGGGAGCAGCGATTATTTCCAACAGGGACGTTTTGCACGAAATTCTTCGGCGCTTCAATGTCTCGAGGGAGACATCTTATCCATCCGAGTGGTATTCCGCTTTCTCACGACACCACGACTGCTATGTCGTGTTACACCTGAACGGAGAACGCCGCCTCTTCGGATGGCCGGGAAAGTGGACCAGCCGTCCAGAAAAGGGCCATTTCCGAATCGCCGAGGGGGAATGGTTGGTCGGGGACCGACGCTTCCCTGCAGTAGGAGTGTCCGCTATTCTGATACCGGGTGAGGACGTTCAGATGGTGGAATTTCTGAACGTGAAGCTGGATCAAGTGTCCAAGGATTAAGCCATGGCGAAAGCGCCAAACCCGCCACCTTCGAAGAAACCCGCAGGCTATTGGTCCTTGAAAAAGGGAACGACTCTTATACCCGCGACACCTGTCAAACCAAAACCTCCCCCTGCACCACCGCCAAGAAAACGAGATTAGCAGTCGAATCAGACTTTCCAACCCACCTTATGCCGCAAAACGGGCCTGACCGGCTCGGTCTGGTCAGAGTTGGCTCGTTTCGCCGAGACCGGTTTGACCCGAGGCGCTGCCGGCGCCCACTCCGACCCTCGGACACACGGGTGATACCGAGAATAAAGGAGTCGTCGATGTCGTCGTCCATGTGGGCAGGTTGGATCAGCCGCAAAGATCCGACGATCGGATTCTGTTCCAAAGACCGATCCACCTGCTTCAGATCCGGTGATTCAAGTTACCGGGCCGTGTGATGAGCCGTCATGGGCTCCAGAACGGTTCACCAGGACTCTTTGCATCGCCTGCCGGAATGACAAACCACAACCCAGTTTCGGCGCTCGCGAATGGCTGCCATGGCAGGAGAGCGCATCCGGCCTGGGGACAGTCCCGTCGATCGCTCGACAGTCAGACTTCGATGCAGCCTCGCTTGAAACTTTCAATCAGCCGCATCCGAAAGTTGCAATCAGCCGTAGCTGAAACTTTCAATCAGCCGCACCTGAAAGTTACAATCAGCCGATGGTCGAGCCTCGGTTCTATCCACGTTACGCCGAGCGATCGCTGACCGAAGCGCTGGAGGATTCGCCCGTGGTCCTGATCCAGGGCCCGCGCCAGTGCGGTAAGACGACGCTCGCCCAGATGGTGTGTGCTCCAAAGCATCTGCCATGGCCACGCAACGTTGCGACTTGGCACCACCGTCCAGCGAGCACTTTGGCCCCCGGACGCCGAGACTATGTGTACGTCAACTTCGACGACCACGATGTACGCGCCGGCGCCCAGGCCGACCCGATGGGCTTTGTCGCCGATCTTCCCGAACGCGTCATCCTGGACGAGATACAGCGGGTCCCCGCACTCTTTCCCGCCTTGAAGATCGCAGTCGATCGCAGACGCTTGCCGGGCCGTTTCGTTTTGACAGGATCGACCAATGTGCTGCGGATTCCGACGATCCAGGACTCGTTGGCGGGCCGGTTGGAAATGGTCCGATTGCATCCATTGGCCCAATTTGAAATCGAAGGTCGATCTGCTGCCGGTTTCACCGGGGACAGAACGCCCGGGTTCCTTGACACCCTGTTCGGTGGACGGTTCAGGATCCGGCGGACCGAACGGCTGGGCAAGCAGTTGACCGAACGCATCGTTGCTGGAGGATATCCTGCCGCCCTGGCCCGACCGCACGGACGCCGGCGCGCCAGTTGGTATCGCAACACCCTCGAAGCACAGACGCAGCGGGACGTGCCTGACCTGGCACGCATCCGCGCGCTGGAGGCCCTCCCGAGGCTGCTTGCGCTGGCGGCCGTGCAAACGGCACAACTGTTCAATGCGAGCAAACTGGCCGCGCCCTTCCAACTCACTCGACCCACCATCGAAAACTACGTGACGCTGCTGGAGAGCGTCTTCCTGCTGGAGAGGCTTCCGGCGTGGCACAGCAATCGCTTGCGTCGCCTCGTCAAGACGCCCAAGCTCCATATCGGCGACACGGGCCTTGCCGGTGCGCTTCTGGGTGCGGACACGGCCCTGCTCGCCGCCGACCGGCCGCTGCTGGGTCGGCTTCTCGAAACTTTCGTGTTTCAGGAATTGAGGCGGCAAGCCAGCGGGCATGACCTCCCTCTGCAGTTCTTCCACTTTCGCGACCGCGACCAGGTCGAGGTGGATATCGTCATCGAGCGCGGGGCGCTGGCTGTTGCCGGAGTGGAGGTCAAGGCCGGAGCGACCGTTACCGGAGCGGACTTCCGAGGCCTGCGCAAGCTGAGAGCGGCACTGGGCGACCGGTTCGCCGGAGGTGCGGTCGTGTATGACGGAGAGATGTGCACCCGGTTTGGTGACCGGCTCTACGCCGTGCCGCTTCGAATGCTTTGGGAAATGCCGATGGAATGAGCGTAGCCTTGCTGTATCGAGCTCCTCACTCAAGATAGGCGATCCGGTCGGATGAGGCTTTCCATGAACTCGGCCTGATCGATGCAGGTGGTCAGAAAGGGGAAAAGAAGACTGTCCCTTTCTCGGCCTGTCCTGGCCGCATGACGCTTGACGTCCAGCGTCAACAATGGATACTCTGAACCTCTTGTGATTCTCGGATACCGGGACCGGAGAACCGAGCGGTTCGCCCATGGAGCGTTTGTTCCGGCGTTCCAAGGATTTGAAAATCAGGCAGCGAAACGACTCTCCATCTTGAACGCAGCGCCGTCACTGGACACCTTGAGAGCTTTGCGGAGCAATCGCCTCAAGGCTCTCAAGGGCACGAGAGCCGGACAGTATTCGATTCGGATCAACCGGAAATGGCGTATCTGTTTCACATGGCCGGACCATATGCCGGGTCCAACCGATGTCGAGGTCGTGGACTATCACTAGCAGCAGGGAGGAGATGAGACATGTTGAAGCGTGCCGTTCATCCTGGGGAGATTCTGAAAGACGAACTCACCGAGATGGGTGTGACTCCAACGTCGTTCGCACGCCAGATCGACGTGCCGCCCAATCGAATCAGCCAGATCATCTCAGGCAAGCGTTCCGTGACCGGCGACACCGCTCTCCGGTTCGGCCACTGGTTCGGAGTGGAGCCTCAATTCTGGTTGAATCTCCAGACTCAATTCGATCTCGCCGTCACTGACCTTCGCATCGGGGCCGTCGTGCGTGAATTGCCGGTCGCCCCGGGGACACACTCGGCGCGGCCCGAAACTGCGGGCGAAGAACGCTCCTGACCGAGAACCTGCAATACGGTCACGAGAAAAACATCTGCCATGGCCCCGCAACGTGGCGACTCGGCAGCGTCGTCCAACGAGCACCTGGGAGTCTGCGCGGTAGAAATGGCCGTAGGAGTCTGCGCGGTAGAAATGATCGTAGCGAGAAAGTGGAGAATCGAGGCCAGATTTT
>JAJDTT010000092.1 GCA_022827025.1 Acidobacteriota bacterium
AAGCCGGCGCCGATGCGCTCACGTTTCCGGATCACGCCACGGGCGATCTGGTGAGCGGCGAGTACTACCGCAAGTTCCTGTTGGAGATCCACAAGGAGATGCGCGAGCGAATCCCGTGTCCGCTCATCCTCCATATCTGCGGCCATACGATGGATCGCCTCGAGTATGTCGCGCAGTCCGGGCTGGCCTGCTTCCACTTCGATTCCAAGAACAACGTGGCGGAGGCCATGAAGATCGCTGCCGGCCGGATCCGTCTGGTGGGCAATCTGAACAACCCGGAACTCCTCTACAGCCAGGGTCCGGAGGAGGTCCGAGCGGCCGTCAACGAATGCATGGAGGCGGGCGTCGACATGATTTCCCCTGAATGCGCCATTCCCCTGGCCACCAAACTGGAGAACCTCATCGAGATTCCGCGGGCGGTCAAGGCCTGGTGCCGCGATCATTACGCCTGAGGCGGTTTGCCGGGAGCTCCATGTCAAAGTCCGTCCATGACCCCAGCGGTCTGATCATCATCGGGGAGAACATCCATACCACTCGCATCGTCTTGCGTCATGGCAAACGGACCGAGACGACGCCCGACGGAGAGGAAGCCGTCTTCTTCGACCCCAGCCCCGGCGAGCGGCGATACCTCCGGGTGCCGGAGAGTTTCAAGAAGACGCAGCCCTACGAGCAGGGTCAGATCAAGCATTTCATGATCGCGGTCCAGAAGGGGATCAGCGGCGATCCTGGGGAGGAGGAGGAGGGAACCGCTTACATCGAGTTCGAGGTCCGCCGCCAGGAAACCGCCGGCGCCCACTTTCTCGATCTCAACGTGGACGAGGTCTCCTACGACATCAAGGTTCAGAAGCGGGCCATGACCTGGCTCGTACAGACGGTCCAGGAAATGACGGCGCTGCCTCTCAGCATCGATTCTTCCAATGCGGAAATCATCGCCGCGGGATTGGCTGCCCATACCCGCAGATCGGACCGCCCTCTGGTCAATTCCGTCGCCTTGGAGCGGCTGGAGACCCTGGACCTGGTCCAGGAAAACGATGCCCGCATGATCGTGACGGCCGCCGGAAAGGACGGGATGCCGGAGAGCGCGGACGACCGGGTCTCCAACGTGGAACAGGTCATGGAGGCTGCCGTCAAGCGAGGATTTCCCCTGGACGACGTTTACATCGACTGCCTGGTCTTCCCGATCTCGGTCTCGCCCGACTTTGGACGCCATTTTCTGGATGCCGTCGAGGAGGTCCGGAGAAATTTCGGCGATGACGTGCACGTCACCGGCGGTTTGAGCAACGTCTCCTTCGGTCTTCCCAACCGGAAACTCATCAACGCCACTTTCATTCACCTCAGCCTGGAGGCCGGCATCGACGCCGCCATCATGGATCCCGTCCAGAATCGCGTGCAGGACGTGTTCTCCCTGGACTTGGATTCCGAAAGTGTCGGCTTGGCCCGGGACATGCTTCTGGGCCGGGACGATTTCTGCATGAACTACATTCAGGCTTGGCGGGATGGCCGGTTGACCGGCCCTTGAGGCGTTCCGCAATCCCCGTCCCGTTCGGCCTTTCGTTTGACAAACCTCGGCCCGAAAAGGTTTAATTTCCTCCTTAGTACGTCTCGGCTTCTGTCAAATTCAGCGATTCGGGTGGTAGTAACGGCATGTCGGTGATCAATGAAGGCCTGACCAGGGAACTCCGCTACGTGGCTCGGCGGAACGAGCGGGAGCACATCAAGTCGCTCTACCGGAACGCCGATCCATTGATGCAGGACATCGCCTATGCCCTGATCATCGGCAACCAGCATGAAGTCGACCGCCTGACGAGGGAGGCTCTGGACACCGGGTACACCGCCAATACGATCTTGGATGACGGGCTCATCGCCGGCATGGCTCTGGTCGGGATCAAATTCCGGGACAACATCATCTTCGTTCCGGAGGTCCTGATTGCAGCCCGGGCCATGAAGGCCGGGATGGCGCATATCGAGCCCATCCTTTCCGCTTCCGATATCCCGCCCATGGGCACCGTGGTCATGGGAACCGTCAAGGGGGACCTCCACGATATCGGTAAGAATCTGTGCATCATGATGCTCAGGGGCGCCGGTTTCATCGTGCATGACCTGGGGGTCGACACCAAGCCGGACGAGTTTGTCGATGCGGTGTTCGAATTCGAACCCCAGATCATCGGGATGTCCGCCCTCTTGACGACGACCATGCCCAACATGGGGCGTACCATACAGGCCTTGGAGGATGCGGGTCTCCTGGATGTCGTCAGCACCATGGTGGGTGGAGCTCCGGTGACCCAGGAATTCGCGGACGACATGGGGGCCGACCGCTACGGCAAGGACGCCATTGCCTGCGTGGAGAAGGCCAAGGAACTCCTGGGTATCGGGCAGGCAGTGCCGCAGGAAGCCGTCTCCGACTATCAGTAACGCAGTTCCCCGGCGGGTTCAATCCAGTGTCGCGAACAGACCAACCTGGAAATCTCCAACCTGTTGACAAGGCGAAACTCAAGGCCAGCATGGATCGCCTCTGGGAGATCTACCGGCAGATCGGCGAAACAGCCAATCTCGTCTCCAAACGGCGCTGCCCCTACAAGGATGTCCAGGATCGCTGCACCGCCCGTTTCGGCTGCCGAAACCAGTCCCGCCGTCCCGGCTCCGAGGGGTTGCCTCTTTGCACCGGAAGTGACGATCTGAACTATCGGGGCGCCTGGGAAATCTAGGAGCCTGCGCGGCAGAAATCAGCGCTGTCATGTCCCCCCTCCACTATGGTGACCACGAGCTGGACCTGGTACCCGGCAGGACCATTTTCGACTACGCCGACGACCTTCAGGTACGGGTCCCCACCTCCTGCCGCCGCAGCGGAGAGTGTCACGAGTGCATCGTCCAGATCGTCCGGGGCGGGGAAGCGCTGACCTCCGCCACGGAGGCCGAGGAGTTCCTTCGCGAGGACTATCGCTTGGCCTGCCAGGCCCGGGTCCTGGATGCCGATGCCACCATCGAATTTGCCCTGCTGCGCCGGCGTCCCCGGATCCTGACCCAAACCGTCCGGCGCCACGCCCCCATCGAGCCCCTGACGCGTCTCGCAGGGAAGAACGTCGTCTTCGACGGCAATACCGTCGATTCCTACCGGGGCGGAATCTACGGCCTCGCGGTCGACTTGGGGACGACGACCATCGCCCTCAATCTGGTGGATCTTGAAAGCGGCGCGGTCCTGCACACCGCCTCGTTCGAAAACCCGCAGAGATTCGGCGGCAGCGACATCATGCGGCGGATTTCCTATGACGGGGGACCCTATCGGGGGGAGCTTCACAACTCGATGATTGCCGGACTCAACTACGAGATCCGGGAACTGAGCCGAATGGCCGGGGTGCCGCGGCGCCAGATCTACGAGGTCGTCATGGTGGGAAACGCCGCCATGCGTGACCTGTGTTTCGGCCTTGACATCCAATCCATCGGAGAGAGGCCGTACCAGTCCATCACCCAACTGGAAATGGAACGGGGCGAAAGATCCGACACCGTCCTGAATTTCCAGGCCCGGGACCTGGGGCTTAGGGTTCATCCCGACGCCAACATCTACGGCGGACCGTTGATCGGTTGTCACGTCGGCGCCGACGTGGCCGCCGACCTTCTGGCCGTCGGCATGGACGAGGAAGAAGACGTGGTCATGCTGGTCGACGTGGGAACCAACACCGAAGTGGTGGTCGGCAACCGCCATGGGATGATGGCCGCTTCCTGCCCGGCGGGACCCGCATTCGAGGGGGGTGAGATCACCTTCGGCATGCCCGGTTACGAAGGCGCCATCGAGTCGGTGGAACTCCGGAACGGAGAGGTGACCTGGAGGACCATCGGTGGAGCTACGCCGGAGGGGATCTGCGGCTCGGGCTTGATCGATCTCCTGGCGGAGTTGCTCCGGGTCGAGGACATGAACTATCTGGGTGTTCTGGCCGGAGGACTGGACCGGTTCACCATTCCGGGCGAACGCGGAATTTTCCTGTCCCGAGCCGACATCAGCGCCCTGGCGCAGGCGAAGGCGGCCAATTACTCGGGGCAGTGGATCGTTCTGAGGAAATACGGGATCTCGCCGGTCCGGCTCAAACGGCTCTACCTGGCGGGGGGATTCGCCAACTACGTCAACGTGGACAACGCCATGTCCATCGGTTTTATCCCGCCCCTTCCCCAAGGCCGCGTCGCCAAGGTGGGGAACAGCGCGCTCGAGGGAGCCACGCTCATGTTGACCAGCCGGACCCTCCGGCGCCGAATCGAGGAGATGGTCAGGCGTATTGAACACATCGAGTTGGAGACGACCGAGGACTTCTTCGATATTTTTGTGGAAGGTTGCCTGTTCCAGGCCATGCCGGCAGTCCTGGACTCGAGTTCGATGGGTTGAACGAGCACGGGGAAGAAACGTGAGATTTCTTCAGAATCACCCTCAGGTATTGGAGTCGATCTATCTTCTAAGCTTGAAGATTCTTGGTCTTTTCCGGTCCCGGCTCAAACCCGGAAGCCGGTTCGAACGGTTCCTGATTCCGGCGGAGCGATTGACCAAGGGCGCCGTTTTCGACTGTCGCATGTGCGGACAGTGCGTTCTGCACAGCACCGGGATGACCTGTCCCATGACCTGTCCCAAGAATCTCCGCAACGGACCTTGCGGCGGGGTGCGGCCCAATGGACATTGCGAGGTGGTCCCGGATATGCCGTGTGTCTGGGTGCAGGCTTGGGAACGATCCGGAAAGATGCCCCGCTTCGGTTCCGAGATCCTGCACGTACTGCCTCCGCTGAGTTACGACCGCGAAGGATCGTCCGCCTGGGTCAACCACTTCTCGGAAGGCGCAAAGGCGGGTCCCCATTGGAAGCAGTGAAACCCATGAAGTCGGGATCACGGCTGGAGCGGGTGCTTCGCTCGGGCGGATTCGCCGTCACCGCCGAGATCAACTCCCCCGACGCCGCCGACCCCGATGCGGTCTTCGAAAGGGCGCTGGTCCTGGCCCCGTTTTGCGACGCCATCAACGCCACCGATGCTTCCGGGGCCCATGTCCACATGTCCAGCGTCGCCGTCTGTTCCCTGCTGGTCAAGGCCGGCCACGAGCCGGTGCTTCAGGTCGCCTGCCGGGACCGGAACCGCATCGCCATACAGGGAGATCTGCTGGGGGCCGCGGCCCTGGGGGTCCGGAACGTCCTGTGCCTGACGGGCGACGGGGTGGGCGTGGGGGACCATCCCGACGCCAAGCCGGTCTTCGATCTGGATTGCATGACTCTGTTGAGAACGGCGCGCCTGCTCCGGGACGAGGGCCGCTTCCTGAGCGGCAGAAAGCTGGAATCCAGTCCCCGGATTTTCCTGGGGGCCGCCAGCAATCCCTTCGTTCCCCCCTACGATTACCGTCCGTTCCGGCTGATGAAGAAGATCGAGGCGGGCGCGGACTTCATCCAGAGCCAATACTGTTTCGACATGCCCCGGCTTCGCGGCTTCATGACGGCCGTCCGGGACCTTGGCCTGCACGAGAAGGTCTTCTTCCTGCTGGGCGTCGGCCCCTTGCGTTCGGCCAAGGCGGCTCAGTGGATCCGGAAGAACATTCCCGGCGTGGTGATTCCGGACGACGTGGTCCGCCGTCTCAAGGGAGTTCCGGGCAACCGTCAGCGCCGGGAGGGCATGCAGATCTGCGTCGAGATCATCCGGGAGGCGCGGGAGATTCCCGGGATCAGCGGAGTCCACATCATGGCGTACCGGCAGGAGGAGCTGGTGGCCGAAATCGTGGAAGCGGCAGGGCTTCCGCCCCGAGACTCCGAGGGGGCCACCTCTCCCTGACGGCGCTGAATTCCCGAAACTCTCCGTTTGATTTCTAGCCGATCGGATCCGGCAGCCTGGGCACTTTAGCCGCGTATGGGTCTCCCGCCGCGTAGGTCTTCCGGGTGACGTCCGCGACCCGGCGGCTCAGGAAGATCAGCGCGATGAGGTTGGGAAACGCCATGGCGGCGTTACAGATGTCTCCCACGTTGGTGATGATGGAGGAATAGCGCCCCGTGAGCAGCGCTCCCGAGAACAGGAGCACCACGAAGAGGATCCGGTACGGTTTGACGACTTTCAGACCGAAGATGTACTCGCAGCAGATCTGACCGTAGTAGCTCCATCCGATCAGCGTGGTGAACCCGAAGATCAGGGAAGCGAAGGCGACGACCAGGCCGCCCCACCCTCCGGTCCAGTCGGGCATGCCCACGGCGAACGCGTGGACCGTGAGGTCGGCTCCCCGGAGGCCGTCCTCCACCAGGAAGGAGGCGCTGCGGTAGGCGCCGGAGACGGTGATGGCCAGAGCGGTCAACGTGCAGACGATGATGGTGTCGATGAAGGTGCCCATCATTGCGATGCCGCCCTGGACGACGGGGTATCGAGTCCGGGCAGCCCCATGGGCGATGGCGGCGCTTCCCAGGCCCGACTCGTTGGAGAGGACGCCGCGAGCCACTCCGAATCGCATAGCCTGCTGAACTCCGATGCCCACGCCTCCCCCAAAGACCGCTTCGGGACTGAAGGCGGACACGACGATCAGCCGGAAGGCATCCGGAACCAGCGAGATGTTGCTGATGATCACCAGCAACGCTCCGCCAAAGTAGAAAATGATCATCACCGGGACCAGGCGCTCGGCCACGGCCCCGATCCGGCGGATGCCGCCGATGATCACCAGTCCCACCAGCAGGCTCATGATGAGGCCGGTCACCCACTGAGGGGTTCCGAACTGCTCCCGGACCGCCATGGCCATGGACTGGGACTGGAACATGTTTCCGGTCCCCAGAAGCGCGGTCGCCGCGCCGCACACGGCGAAGATGCCCCCCAGGACGAAGCCCAGTTGCCCCCGGACGCCGTCTCGACAGTAGTACATGGGCCCGCCGGCCATGGTCCCGTCCCGCATGCGGCGGCGGAAGAGGATGGCCAGAACCGCTTCCGAGTACTTGGTGGCCATTCCGAAGACGGCGGTGATCCACATCCAGAAGGCGGCTCCCGGTCCGCCGGCCGCGATGGCCGTCGCAACCCCGGCGATGTTTCCGTTGCCCACAGTCGCCGACAGGGCGGTCATCAGGGCCTGAAACGGCGTGATGTCCCCCTGGGAACCCTTGTGATCCCGGGTTTCCGCCCGGGGTCCCTTCAAAATCTGGCGGATCGAGCTGGCCAGATGACGAATCTGGACGAAACGGGTCATTGCGGTGAGGAGGAGCCCGGTGCCGAAGAGGAGCAGGATCATGGGGAGGCCCCAGATCCAACCCGAGACCGTCGTCGTGTTCGTCAGCAGCCAATCCAGAACCTGCATGGGGTTACTCCTGGGCCGAGCCGGCCGGGTGCGATCGGGATTCCTGTTCTTTTCGGATCGTCCGGCCGAGAATGTAGGTGGGCTTGCCCTGCGATTCGTGGTACGTCCGAATGATGAGCTCCGCCACCAGGCCGAACAGAATGAACTGGATTCCGACGATGCAGAGGAACACCGAGAGCAGGAGAAGGGGGTTGCGGTGGACCTTCACATCCTGAAGAAATTTCTGGTAGAGAGCGAGCGCGCTGAGCAGCCATCCGAAGAGGATCGAGACCAGCCCCAATCCGCCGAAGAGATACATGGGCTTGGTGGAATAGGTGACCAGGAACTTGACGGTCATCAGGTCCAGAGGAACCTTGAGGGTCCGCAGGAGGCCGTACTTGGATCGTCCGTGCCGGCGGGGGTGATGGCGGACCGGGATCTCGGTCACTTTGGCTCCCGTCCAGCTCGCGTAGACCGGAATGAACCGGTGCATTTCTCCATAGAGGCGGATATGTTGCAGGAATTCGCTCCGGTAGCCCTTGAGGGTGCATCCGTAGTCGCGGAGGCGGACGCCGCTGATCCAACTGATGATTCGGTTGGCGGCCCGGGAGGGGAGGATCCGGGTCAGCCACGGGTCCTGCCGATCCTTCCTCCAGCAACTGACCACATCGTACCCCTCGTCGAGCTTGTCCAGGATCTGAGGAATGTCGGCGGGATCGTTCTGGAGATCGGCATCCAGGGGAATGATGATCTCCCCCCGGGCATGATCGAATCCGGCCGAGAGGGCCGCCGTCTGGCCGAAATTGCGAACGAACTGCAAGACCAGGACATGGCCGTCCTGTTCGGCGAGGTCCGCCAGGATCCGAGTCCCTCCGTCGCTGCTTCCGTCATCGATGAACAGGATCTCGTAGTCGAGCCCGAGCCCTTGGAGAACCCGGGTCAGACCCTGGTACAGGTCCACCAGGTTGGCTTTCTCGTTGTAGACGGGGACGATGATGGACAGTCTTGGTCGGGGCTCACCCACCCTGGTTACTGACCAGGTAGACGGAGCGGGTCCAAGCCTCGGGACGGATGTCGAGTCGGCCACGTTTCCAACCTTCGACGAGCGTGGAGGCGGTAGTATACAGCTTGGGTCGGACTCCCTCAATTTTCAGGATCGCCCCCAGTTCCCGCTTCAGCCGGGGGTAGTCCTCGGCGGCCATGATCAGGTAGACGGGGCCTGGGGCTCGCAGGGCCTCCAGGGCCTGTTCCGGCGTTCCAAGCTCCAGAACGGTTGAATTCAAATAGTAGGCGAGGCTCGGAGTCGACAATCGATAGTAGCCGGCCGTCACAGGGTCTCCGGACGGACTTCCGGAAGGGATGAGCTTCGACAGGTGACGGACCGGCCGGTACGCTTCCAGAGGTTGAAGGTAGACGAGGAAAGCCAGAGCGTAGAAGAGGCTCAAGGTCCAGGCCGCCGGGCGAATCCGTGATCCGGCCGCCGCCATTCCGGCCGCCGCGAGGCAAAGAGGGGGAAGCCACCACCCCGCCACGTCCCGGAACAGGGAACCGGCCGGAACGGCCAGGGACACGGCAGCGGCGACCAGGACAGTGCAGACCAGCCACCGGCTCCAGGCGGGCAAGGTTTCCCGGTCCAGCCAGGCGGCCAGCCACAGGGAGGCCACCGGGTAGACCGGGAGGATGTAGTACTCCTGCTTGTTGAGAGAAAGGGAGAAGAAGAAGAGAAAGGATCCCAGCCAGAGCGCGAGGAGGATGGAGAGGCTGCGGTCGGGGAATTGGCGAGCGGACCACCTGCCGGCCAGAGCGCCGAGAAGGAGGATCGACCAGGGGAAATAATCGGCCAGGAAAACCAGGGGATAGTATTGGAGCCCGCGTTGCGGTCCAAAGTCCACGTGGGTGAAGCGGCCCAGGTTCTCCTTCCAGAGGAAGTCCGCCACCGAGTCCCAGCCTTGGGTGAACCCCAGCAGCAGGTACCAGGAACTCGAGACCAGGCAGAACACCAGGAGCGAACGGACCCAGGGCGCTCGGCGCCAGCGGTCGGTCGGCATGAAAAAGCAGGTGAAGACGGCGAGGATGAGCGCCGGCAGGAGGACGACCGGTCCCTTGGCCAGCACTCCCAGACCCAGAAAGAAGGCCGCCAGGATCAGGCCGGAGTCACGACGCCTCTTCCACCAGTAGAGGAAGGCGGTCAGCGCCGCAAGGATGCACAACAGGAGCAGGATGTCGATGAGCAGCCGGCGAGCCAGGATCTGGAAGCGGAAGGTGGTGGCGAACAGGACGGCCGCCAGCAGAGCCGCCCTTTCCGAGACCAGTATCCGTCCGGAGAGAAAAACGGCCCACACGGAGGCGTAGGCCAGGAGGGCCAGAATCAGCCGTTCCCAGAAGACGGAGACCCCGAATACGGAATAGGCCGCGCCGACCAGCCAATAGCTGAGCGGAGGTTTGTTCAACCGCGGTTGGCCGTTGAAGCGGGGAACGATCCAATCCCCGCGCTCCACCATTTCGCGAGGCGTCTGGACGTAGAAGGCTTCGTTGGAGTCCCAGATGGAGGAGGTCCCCAGCGACACGAACAGCGGGAGTGCCAGCAATGCCATGCCGGCGAGAGTAGATCGCTTCAATTTGCGGCCCCCGCCAAATCTGCCGGCGGCGCCTCATTCGAACAGACGTGGAGTTTCGGCGCCGGAATCAGAAGAGATTCCCCTGAAGCTGATCGAAGGATTCGGAAACGTGTGGCTGCGGGGAGTTGCCCGAGAGGTTGAGTTCCTTGCGTTCCAGTCGAGAAAGGATCTCCCGCGCACGTCCGACCACGCTTCTCGGCAGCCCGGCCAGGCGGGCCACCTCGATTCCATAGCTCTTGTTGGCCACGCCGGGGAGAACCCGGTGGAACAGAAGAATCCGGTCTCCCGACTCCTTCACCGCGACCCGGTAGTTCTTGACGCCCTCGTAGATCTTCTCCAACTGGGTCAGTTCCTGGTAGTGGGTCGCGAAGAGGGTCCGGGCCCGGCGGTCCGCTTCGGTCAGGAGATATTCGGCGACGGCCCAGGCAATGGAGAGTCCGTCGAACGTGGCCGTGCCGCGTCCGACTTCGTCCAGCAGAATGAAGCTTCTTCGCGTCGCGCTGTTGAGGATGTTCGCCGTCTCGATCATCTCCACCATGAAGGTGGAGCGGCCGCGGGACAGATCGTCGCTGGCGCCGACGCGAGTGAAGATCTGATCCACCAGGCCGACGCGCGCCTTCTGAGCCGGCACGAACGATCCCATCTGCGCCAGGATGACGATGAGGGCGTTCTGGCGAAGATAGGTGGATTTGCCCCCCATGTTGGGACCGGTCAGGATCAGCAGTTGATCGGAATTGTCGTTCGTGAACAACGGGTTGGGAACGAATGGCTCACCTGTCTCCTGAACCTCCAGCACGGCATGCCGTCCCTCATGGATGTCCAGCTCGCAGGAGTCGTCGACTTCGGGTCTGCAATAGCCGTACTTCCGGCAGGCTTGTCCCAAGGAGAGCACGACGTCGAGTTCCGCCACGCGCCGGGCCGCCCCTTGGATCCGTGCGGCTTCGCCGGCGACCTCCCGGCGGAGCTGCAGGAAGAGGTCCCGTTCCAGTTCGAAGATCCGCTCTTCGGCCTGGAGAACCTTCTCCTCATGGACCTTGAGTTCCGGAGTGATGTACCGCTCCGATCCCACCAGGGTCTGACGGCGGACGTAGTGATCGGGAACCGAAGAGGAATGAGTCTTGGTGACCTCGATGAAGTAGCCGAAGACCTTGTTGTACCGGACCTTGAGATTCGGGATCCCCGTCCGCTCCCGTTCCTGGGATTCCAGCCGGGTCAGAAACGACTTGCCCGAATGGGCAATCTCCCGAAGCTGGTCCAATTCGGCATGGAAACCGGGCGCGATGATCCCTCCCTCCGTCAAGCTGACGGGGGGATTCCGGGCCAGTGAGGTCTCCAGGGTCTCGGCCACGTCCGGCAGCGTGTCCTCGAGGGGTTCCAGCAACCGGCTGCCGTATTGCTCCAGCAAGGGCGCCAATCGCGGCAGGACCTGGATGGACGTCTTGAGCGCGGCCAGATCTCTCGGGTTGGCGGTGCCCAGGGTGACGCGGCTCAGCAGCCGCTCCAGATCCTGGATCGAATCCAGGAGCTTCCCCAAACGCTCCATCCGGAGGAGAGACGACTGCAGTTCGGCGACGGCGTCCTGTCGCGCGCGGATCTGTTCCAGGTCCAGGGAGGGCCGCAAGATCCGTTGCCTCAACAGGCGGGCGCCCATGGCGGTTCGGGTGAAATCCAGGGTCGAGAGGAGGGTCCAGCGGCGGCCCCCGTTCAGCTCGCGGACCAGTTCCAGGTTTCGGACGCTGGTTTCGTCGATCTTGAGATGGTCTCGCGTCTCCAGGAGACGCACCTCGGTGATGTGGTCCAACGGAGCCTTCTGGGTCTGCCGGACGTAATGGAGCAGGGAACCTCCGGCCGAAACGGCCGCGCCCTGTCCATTGATGCCGAAGCCCTCCAGGGTGGACACCTGGAAATGCTCCAGGAGGAGGCGCCGGGCGTAGTCGGAGTCGAAAGTCCAGTCTTCCTGGACGGTTCGGGAGATCTGCCGGAAATCGTCGGCGGTCAACTCCTCGCCGATCCGCGAACCGTCCTTCTCCGCCAGCACCAGTTCCCGCGGGCCGAAGAGCGCCAGCTCTTCCCGGGCCCGCTGCCAGGACTCCCGGCCGCCGAACTCGGTGATCCAGAATTCCCCCGTGGAGAGATCGAGAAAGGAGAGGCCGACCCGATCGTTGCACTGCAGGAGGCTGCCCAGGTAGTTGTTCTCCTTGGAATCGAGAACGCCCTCCTCGATC
>JAJDTT010000055.1 GCA_022827025.1 Acidobacteriota bacterium
GCTGTGCATTCGGAACGCGCGTACCCGAGGCGGTGACACGATGCCAATGACGCCGTGTCGCCGATGCGTCGACGACCGGTGAAGGTCAGATTCCCCAGCCGCTGACTGAGCTTCACGTTCTCCCCGTAGTCGACCGGCATCGCGAGCAGCGCCGGGCCCGGCTGCCGGAACGCCTCGTCGAGCGCGTCCGGGAGCTGTCCCGGACCGGTGAGGGTTCGCCCCCAGGCGCCAGATGACCTCGCCAGCAGTTCGAAGTCGGGGTTGTCGAATGCAAGGTCCGAGTGCCGCCCGTCGAAGTGGTTCTGCTGCTTCCACTTGATGAGGCCGTGCGCGCCGTCGGCCCAGACCATGATCACCACGTTCTGCCGGTAGCGCACCAGGATCTCCGGATCCTGCTTGCTTCCAGCGCCTCCAGACCCTTCGAGGCGTAAACCACGACAGTCTCCCAGGATAGCCTTGCCGGAGTGGAAGCGTTTGCGGGGCTCCTCGATTCCGCAGCCTGGGCCCGGCGGTTACCGCGTGGTCCGCAGATGCACCTCGTCGGGATTACGGCCGCAGTGTTGCAACAACCTTTCGGTGTTTGCTCTGACTTGTCCGGCGTTCAAATTCACGTTCACGACAAACGGAGTTTCTTCAACCCATTTGGCTTGTCCGAATTCTTTGCCGGTGGGGTGAACCGGCTCCGTATGCACGCTGTATACCTTCGGGGTGAATCCTATCGGGACATCTTCGACGGCCAGCCGTCCCTCGAAATGGAGCCTCTTGACCACTCCGGTCAGTATCTCATGCCAGTATTCCAGTGCTTGTTCACTCCCGTCCCAGAATCGGATGGCGGCCGGACATGGACTGCCGGCGGGTGGGTCGTATTCGGACAGCGCAACCCAGCCCGGAAGTACCGGCCGGGGGTCGGGGGACGGTTCTGGGGTGGGGCTGGGTGGACTCGCGTCGATGCCGACGCGGGACCAAGTGTCATCGAGAATCGGTCCGGGGGCAGGAACCGGCTTGCCGGACGCAAGGTTAGGCCGCCAGAGCAGCAGCAGCTTCAGAGCACTCTCGTGGACCGGGGTGCTGGTGATCGAGATCTCCAATTTTTTCCGAGCATGCAACGGACCCGGCTCGAAGACGCTGTACAGTTCCCAATGGTCGCCATCGGTCAGCCCGGCGTACTCGATGCCGGAGGCATTCGCGTAATTGAGCATCTGCATCCGGTGGGAGCTGAGCGCCTCACCCAGCTTCTTGGCTTCCACGGTGGCGGTTGGTCGGCCATCGGAGCGGAGCAGGGCGTAGTCAGCCCGTCCGCCTTCTACTTGGTACTCCGGTGTCACCATCCCCGGGTCGAAAACATCCCAGCCGAGTGTGCGTAGCAACGGGTCGATCAGCGCCATGCGGGTGCGCGTTTCGTTTTCCCGCAGCGAATCGCGATGTGAGCGTATGTGTTCCTGCAACAACTCGATGCACCCCACCAGTTCGCCAAGCAACATGACTGATTTTCCTGTTCGTTTGTCGGGATGCCCCTCGATCCCGACCAGCGCCATCGAGGATATCAGGGACTGGCCGGAGCAATTCGCCGGCCAGCCGGAATTCGCGGCTGTCATCCTGGATAGTCCATGTCTGCCGCTCCGTTGCGTCACCCGCGCAACCGGCGGTCCCCACCTACTACCTGCAACGACGGGCCGCGTTTTCTGGAATCTCTGCGGTAGAGTAATTTTTCTTGTAAATGTACAAGAATAGTTGTTATTCTCCAGGTTGTGCGCAAGGTCCTCGTATGCTGGATTGGCCATACCGACCTTCGGGCTCCGGAGGAATCCGAGTCAGTCGGTGAGGGGCCGATCGCGCAGGCTCTGGGTGCCGGATCGTATGACGACGCGTTCCTTCTCACCGACCATGAGGGAGAGACCGCCCGCGATTACGTTCCCTGGCTGGAATCGCACGACCCCGAATGCGCCATCCACGTGCTGCACGCGCGCCTCACCGGTCCAACCGAGTTCGGTGAAATCTACACGGCGGCCGCACGCGCCTGCGAGACGGCCTTGGGCGGCAGGGTCGGGGACACGTCGCTGACCTTCCACCTGAGCCCGGGCACTCCGGCCATGGCCGCGGTGTGGATCATCCTCGCGAAGACCCGCTTCCCCGCCGAGCTGATCGAGTCGTCCAGACAGCATGGCGTGCGCACCGCCTCCGTACCCTTCGACATCTCGGCGGAGTTTCTGCCGGATCTCCTGCGCCGGCCCGACCGGGAGCTCGCGCGCCTGAGCGCCGGTCTTCCCCCGGAGGCACCCGAGTTCGACACCATCATTCATCGCGGCAGGGCCATGCATCGGGCGATTCTGCGGGCGCGGCGGGTCGCACCCCGATCCGTTCCCGTTCTCATCGAGGGGGAGACGGGAACGGGCAAGGAGCTGATGGCGAGGGCCATTCACCGGGCGAGCCCGCGCCGGGAACGCCCCTTTGTCGCCATCAACTGCGGCGCTCTCCCGCCCGAACTCGTGGAATCGGAGCTGTTCGGCCACGAGAAGGGTGCATTCACGGGCGCCGACCGGTTGCGCAAGGGGTACTTCGAGGCGGCCAACGGCGGCACGCTGTTTCTCGACGAGATTGGGGAGTTGCCGGCACCGGCGCAGGTGAAGCTGCTCCGAATCCTGCAGGAAGGGAAGGTTGTTCGAGTCGGAGCCGCAAGGCCAATCGGCGTCGACGTGCGCGTGATCGCGGCCACCAACCGCACCCTGACGCAGGAGGTTGCCGAGAACCGGTTCCGGGAAGACCTGTACTATCGGCTGGCGGTGGCGGTTCTGAAGCTGCCGCCGTTGCGCGAGCGCACGGGCGACCTGGGACTCCTCGTCGATCGCCTCCTCGACCAGATCAACGAAGAGAGTGCGCACGAGCCCGGCTACCGAGACAAGAAGCTCTCCGCCTCCGCAAGGAACATACTCCTCCGGCACTCCTGGCCGGGGAACGTCCGGGAACTGCTGAACACGTTGCGTCGCGCCGCGATCTGGTCGGACGGCGAGACCATCGAGGCCGAAGACGTACGGGAAGCTATCCTCCCCGCCCCAC
>JAJDTT010000118.1 GCA_022827025.1 Acidobacteriota bacterium
CGGGTTCGATCGTCGGGAAGCGTGGTGGGGGGACTCCGTCCCCCCCAGGTCCCCCGTGGGCGGCGGCAGGTTGCCGCCGCTCCACTATCGACCCTGCCTCTTCCGGAAGAGTGGGGGTAGGAAAACCCCCACTCCAATCTCCCCGTGCCTGTTTTCTCAGCCTCCCATCGGTCCGTGCCGAGGTTCTACGGGAGTTTGAACCGTGAAGCGCTCAACCTTGATCTCACTCTCTCGCCGTCGCGCCCGGGAGATATCGTAGCTGTTCTGCATCCGCATCAGCGTCTCCATGCGGACTCCGAAAGCCTTCTCGATACGCAGAGCCATCTCTACGGACAACGTCGAACACTCGTTCAGAAGAGACGAGAGGGTGGGGCGGGTGACGCCCAACGCTCTAGCGGCCACCGTAATGGAAACCCCCAACGACTGTATGATTTCGGTCTTGACGAATCCCCCGGGATGAGGCGGATTTTTCAGTCTGTAGCCTTCCGTCGTCGCCATTGTTGCCTCCTTCAGTGGTGATTTCCCGCTCTTCTTAATTGCTGTGCGAATCGGCGGCCATTAAGCGTATAGGGGGGACTGCCGTCCCCCCTAACCCCCCCTGCTCGGCGACAGGGATGTCGCCGCTCCTTGGAGCGCTTGTGCGGCGATGTCCATGCCCACACGTCGGCTCCAGGCGTCGAGCAGTTGGCGATAGACGGGTCCCGGTCGGCCCGCGCCCAGTCGATTACCGTTGTATCGCGTCACCGGAAGCATGCAGTAGGAGGTGCTGCAGAAGAACGCCTCTTCCGCGGTGGTGACATGGTAGGGTTGGATGTCCTCCTCCACGGCGGGAATCCCTGCCTCCGCGGCCAGTTCCAACACCGTGGCCCGGCTGACTCCCTCCAGGCAGTTGCGGGTGGTGGGCGTCCTCAAGCGGCCGTCACGGTAGATGAAAAAGTTGGCCCCCTTGTTCTCCGTCACGTTGCCGTCGATGTCCAGGAGGAGCGAGAAACCCTCCGGGTCCACCTCCTTGACCTCGAACTCGGCCAGGGTGAAGAAGATCCGGTTCCGGTGCTTGAGCTTGGCGTCCAGCGACTGGGGCGGGATGTGGCGGATCGAGGGGGTCACGGCGTGGACCCCTTGCTGGTAGAGGTGGGCGTAGTCGGCGAATCCCAGGGGAAGGGTGGCGATGAGCAGGCCGGGTCTGTCGAACTCGAAACGTCCGATGGTGCTGCGCATCCGCCCGCCCGTGGCGGTCTGGGTGATCCAGACGTCACCGTCCGGGTCCAGGACGGGAAGATTCGCCTCCAACACCTCCAGTGCGATCTCTTCCATCCGCTCGGGAGTCATGCCGGGATTGATCCTGGCCACCGACATGGAGAGGTAGAACCTGCGGATGTGTTCCTTCAGCTTGAAGGGGCGGTACCCGAAGGTCCGCGCCGAGTCGGTGACGTTGTGACCGAAGGCGAGGCCGGAGTCGGTGTGATGGATCCGGACCTCCGAGTCCGGCACCAGCCGGCCGTTGAACCAGGTCAGCAGTTCCCTGTCCATATGGATGTTCCTCCCAAGGATTTTGCGGAGAAGACCGCCTATTCGGCCCGATAGCCTATCTCAACCTCCTCCAGGACCGGAGAGTTGACGCCGCCGGGCGAAACCAGCGTCGCCTTATATTGAATCCAACGGGTCTCGTCGCCGAGGCCTTCCAAACGGGAACCCGACCGGGTGTATCGGCTTCCCGGTCCATCAGGACCGGACCACTCGGTGGAATCCAAGCCCTCCAGCGTCTCCGAACCTCGAACCTGGAAATGAACCGAGGTCTCAAGCGGCGTCCTCGCTGTCCAGTTCAGGGTCTCGACAACGCCGTTCCCGGGTATTCGGAACGGCGACGAGACGTAATCGTAACGGGGAGACCGGTCATAGACGTTTCCCACGTCGTGATGGATCGCCCAGTGCACGCCCCGGGTCGGAACCCCGATCCGCCTGTCAGCCGAGAATCCCGCCTCGGAGCCCCAATAGAGGAAGGAGTCGGTGCGATGGTTTCCGCCCTTGGTGTGGCAGACGAAGAAGATGTCCTCGTACCCGTCCCGGTTGTAGTCGGCCACCATGACGCCGGATGCGGAATCGGTGGGCAAAAGGACCGGTTTCGGGTCGAGTCCCGATTTGGTGCCCCAGAAAACATACGACGGGTGGTGCCGGTTGACGCCGGCGTGGTAGCTGGAAACCACCAGGTCCAAGTGCCCGTCCCGGTTCAGATCGGCGATGGACGCGTCCTCGCTCCCCACCGTGTCCAGGAGCAGCATGCGATTTTCCGAGAATCCCGCTTTCCCGCCCCAGTAGACGGCGGTGCCGGCGGCGAACGGGGCCGCTTGGGGCTCCGCGTCGATGGCGCGCTCGCCCTCATCGGTCCGGAGCTTCTCCAGGTCGTACAGATTGCAGATCACGATGTCCAGGAAGCCGTCGGCGTTGAGGTCCCCGATCTCGGCGCCGACGGCCATCTTTGAGGGAAGATACTGGACGTTCCCGTTGTCGAATCCTCCAGGTCCGTTCCAGAAGATGGCCACGCGGTCGCTGGTCCCGGTGAAGAGCAGGTCCAGGTAGCCGTTGCGGTCCAGGTCCGCCGCCTTGTGGAGCCGCACGTCGGGAAACTTGAGGATGAAGCGGTTGTCCATCCGGTAGCCTTCGGGACCGCCCCAGAAGAGGCTCATTTCGTCCCGGCCGTGGGTCCACTCGCTGAGACTCAGGTCCAGGTAGCCGTCCCGGTTGAAATCCGCCACCACCACGCTGAAGCCCCTCCGAGTGGGGAGATGAGTGGCGCCGGTCCGGGAGAGCCCTTCGGGCGTCCCCCACAAAATGTCGATCTGGCCCGCCAGCACCAGGTCGGTCCAGCCGTCCCGGTCCAAGTCGGCGATGTTGGCCGCGCTTTGGCCGGAGTAGGGCAAAGTCCAGCGGTCGTCGGGAGAGTAGTCCCCTTCGGGACGGCCCCAATAGACATAGGTATTGGGGGCATCGTTGGCCGCATAGCCGTCCTTGCTCTGGGCAAAGGCCAGATCGCCCCTGCCGTCGCCGTCCAGGTCGCCGCTTGCCACCGACAATGCGCCTCGAGTCGGCAGGTCTGCGCGGCGCGAGGAGTCAAACCCGCCGGGGCCGTTCCAGTAGACGGTGGACGAGACATCGTAGCTTTCGTCGTTTTTCTCGTTCGCGAACACCAGGTCGGGGTAGCCGTCTCCGTTCAGATCGGCGACGGCGCTGGCGCTGGCGGAGAGCGTCGGCAGGGCGGTCCTCAAATGGGTCCGGTACCCGCCGGCCGAGCCCCAGTAGATGAACGACGCAAGGCCTGCCTGGTTGGACAGGATAAGGTCGGGACGCCCGTCCTTGTCGAGATCGGCGGCATCGATCCCCCGGGCCCTCCAGCCGGGCAACTCGGTCCGCCGCGCGGCATCGAAACCCTCGGAAGCCCCCCAATAGACGTAACAGGGAATCGGCGTGACCGCGATCCCTCCGGCATTGGCGTCCACGCCGGGCGCCGTCTCGTTGGCCACCGCCAGGTCGGGCCAGCCGTCTCCGTTCAAGTCGGCGGCGATCACAGCCACGCTTCCCAACCCCTCCAGCCAAAGGGAGGCCTCCGCCGAGTAGCCGGATTCGGACCCCCAGTAGACCAGCACTCCACCCGGTTCGCCCTTGTAGTCCTGAACCGCAAAGACCAGATCGGGCGTTCGGTCGCGGTTCAGGTCCGCAATGGCCACGTCGCGGGCGAAGCGGGTGGGCAGTTGCGTGGTTCGGCGGGGAGAGTAGCCGTCCTCCGACCCCCAGTAAATGTCTGAAACGGGCCGCACCACGCTGAAGTCGTTCCCCTCCCGGGTGAACTGGTAGGAGAGGCCGTTGCTGGCGAAGACGACTTCCGGGAAACCATCTCCGTTCAAATCTCCCGTGGCCACCGCCTGTGCCGAAACCGTCGGCAGATCGGTTCTCTGCTCGGCATCGAAGCCGGACTCGCTCCCCCAATAGACGGCCGACCGGTTCTCGGTGCGGGTGCCGTTGTAGCCCTTGGCCACCACCAGGTCCGGATGACCGTCCCGATTGAGGTCCGCAATGGCCACGTCCCGGCCTCCCTCTCCCGGGAGCGCGGTCCGACCGCCGGCGCCCAGATCGTCCCTTCCCCAGTAGATCCAGGCATCCATGTCGAAATTGTTGTCGTGGCTCCCCGGCAGGACCAGGTCGATGAGCCCGTCGTGGTTCAGGTCCAGCTCGTTGATGAGGCGGATGCTCCCATCCGCCCCGACGTAGGTGTTGGCCCCACCGTCGGCCAGGGTGCCGTCGGCAAAATCGGCGAAGCTGGACTCCCGCCAAGCCTCCGACTCTTCCTCCAGAGGAGCCTGGGGAGTTTCTGCCGGAGGGGCAAATGCCGCCATGAGTCCCACCAGAGCGATAACGACCACTCGCCGGTACGCTAACGTCATGGAGTCTCCCCCGGAACCTGAAGGCTTCTCTCCACCAAGAGCGGCCGATCGGCGCCGGAAAGCATATTGGTGACGGTGATGACGAGCCGGACGTCCGCCTCTCCCTCGTTCACCTTGATGGGTGCCACCGTCCGGCCCCGCTCTGCAATGCGAAACTCCCGGAGACCCGCAGTCGTCGCCTCTCCCGCCCTGGAGATCGTCATGCGAAAGGGGAAGGAGGAAGAGTTGGCAATGGACAGCATATGGCGTTTCCGATTCTCTTGGATGCTGGGAGTCAGACTGAAATGGAGCGAGCTATCGGCCAGGGCGCGGAGCCACTCTTCCCGGCCCCAGATCATCTCGCCGAAATAGGCCAGGGTGCGGCGGGCCTTGATCGCTTCACGGATCTCTTTCTCGCCGCGGCTCTCGGCCAGGACCAGGGTCATGTCCCGGCGCTCGCCCCGGCTCCGGTCCACCATCTGATCGATGGGCCAGTGAGCGTCCGACACGGCGATGACGGCCAGGTCGTGCTCGAGGCACCAGTCCATGACGTTGGCGAAGAAAGGTTCCCCCCGGTGGTATCCAATCCCCTTCCCCCCTCTTCGGCCACCGTTTCTCAGCTCGATCCCGTCCAGCCACCCCCACTCCAGGAGCCGTGTCGCGTCCCGGACCCATCGGGGGCCGGGATGAGCCCAGATGATGACGGCTCCCTGGTCCCGGGCCGACCGGACCGCCGTGTCGAAGTCGCCGAAAAAGGGACTCTCGTCCTGAATGAAGGCGACGACGTAATCCGAGTGTTCCTCCGTGGTATTTGGCCTGGAAAGGGTCGTCAACTCGGCTCCGCGAACCAGCATCAACCCCAGGGCCCGGGCCAGGGGAAGGGCTCGGCCGTACGCTCGTTCCCGGTCCTGGGGAAACGCCAGCTTCAGGTACTCAGGATGATCGGTGATGACCATCAGATCCAGGCCGTCGCCCCAGGCTTCCCAGACTCGAGATTCGGGCAGGACCTGGCCGTCGGAGTAGATGGTGTGGATGTGGAGATCCGCCTTGATGACCTGCAACCCCCGGACTTGGGGAAAGACGATCTCCTGGCGGGAAAGACCCTTGTGCCCCGCCACGTAGGGCCAGCCGTATTTTTTGGCCAGCTTCTGGCCGGTCGTCCAGTTGGCCTGTTCGGTGCCCGATCCCTCCTCAGCGGGAACGTACACGGCAACCAACAACTGGAGGAGGACCACCGCCACGGCTCTTGTACCTGCGAATTTGGCAATTGGATTCAAACTCCGTTTCCAAGGCATGAGGTGATATAAATATCCGTCGCCATGAACGTCAAGCGGCTATTGGATCTCAGCGGCAAGATATCGGTCGTCACCGGCGGCACCGGCTTCTACGGCAAGCCCATTTCGGAGGGACTGGCCGAGGCCGGAGCCCACGTCGTCATCGCGTCCAGGAACCGGCAGCGATGCCGGGACTGGGCTCTGGAGCTGGAAGGGAGAGGGCTCTCAGCCAGCGGTGACGGATTCGACCAGGGAGACGAGTCCTCCATCCTGGAGTTCTGCGAGCGAGTGTGGACGAAGTTCGGCGCCGTCGACGTGCTGGTCAACAACTCGGTGGCACGTCCCATGAGAGCGTACGCCGACCCGCTGGAAGCCTGGGAGCGATCCATGGCGGTCAACGCCACCGGTGTCTTCGCCATATCCCGGGCATTCGTGGACCGGATGATGGAACGGGGACAAGGAGCCGTCGTCAACATCGGCTCCATCCAGTCGGTCGTGGCCCCCGACTTCACCAACTACGCGGGCACGGATATGACGACGCCTCCGGACTACCACTTCCACAAGCATGGGATGGTGGGCCTGACCAAGTACCTGGCCGCGTGGGCGGGACCCAGGGGAGTCCGGGTCAATGCCATCGCCCCGGGCGGGCTCGCGCTCGGAGGGGAGAAGGAACCCTTCCTGTCCCAGTACTGCAGCAACACCTTCCTGGGCCGCATGGCCCAATACGACGACATCAAGGGGTCGGTGGTCTTCCTGGCCTCGGAAGCCTCAGCCTACGTCACCGGGCACACCATCCTGCTGGACGGCGGCTACTGCGCCTGAGCAGAGTCGCACAGACTCTTTCCACCACAAAAAAAAAGCGCGCCCGCCGAAATGGCGGACGCGCTTTCGAATCTAGCCTGGAACTCGAACTAGTAGTAGATCTTCAGGCCGAACTGCAACTGCCTTGCGGTCAGCGCCGATCCGATGGAGCCGAAAGACCCATGGTTGAAGTTGAACGTGTTCCAGTTTGAGTTGAGGTTGGTGCGGTTCGTCAGGTTGAAGGCCTCGAACCGGAACTGGATCCGGGTCTCCTCACCCAAGTGGAAATCCCGCAATAGCGAGAAGTCCACGTTGATGGTGCCTGGACCTTCGACGATGCCGCGGCCCGCGTTCCCATATCGGCCGGGAGGCGGCGCTGCGAACGCGTCGGTCCGGAACCACGACTCCGGTCGCCGGGAACCGGAATTGGGATCCCGGAGCAGGTCGGGCCGCTGGGAAGCATTGCTTCCCACATTGAGCAGGTCCGCTGTAGAAACCGTATACCAGTGCCCCTTCTGAAGAGTGGTGATGGCATAGACGCTCCAACCGCCGAAGATCTGGCTGAAGAAGCCGTCCGAGCCGTAGGCGCGGCCGGGTCCGAAGGGGATGTCCCAACCCTTCAACCAAGCCAGCCGCATCGGGATGTTGCCCTCGCCTCTGCCGCGGTTCTTGTAGGTGAAGCCGTCGGCCCAGAGGTTTCGGCTCACTTCGCGCGGGTCGCCCGTGACGCTGAGTCGTCCGCCGGTGGTGTCGATGCTCTTGCCCCAACTGAAGACCAGGAGCGAGGTCATACCATACTGGCCCGGCCTCTTCTCCCACTTGAAGTTGAAACCGTGGTAGGTCTGGTCTCCGTTGCCCAGGAGCATGTAATACCGGGTCATGTTGGGCCAGGGCCGCCGTTCCTGACGGGGACCTTCACCCGGACGCGCGTCGTTGAACCGGAAGACCTGCATCTCGTGCACCGAGCGGGAGCCCTCGTATCCGACCTCGAACATGTTGTTCTGACCGGTCCGGTGCTGGAGCGACAGGCCAAAGTTGGGCACGTACCACTGGGGCATGATGTCTTCGTACCCGCCACCAGTAGTTACGGCGCCGGCACCGACCAGAACCGACTCGTCGTAGGGGTTGGCGATGAAAAGATTCGGGGCCGCCGCCAGGGCCTCGAAATCCCTCTGGCCCGAGTTCGGACGGGGATTGCCCAGAGCGGATGCACCGTACATCATGCCGCCCGGCGGCTCGTTTCCGTAGATTCCTCCGCCGATACGCAGCACCGTCCTGTCCGTCAAACGGTAGGAGAGGCCGAGGCGCGGCTGAAACCCGTTCTTGGTCCAGGTGAAGATGTTCACCTGCGGCTCGAACCGCCCGGTCTCGGGAAACACGAGGGTCTGTTGGAGCAGAGGGGGTGAATAGCAGTCGGGAATCGGAGTCTCCGTCCGCAATGCACAGTCCGCCTTGAGGTTGGTGGAGAATCCCCGCTTGTCTTCCCAGCCCTGGCGCAGTTCGTAGCGAAGGCCAAGCTGGAGGGTCAGGTTGGGAGTCGCCTTCCAACTATCCTGCAAGTAGAAGTAGTGGCCAGGGAAGTTGTGGTTCAATCGCGCCTCGCTTCCCTCCCGGGAACTTGTCAAGTAACCCAGGTAGAAATTGGCCAAGGTGTTGTTGGCGTAACGGTTGGGACTGGTGAAGTGGAGTTCACTGCGCCGCTCCAGACCGAAGAATACATAGTGGTACCGGTAGTGGTAACCCGCCTTCAGGTAATGGTTGCCCTTGGTCCAACTGACGTTTTCCTTGAGTTCCCACTGTCCTTCCGGAACGGGACCGCGGTTGGGGCGCGACCCGATGGTGGGGTAGCCGGTCACACTGACTCGAGGCGTCCCCCGGAGGTCCACACCCCGCTTGGGCCAGTCAGGGAAGTTCAACTGATTGGCCAGATCGGGGCCTCCAGGCGGGAAACCCGGATTGTAGGGGCGCCTGTAAAAATGGAGCCCCAGCTCGTTGACCACGGTGGGCCCGAAGTTCCGGGTATTGACGATGTTCTGGGCCCAGTTGTCCAAGCCGTTGATGACGGTGAAAGCGTCAACGATGTTGACGAAGGTGATGGGCCGCTGATTGAAGAGGAAGCGGCCGAACCAGCGGCTGTCGTCTCCCGTCTTGATGTCCATTCGGACGATGTACTCGTTCCGTTCCCCAGGAGCGGTGGAGGCGCTGGTGTAGTTGAATCCCCGGCTGATGTCCGTGTTGGGCAACGGCCAGAGGTCTCCCAGCAGCCTGGACTGGGGAGTGATCCGGTCGGTGGGGATGGTGTTGTTGGGAAAGGGCTCACCCGTCATGGGATCCATGATGGTGTCGGAGAAAACGCCGCTCCGCTGCGCCGCCGTGGGCATGATTCCCGTCAGCGAACGGAACTGGCGAATCCGTTCCCCGCTGTAGGCGAAGAACCACCAGGACTGGTCGCGGCCGTCATAGAGGCCGGGAAACATGACCGGTCCGCCCGCCACGGCGCCGAACTGGTTCCGTTTGAACTCGTTCTTGCGGCCGGTGTCGAAGAAGTTCCGGGCATCCAGGTTGTCGTTGCGGTGGAACCAGAAGATGGTGCCGTGCAGCTCGTTGGTGCCGCTCTTGGTGACGGCGCTGAACTGGCCGCCCGGCTTGATGCCGTACTCGGCGCCATAGAGGCCGCTCTTGACTTCGAACTCCTGGATGGCGTCGGGGTTGGCGAAGAACTGGAGCGAGCCGTTGGTCTCGCTCATCTGCGAGCCGTCCAGCGTGGCGTTGTTGTCGGCCCGGCGCATGCCCCGGACGTTGAACGCGACGCCGCTGGTGACGCCGCCCACGTTCCGCAGCGGCTGGACCCCGGGGGTCAGACCGCCCAACACCCCGAAGACGTCCCGCTGGTTCAGCGGGATGCTGATGATCTTCTTGTTGTCGATCACCTGTCCGAACTCCGCCGTCTCCGTCTTCAGGATGGGCGCGGTGGAGGCGACCTCCACGACCTCGGCCACTTCGCCGACGCTCAACTCGATGTCGATGCGGTAGTGCTGCCCCACGTCCAACTTCAGACCGGAGCGAACCTCCGTCTTGAAGCCGGGCATGGTGACCCTCATCTCGTACACATCCGCCGGCAGCGCCGACATGGCGTACTGTCCGGTGTCGCTGGAGAGCGAGGAGTGAACCTGGTTGGTGGCGATCTGGGTCATGTACACCTCGGCGCCTGGAATCACGGCGCCCGTGCTGTCGGTGACGGTTCCCACCACGTTGGCCCGGTCTCCCTGTCCCAGGGCCAAGCCGAAGCTCAGTCCCACCAGAAGCAGTGCGAGACACAATCGTTTGCTGTCCATTAAGACCCCCTACGTTTTTTTGTTGAGCCTGGGATACACATATCCTCACGAATAGCCTGGGAGGCGTTCGACATTCTGACGATTTCCCAGCCCCCTGTCAACCTGGAATCGGTCTATTTTTGCGGTCCCGACGCATTTCCGAAAAATAAACTGCTCCACCCTGATGGGAAGAGTCACTCCTCTCTTCATGCCCTCCTCACCTGCCGTATTGATTTGCCGTCCGCAGGGGAATATATTTCCGCCGTGGAGTCCAGCCTCCGCTCGGACCCTTCCGAAACGCGACAGTCCATGCACGAGGACAAGTTTCACGACGAGTGCGGCATCTTCGGCATCGCCGCTCACCCAGAGGCGGCCCGCCACGCCTATCTGGGACTCTACGCCCTCCAGCATCGAGGCCAGGAGTCGGCCGGGATCGTCTCGTCCGACGGGACATGGCTGCACCAGGAACGGGGAATGGGCTACGTCGCCGAGGTCTTCAACGACGAGAAGCTGGAACGGTTGCCCGGCCTGTCGGCCACGGCCCACGTCCGATACTCCACCATGGGCGAGAGCCTGCTGACCAACGCCCAACCCATCGTCACCCAATCCTGGCGCGGACCCGTCGCCCTGGCCCACAACGGGAACATCGTCAACACCGGGTCGTTGAGACGGAGCCTGGAAGCGGAAGGGGCCATCTTCCAGTCCACCAGCGACACCGAAGTCATTCTCCATCTTCTGGCTCATTGTCCCCAGAAGGATCTGGATGACGCCCTGCTGGAGATTCTCCGGGTCATCCGGGGCGCCTACTCCATGGTGCTGCAGCGTCCGGATTGCATTTACGCCATCCGGGACCCCATGGGCGTGCGACCGCTCTGCCTGGGCCGGTTGGAGGAAGCCTACGTGGTCGCTTCCGAGACCTGCGCCTTCGACCTGATCGGGGCACGCTATCTGCGGGACGTGGAACCGGGCGAGATCCTGCGAATCCAGGACGGTTCGCTCCATTCCTTTCGGCAGCCCGACGCGCCGCGCCACGCCTTCTGCATCTTCGAGCAGGTCTATTTCAGCCGGCCGGACAGCCGCGTCTTCGGACAAAGTGTCCACGGAGCCCGCTACCGGATGGGCCGGCGGCTGGCCCGTGAAACCGCCGTCGACGCGGACGTGGTGGTCCCGGTTCCGGATTCGGGCGTCACGGCCGCCCTGGGCTACGCCAAGGAGTCGGGCATTCCCTTCCAGTTCGGTCTGATCCGCAACCACTACGTGGGAAGGACCTTCATCGAGCCCAAGCAATCGATCCGGCACTTCGGCGTCAAGGTCAAGCTGAACCCCATCCGGGAGCTGCTGGCCGGAAAGAGGGTCATCCTCTGCGACGACTCGGTGGTTCGAGGGACCACGAGCCGCAAGATCGTGGAGATGGTCCGCTCGGCGGGAGCCAGCGAGGTCCACTTCCGCGTCAGCTCTCCGCCAACCGTATCGCCCTGCTACTACGGCATCGACACGCCGACCCACGCCGAGCTCATCGCCGCCAACAACACGGTCGGTGAAATCCAGAAGTACGTCGGGGCCGACAGCCTCGCCTACCTCTCCCTGGAGGGGATGAAGAACGCCGTGTCCGACCGCGGAAACTTCTGCGCGGCCTGTTTCGACGAGAAATACCCCATCCCGCCGACGCGAGATTCGGGCCAGAAACAGTTGTTCGAGCTGGCCGGAAGCGGAATGACCCGGAACTCTTCGGAGAAATGAGATATCGCGACGCCGGGGTGGACGTGGACGCCGCCAACCGAGCCTATGCCGGAATTCGGGGTCTGGTCCAATCCACTTTCGACTCCCGGGTGCTGACCGATTTCGGGACCTTCTCGGGGCTCTACCGGCCCGACTTCGGCCAAATGGAGCGGCCGATTCTGGTCTCCAGCGCCGACGGAGTAGGCACCAAGCTCAAGATCGCCTTCCTGACCGGGGTCCACGACACGGTGGGGATCGACCTGGTGGCTCACTGCACCAACGACATCCTGGTCCATGGGGCGCGGCCTCTTTTCTTTCTTGACTATATCGCCACCGGCAAGCTTGAACCGAACGTGGTCCGGGAGGTGGTGAGAGGGCTGGTCAAAGGGTGTAGGGAAGCCGGTTGCGTCCTGCTGGGCGGTGAGACCGCCGAGATGCCCGACTTCTACCAGGAGGGCGAATACGACCTGGCCGGGTTCATCGTGGGGATGTCGGACGAATCCAGGGTCCCCAACACGGCTCGCGTGCGCACCGGGGACCTGCTCGTGGGACTCCCCTCCTCCGGGATTCACACCAACGGCTACTCCCTGGTCCGGAAACTCTTTTTCGAGCAGGAGCGGATGAGTGTCGACACCCACGTCGAAAGCCTGGGAAAGACCCTGGGGGAGGAGTTGCTGATCCCCCACCGCAATTATCTCCCCTCTTTGCGCAATCTCGTGGGACAGGACGCGCTCCACGCCGTGGCGCACGTCACCGGCGGGGGCATCACGGACAACCTGGCCCGAGTGCTCCCTCCGGCCCTGGACGCTCGAGTCCGCCGGGGCAGTTGGGAGAATCTCCCCATCTTTCACCTCATTCAGGATCTGGGACAGGTGGAAGAGGCCGAGATGTACCGGACCTTCAACATGGGGCTGGGCATGATCCTGGTGGTGGACCGGGACGGGATGGGCACGGTCGCGAGGGAGCTGGAGCGGGCCGGGGAAAGCCACGTACTGGTGGGGGAAATCGGGAAGGGAGAGGGCAAGGTCCGATACGCATGAAAAACGTCGGCATCCTCATCAGCGGCCGAGGCTCCAATTTCCGGGCTCTGTCCGACGCCATTGAAGCGGGACGAATACCGGCCCGGATCTCCCTGGTCCTCTCCAACCGGGCGTCGGCCGCCGGTCTGGAACTGGCGAAAGAACGCAACTACGCCACCGCTTGCATCCCGTCCCAGGGCGTGGATCGAGACGCCTACAGCCGCCTCCTGGCCCGGGAGTTGCGATCGGCCCGGGTGGACCTGGTCTGCCTGGCCGGATTCATGCGTATTCTGGGTCCTGAACTGGTGAAACAGTATCCGCTTCGGATTCTCAACATCCATCCTTCGCTCCTCCCGGCCTTCACGGGACTGCACGCTCAGCGCCAGGCCCTGGAGTGGGGGGCCAAGGTCACCGGCTGCACGGTCCACTTCGTGGACGAGAAGCTGGACCATGGCCCCATCATCCTCCAGTACCCGGTTCCCGTCGAAGAAGGCGACACCGAGGAGAGCCTCTCCGCTCGAATTTTGGTGCACGAGCACCAGATCTATCCCGAGGCCCTGAAGCTGCTCTGCCAGGGCCGGGTCCGCGTCAAGGGTCGAAGCGTCCGGATCCTGCCCGGGGGTCCACAGATTTAGAAAACTCACATCCGGAGAGAGCCGCCATGAGACTCGATGAACTGGAAACCCCGGCAATGATCATCGACGTGGAGGTCATGGAGGACAATCTTCGGAGGATGGCGGCTTACGCCGAGCGTCACGATCTGACTCTGCGGCCTCACATCAAGACGCACAAGATGCCTCGCCTGGCCCGGCGGCAGTTGGAGCTGGGAGCCCGCGGCATCACCGTCGCCAAGTTGGGCGAGGCCGAAGTCATGAGCGAGGCCGGCTTGGATGACCTGATGCTGGCCTATCCTCCCATCGGCGAGGCCAAGGCCCGGCGGCTGCGGGCGGTGCTGGAGCGGGCCCGGGTCTCGGTCAGCCTCGATTCGGAAGAGGCGGTCGCCACCACAGGCCGCGCCGCGGACGGCGCCCGGATCCCCGTGTTCGTGGAGGTCGACCTGGGGGCCCGCCGCTGCGGGGTGCCGCCCGGTCCGGATGCGGTCCGTCTCGCCCGTCTCATCGAAGCCACCCCAGGCCTCGACTTCGAAGGGCTCATGTTCTATCCGGGCCACGTCCACCCGGACTTCGACGGCAACAACAATACTCTCGAGAAGCTTGCCGGCGACCTGCAGCGGCTCTTGGAGCTCTTTGCGGCCGAGAAGTTTCCCGTCCCCCGGATCTCGGGCGGGAGCACTCCGTCCGCCCCTTACTGCCACCTGATCCGGGGCCTGGACGAGATGCGGCCGGGAACCTACATCTTCAACGACCGCAACACCTTGGAGTGGAAGACCTGCACCGAAGAGCAGTGCGCCGCCTCGTTGCTGGTTACCGTCATCAGCAACGCCGTTTCGGGGCGCGTCATCGTCGACGGCGGTTCCAAGACCTTCTCCAACGACCCGCTGGGACCGGGCACGCAGAAAGGACATGGACTGGTCCGGGGCTACCCGGAGATGATCCTTTTCTTCATGAATGAGGAACACGGATTCCTGGAGTTGCCGCCCGGCGTGCACCTGAAGGTGGGACAACGGCTCCGGATCATCCCCAACCACATCTGTGGCGCCGTCAATCTCCATGACGTGGTCTTTCCCTACCGGGGCCAGGAGGTCGTGGGGGAGTGGACGGTGGAGGCTCGAGGCCGGATCAGGTGACCCGGCCGCCCCAAGCGGCGCCGGTCCCCCACGTGGAGGTGGCCGTCGCCATTCTCCTGTCGCAGGGCCGGGTCTGGATCCAACCGCGCCGGACCCGGGACAGTCTCATGGGCTGCTGGGAGTTTCCGGGCGGGAAGCTGAAGCCGGGGGAATCGGCTCGCGACGGACTGAGGCGGGAAGTCCGGGAGGAGTTGGGCCTGGACCTGTCCGAAAGCCCGGCTGAATCGTACGGGAGAGCCCGCCACAGTTACCCGGAGCATACGGTGGACATCCGGTTCTTCCTCTGCCGGCTGCCGTCGCCGCTGCCCCTGAGCCCGGGCCGTTGGGTCGAATTGTCCCGCCTCTCTACCTACCGGTTCCCCCCGGCCAATCGGTCTATAGTCCGGCGGCTCAAAGAAATGACCGGCAACGGCAACTGAGCCGCGAGGGGTCGCAGGAGCGGCGTCTCTCAGGCGCCGAACAGCGGCGTGTTTCACGCACCGACTGGGACCGGCGTCCAAGCGGCGTCGTCCTCGACGCCGACTGGGACCGGCGTCCGGGGCGGCGTCGTCCTCGGCGCCGACTGGGACCGGCGTCCTTTCGGGCGCCGTCTTACGACCTCGCAATCAAGAAAAACCGGGCGGCCGCACCGTCTCTCCCTCGCCTGTGTTCGTCCTCACCCCTCCCCCAGCGCGAAAACGAACGGAAGGACCGACCTCCCTCCGAAGAAAAGACCCAAGACGTCCAGCCGCCGAGCTTCGAGTGCTCTCAACGCTCGAAAGAGGGCGCCAAGGATGACGCCCCTCCAAACGAGCATCGACTTTCCACTCGCCGACCGGGAAGGGAGACTTGGAGCAGCGACATTCTTGTCGCCGACCGGGACGGGCGTCGGAGCGGCGTCTTCCAGGCGCCGACTGGAACCGGCGTCCGGAGCGGCGGCGTCCTCGGCGCCGACTGGGAGCGGCGTCCTTCCGGGCGCCGTCTTACGACCTCGCATTCACGAAAAACCAGTCGGCCGCACCGTCTCTCCCCGCCTGTGTTCGTCCTCACCCCCCAGCACCAGAACGACCGAAAGAACCGGCCTCCCTTCGAAGAGAAGAACCAAGACGTCCAGCCGCCGAGCTTCGAGTGCACTCAACGCTCGAAAGAGGGCGCCAAGGATGACGCCCCTCCATCAGTGCCTTCGGCCCTGGCGCAAGATGGCCGGAACTTCCACGTCCCGGCTGAAGATCGGGAGCGGCGGAACGGCGATGGACTTGAGGTTGGGCCGGTCCGATGGGGAGGACTCTCCGCGGCTGTCACCGGCGGGCTTGGCGGCCTGGTCATTGCGGTTGCCGTTCGGGTCGGTGAACCCGGTGGCGATCACGGTGATCTTGATCCGGTCCCCCATGTTCTGGTCCAGCACCGACCCGAAGATGATGTTGGCGTTGGGATCGGCCGCATTCTGTATCAAGCCGCTGGCTTCGTTGACCTCGTGAAGAGTGAGACTGTCGCCCGCCGTGATGTTGATGAGAACTCCCCGGGCACCCTGGATGGTGGCGTCATCCAACAACGGACTGCTCACCGCGCTGGTGGCCGCCGTCAATGCCCGGCCTTCCCCTTCTCCCACGCCGGTCCCCATCAGAGCCAACCCCGTGGCGCCCATGATGGTCTTGATATCGGCGAAGTCCAGGTTGATGAAACCGGGCACGTTGATGAGGTCGGCGATTCCTTGAACCGCCTGGCAGAGGATGTCGTCGGCATAGGCGAAGGCGTCGGCCAGCGGCGTGCCGGGAGACAAGGCATCCAGCAACTGCTCGTTGGGAACCGTGACCACCGTGTCCGCGCTCTCCTTCAACTCTTCCAGACCCCGTTGCGCCTGTAGCGTTCTCCGCCGGCCCTCGAAAACGAAGGGTGTCGTCACCACGGCGACGGCGAGAGCTCCCAATTGACGAGCCAGGTCCGCAACCAGGGGAGCTCCGCCGGTTCCGGTTCCTCCGCCGAGCCCTGCGGTCACGAAGACCATGTCCGAGCCCTCCAGGTGATCCATGATCTGCTCGGTATCCTCCAAGGCGGCCTGACGTCCGATCTCGGGATTCGAGCCGGCTCCAAGCCCCTTGGTGATCTTGCTGCCGAGCTGGATTTTGACCCCTGCTTTCGACTGCCTGAGCGCCTGAAGGTCCGTATTGGCGGCTATGAACTCGACGCCTTGGATCCCCATGCGAACCATGCGATTGACGGCGTTTCCGCCCCCGCCGCCGACACCGACGACCTTGATGCGGGCCTCACTCCCCAAGTCGTCTTCAAAGACCCATTTCATGCTGCCGCTATCTTCGAATTCCGGATGATCCATGGGTTTCCTCCCAAGCGAATCTTCACATCAACGACCCTCAGCCTCGTGGCAACCTCCAACTGCTAAGTAATCTTGCGCAGAAACCAATTCATCAGGCCACCCCGCCTGGATTTTGAGGCTTCCGGCAACATCGTCCCGGCGCCATTGCCCGACCCCACGCCGTGCATATCCAATGCGTATCTGATCAGGCCCAGAGCGGTCGCATGGGAAGGATCGAAGGCCAATTCCCGATCCGATTCCATGGGCATGGGATAGCCCACGCGAGCCGGCATCTGCAGGATCTCCTCGGCCTGTTCCGCCAGCCCGTCCAACAGCGCTCCCCCGCCGGTGAGCACCACACCGGTCAGCATTTCCTTGCGGTGGATCCTGTCCACCAGTGTCTGCACTTCCGACAGAATCTCCCGGCAGCGAGCCTGAATCACTTGGCACAGGTCCCGGTAGGGGAGAGTCCGGGCGCGGCCCGTGCCGATCTCACGGATCTCAAGCACTGCTTCCGAATCCACCCTCTCGGGAAAGACGGTTCCATGTTCCTTCTTGAGTCGCTCCGCCTCTTCCAGGCTCACCCTGAGCTCGATGGCGATGTCCTTGGTGATCAGGTCTCCTCCTATGGGCAGGACCGCCGATTCCCAGACGCTCCCCAGCCGGTAGAATGCGAAATCGGTCGTCCCCCCGCCGATATCCAGGAGGATGACGCCGAGTTCCTTTTCGTCTTCGGACAACACAGCCTCGGCGGATGCCAACTGTTGCATCACGACACCATTCACACCCACGCCGACCTTGTTGACGGCGTTGACGACATTTTGAAGCGCCGCACCAGCGTTGAGCACCAGGTGCAGATTGACGGACAGACGGCGACCGACCAGACCGAGCGGATCTTTCGTGTGCTCCTGGCCATCCACGGTAAAACCCTGGGTCAGCATGTGAATGATCTCGTAATGCCGGGGAAGTTGAATCGACTTGGCATCGGCGAGCGCTCGACTGATGTCCTCCTTGTCGATCTCGCCGGTCTTGCTCCTGATCTCGGCCTTTCCGGACCGGTTGAGGCCCTGCACATAGATCCCGCCCACGCTTACGTAAACCGAATCGACTCCGACGCGAGCGTCCCGTTCCGCCTGGTCGAGCGATCTCGTCACACTGTCGATGGTCTCCGTCAGATTGACGACGACGCCTTTCTTGAGTCCGGTCGACGGAGCGACGCCCACCCCGGACACCCGGAAACCGTCTTCCTGGATTCGTGCGATGACGGAACAGATCTTGGTGGTTCCAACATCAACTCCGACCAGCGTTCGCTTCCTCATCGATCCGGTTCCATCCAAGCTACGATGGCAAATCTTCGGCCCGATCCGTCCCTAGGTGCTCCTTTCACGAGACTCGCCGGGAGTATGGAAAATGATCTTGTTCTCGTAGGAGACGTCGATATATTCGATGTGGCCGTACTCCTTCTTCAGTCGCTGGTAGATGTCCTTCTGGGCCAGAAAGTTCTCGTACCGCTCCCGGAAACGGCCGTTTCCCAGGTAGATGGGGACCGGATCGTCCTCCCTGACAATGGCGATCCGGTCCGGGTCCGCCAGCAGGACCTCGGATATGGAGTGGGTATGGTCTCCTCCGGAAGAACTCAGATCGGACATCAATCTGGAATAGATTCCCATCTTCTCGAGATTCTCCCGGGTTGCGGACGGGTTCTCGCGAGCAATGTTTCCCAAGCCTTTCAGGATCGGGCCATCCAATTGCAGGTGGCTGGATCCGTACCGATCCAACACGACTCCTTCTTCGTCAACGATGTAGAGATCCTGGTCGATCGCGGCAACGGCCACCGGAACACGTTCCCGGACGCTGACGACGAGACGGCCAGGCAACTTTCGGCGCACTGTCGCGGTCCTCACCCAGGACTCGGATTCCACCAGATCCTTGAGCTGTTCCAGATCGACCCGCAGGATGTTCCCCGAATAGGTCTCGAGCATGAACGATCTCAGTTTCTGCCAGGAGAGATGCCTGGTCCCCTCGAAGCGAATATCGCGAATACCGAAAAGCGTTTCTCCGTGGGAAGAGTGAGAGGCATGTCGAAGCGCCGCCAGCAGTCCCAATAGGATGAAACCCGTCCCCAGAAGACGTCCGGCGAAGATCAGCAGGTTACGCAGCTTGCGAGAGCGTTGGACTGGCATTGATTACACTTCCGGCGCCTTCAAACGGCCCGGCCTCTCAGAAAATTCTCCCCGATCGTCCAGACGTTGCCCGCTCCCAGCGTCAGGAGCAGGTCTCCCGGCATCACGTCTTCCCGCAGGACCCGCAACATGGCGTCGGGCTGCGGCTGATAGCAGACCTGGCGGTGCCGGCCCACGGCCCGGTACAGATCCTCGCCGAGCCCACCGGCGACAGGCGCCTCCCCCGCCGGATAGACATCCATCAGATAAAGGAGATCCGCGTCCTGGAAACACTCGGCCAACTCCGACCTCAAATGCAGGGTTCGCGTGTATCGATGCGGCTGAAACACCACCACCACTCTCCGTCCCATCCGGCGGCACGCGTCCAACGTGGTTCGGATCTCAACCGGATGATGACCGTAATCGTCCATCACGCGGACCCCCTCGCGAATGCCCTTGAACTCCAGGCGCCGCTCCGCGCCGGAGAACGTTCCCAGAGCCCGCCGGATCACCTCAAAGGGCACCTCCAACTCGAGACCCACAGCAACGGCGGCCAGAGAATTCAACACGTTATGCCGTCCCGGCACGTTCAGCCGGAGCCTCCCCAGACGGTCGCCCCGGTGGACGCACCCGAAGGATGAACCTCCGGACGTCCATTCCACCGCCTCGGCCCATACGTCGGCGGCAGGCGCCGTGCCGTACGTTACCACGGGCCGGTGAACGTTTTTCAGGAGCCGCCTGAGGTTGGAATCATCGGTACAGACGACCGCACGGCCAACCGCGGGGAGCAGGTTCATGAAGGCGACGAAGGCGTCGCCGATCTCCTCGAGTCCGCCGTAGAAGTCCAGGTGATCGCGGTCGACATTGGTGATCACTGCGTACCGGGGCCGGAGCTTCAGGAAGCTGCCGTCGCTCTCGTCCGCTTCCGCTACGACCCACGGCCCCTTTCCGAGACGCGCATTGCCACCCAGGTCCACGGCCCGCGCTCCAACCAGGATCGTGGGGTCCAAGCCGGCTTCGACCAGGAGTACGCCGATCATGGAGGTGGTGGTCGTCTTTCCATGGGTTCCGGAGATGGCGATGCCCTCGCCGCCGGCCATGATCCGGGCCAGCAGGTCTGCCCGGTGCACCACCTTGATTCCCCGTCTCCGAGCCTCTTGGAGTTCGGGATTGTCACTGGCGACGGCGCTGGAAAAGGCCACCATCTGGGCATCTCCCAGATGGTCCGGGCTGTGTCCGATACTGACCCGGACCCCGATCGAACGGAGACTGGAGACGGCGGCGCTGCAAACCAGGTCGGAACCTGAGACTTGCCAACCCCTCTGGGCCAGAACCTGGGCGATTCCGCTCATCCCCACCCCGCCAATGCCGACGAAATGGACTCTCCGGAACTGGTCGATGCCCTCCGTCCGGTTGGACCGGCGTCCCTTCACGATCGCCATGCGCATTTTCTCTGCCGTGGTTCGGAGCCAGGAGGGCACCCGCAAGGGGTACCCCTACGGTGGATTTCGGTCGTCGCCGGGCGCCCGCAAAGGATGCCCATCCGGTGTCCGATTCCGGTCCGTTCCATTGCCCTACTCATGAATTATTTCCGTGAGCACCTGGACGATCCGGTCGCAACTTCGAGGATCGCCCAAGGACCCGCTGGCGTCTGCCAGTGCCCCAAGTTGAAGACGGTCCCGGTCCAGATCCCGGATCATCCGCGCCAGTGCGGGTCCCGCCTCCTCTCCCTCCTCCAGAATCAGAGCGGCGCCCCGGCGGACCAGGGCCTGGGCGTTGGTCCGCTGGTGGTCATCGGCGGCATAGGGATACGGAATCAGGATCGAGGCCTTTCCCGCCGCCGTGACTTCGGCCAGAGTCAACGCTCCGGCCCGGCAGATCACCAGATCGGCCCAGTGCAGCCGTTCCGGCATGTCGTGGATGTACTCCAGAACCGCGCCGAAAAAGCCCAACTTCCGGTAACGCTCTTCCACCCGGCTGCGGTCCCGGGATCCCGTCTGGTGAACCAGCCGGATGCGTTCCGGCGAGAGCTCGTCCAGGGCCTCGCAAACCAGGCGATTGACAGCCGAGCTTCCCTGGCTCCCTCCGAAGATCAGCACCCGGAGAGGCCCTCCCGCGTTCGGATGCTTCCGGTCCCGGTGGAATTGGGGGCGAACCGGAATTCCGGTCAACCGGGCCTTCCGTCCGAAACGCCCGGCCGTTTCCTCGAAAGCCACCGCCACCCGGTCCACCCAGGGAGCCAGGAGCCGGTTGGCGAGTCCCGGATGGACGTTGGGTTCGATCACGAGACAAGGGATACGCATCCACGACGCCACCAGGACCACGGGCCCCGAGGAATAGCCCCCCAGTCCCACCACGGCTCCGGGCCGAAAGCGGCGGAGGATTCCCACGGACCGGAGCAGCGCCGCCGGAAGCTGGAGCAGGGTTTGGAACGCCTTCAGGAGGCCGGTTCGTTTGAGTCCCCCCAAGGTAATCCTCTCCACCGTCACCCCCAGATCGGGCAGAATTCGATTCTCGAGTCCCCGGCGGGTTCCCACAAAGAGAATCTCCGGACTCGATCCCAACTCCTGCAGGCGTTGGATGACCGCCACGGCCATGTAGACATGCCCCCCGGTCCCTCCTCCGGCAAACAGCACTCCTCGTTCGATCACAGGAATTTCCGGCTCCCGGAAACGGCTTCCTCCCGGTCGGTTCGGCACCGGCGGGAGATGTTCAGAAGGATGCCGACGCCGGCCATCATGGCCAACATGGAGGATCCGCCGACCGAAACGAACGGCAGCGGGATTCCCTTGGTCGGCAGCAGGCTGACCACCACACACATGTTGATCATGCCTTGCAGAACCACCATGCACACGATCCCCATGGCCAGCAGGGAGCCGAATCCGGTGTCGGCGCGAAAGGCGATCCGAACCCCTCGCCAGAAGAGCAGCACGAAGAGCGCCACCATGACGAGCGAACCCAGCAATCCAAGCTCTTCTCCCAAGACGGCGAAGACGAAGTCGGTGTGGGCCTCGGGCAGGAAATGGAGCTTCTGCTTGCTCTGGGTCAGACCCAGTCCGGTCCATCCGCCGGAACCCACGGCGATCAGGCTCTGGCGAATCTGGTAGCCGATGCCGGAGGGATCCACTTCCGGATTCAGAAAAGCGAGGATCCGATCCTTGCGGTAGGAAGCGCTCAGAACCAGGAACAGGAACACGGGAACGCAGATGCCCGCGAGGCCGAGCAGATACGCCAGACGAACTCCGCCCAGGAAGAGAAGCGCGGCGACCGTCAGACCGATGACGAAGGCCGTTCCCAGATCCGGCTCCACCACGATCAGCGCCAGCACCACCCCTACAATCCCCAGCAGAGGCATCAACAGGGCGAACGACTGGAGGCTCGAGCGGTATCTGGTGAGGTAGTAGGCCACAAAAACGACGACCCCGAGCTTCGCCAGTTCCGAGGGCTGGAACCGCGTGGGACCGACCTGAATCCAGCGCCGGACGTCCTGACCGGTGGGCAGCACCAAGGCAAGAACCAGCAGAATCAGGGTGACGGCGAGTGCCGGATAGATGAATGCGGGAGTCGCATAACGTCGATAGTCCCAATGTGCCGTGATCCAAAAGACCACCAGGCCGATGCCGACACTGATCAGTTGGCGTTGGAAGATGCGGGTGGAAACTCCATACCGTTCCAGCGACACCATTCCGGAGGCGCTGAAGGCCATGACCAGGCCGAAGCCCACCAGAACCAGGAGGGCCAACAGGATCACATGGTCGTACGCTGCTCGCCGGGCCACTGTCACTCACCTCCCGTCAACTGTGAGACGAGATCTTTGAAAACTCTGCCCCGTTCCTCATAGTTCCGGAACATGTCGAAACTGGCGCAGGCCGGAGCCAGCAACACCGCATCGCCGGGCAGGGCCTCGACGAACGCCTGGCGGACCGCTTCCTCAAATCCTCCGGCCTCGCTCACCGGGGCCGTTCCGCGCAGCCCCTCCAGGAGACTCTCCCTGGCCTCCCCCAAGAGGACCAGGTGCCGGACCTTCCTCTTGACCAGCGGCCTCAGCACCCGGAAGTCGGACCCTTTGTTGGTCCCCCCCATGATGGCGACCAGGGGCTGCTCCAGGGCTTCCATGGCCTTGGCTGCCGATTCCACGTTGGTGGCTTTGGAATCGTTGTAGAAGGAAACCCCTTCCAGGTCCCGGATCCATTCCAGGCGGTGCTCCACGCCGGCGAAGCGGCGGCAGGCCCGAGCGATCGCTTCGGGTTCGACGCCCACCAGAAAGCCGGCCGCCGCGGCAGCCAGGGTGTTTTCCAGATTGTGTTCCCCTTTGAGCCGGACCTGGTTCCTCTCCATCACCTGGTGCGACTCGCCGTCCACCTGAATCCGGATCGTTCCGTCCCGGGAAAAAACGCCCGCACAGCGTTCCAGCCGGCTGAAGAAGAGGGGACGGGCCTCGGCGCCGTCGGCCATGCGCCTGGAATTGGGTTCGTCCCGGTTGAAGACGGCGAAATCCGACGCTTCCTGGTTGAGCAGAATGCGGCGCTTCGCCTGCCAGTAGTCTTCGAAGCTGGCGTGACGATCCAGGTGATCGGGCGTCACGTTGAGGACGATCGCCACCCGGCAGTGCAGCGTCCGGGTCGTCTCCAGTTGAAAGGATGAGAGCTCCACGACCCAGACCGTTTCCTCAGTGGCCTCCCCCAACTTCTCCAGCAGGGGAACTCCGATGTTTCCCGCCACGACATGCGGCCGCCGGCCCTCGGCCAGCATCTCGCCGATCAGCGTGGTGGTGGTGGTCTTGCCGTTGGTTCCCGTGACCCCGATGAGGGTGCCCTTCAGGAAACGGCAAGCCAGCTCGATCTCGCTCCAGACCGGTATTCCCCGCTCCCGGGCCTGCACCAGCGGAGGGATCCCGGACGGCACCCCGGGGCTCAATACGATCAAGTCGGCCCCGGTGAAATCCGCTTCCCGGTGGCGGCCCAGCAGCAGCCGAACCTTCCCCTGAAGCCTTGCGATCCGGTCATTCAGATCATCCTCCGTGCGGAGATCGGTGACGCTGACTCGGGCCCCCTTCCCCACCAGGAAGTTGGCCGCCGCGAGACCGGTTCGGGCCAGTCCGACGACCAGGATGTTTCGACCGGACAACTTCACTGCCGAATCCTCGCCATCCCCTACCTCAGCTTCAGCGTGGTCAGACTGAAAAGCGCGAACAGCAGGCCAAGAACCCAGAAACGCACCACCACCTTGGGCTCGTCCCAGCCCAACAGCTCGAAGTGGTGATGCAAGGGGGCCATTCGCAGAATGCGTTTCCCGGTGGCCTTGAAGTACAAGACCTGGCAGATGACCGACAGGGCCTCCAGGACGAAGATGCCTCCGATGGACAACAGCAGGAGTTCCTGCTTGATGAGCACCGCCACGGTGGCGATGGCGCCCCCCAGGGACATGGACCCCACGTCTCCCATGAAGATCTCAGCGGGGTGGGTGTTGTACCAGAGAAACCCCAGGCTGGCTCCCACCATGGCTCCGCAGAAAATGGAGAGCTCGCTGGCGTAGGTGTTCTTGATCAGTCCCAGATAGGTGGCGAAAGTGGCGTGGCTGGTCACGTACGCCAGAACCGTCAGGGCCGACGCCGCAATCACCATCAGGCCGCCGGCGAGCCCGTCCAGGCCATCCGTCAGGTTCACGGCGTTGCTGCTTCCCACGACGACCAGAGCCGTGAACACGATCAGCGGGATGAAGGTGGAAACACCCAGTACCACCAGATCCAGTTCCGGGGTGAAACGCTTGAAGAAAGGGACGCTCAACTGAATGCTGTAGAGGCCCTGATAGTGGAGCACGACCAGGGTCAGTCCGATGCCCAGGGCGATCAGCACCTGGAACAGGATCTTGCGCCGCGGCCGCAGTCCGGCGGAGTTCTTCCTGGTGACCTTGAGGTAGTCGTCGGCCAGGCCCACGCCACCGAACAGGATCAGGGAAGCGACCGCGATCCAGACGTAGAGGTTTCCCAGATCGGCCCACAAGAGGGTGGGCAGCACGATGCTGACGAGGATGAGCACTCCGCCCATGGTGGGGGTGCCGGCCTTCTGCAGGTGCCGTTCGGGACCGTCTTCCCGAATGAACTGGCCGATCTGGTAGTCCCTGAGCTTGGCGATCAGCCAGGGACCCAGAATCAGGCTCAGGGCCAGCGCCGTCAGGGTGGCGTAGGCGGTGCGGAACGTGATGTAACGGAGTACGTTCAGGACCGAGAACTGGTCGTGAAAGGCGTACAACAGGTGATAGATCAAGAGCCCTTCCCCTTTTCCAGAAGTGCGGCGATGCGCTCCATTCCGACGCCGCGGGACCCCTTGATCAAGAGGAAGTCGCCGCTGCAAATGAAGCCGGACAAGTACTCCGCCGCCTCTTCCGACGTCCCGAAGTAGAGGGTCCTGCCGTCTGCCAGGCCCGCTTCGCGAGCTCCCTCCAGAACCGGCCGGGCTCCCGCACCCACTGCCGCCAGAAGTTGAGGCTCGATCCGGGCCGCCATCCTTCCGACCCGGCGATGCCACGCCGCGCTCTCGGGACCCAGCTCCAGCATCTCCCCCAGGGCGAGGATCCGGCGGCCGGCGGCGGCCGACTGTCCCACCGCCTCCAACACCATCCGCACGGCTTGCGGGTTCGAGTTGTAGGAGTCGTCCAGGATTCTGATCCGCCGGGAACCGGACATCTCCAACCCCCGGATCTTTCCGCGCATGGGCAATGGGGACAGGCTGGGAATCGCCTCTTCGATCCGCTCACGGCTCAAACCGAGGGTCCGGGCGGCTGCCACGGCCGCCGCCAGGTTGTAGAGATGGTGGCGGCCGACGAAGGCCACCCGGCAGGAGGACTCTCCCCATCCGGTCCGGAGGATGAACCGGGTGTCGTTCGAGTCCACCACCCGGACATCCGTGACCTGAACGTCCGCTTCCCGCTCCAGGGAGAAAGAGACGGTGCGCCCGTGGAAGGTGGAAGCGAGTTCCGCCACCCGGTGATCGTCGGCGTTGTAGACGAAGACGCCCGCCGGCGGCAGGTCCTCCAGAATTTCTCCCTTGGCTCGCGCGATCTCGTCGACACTGGAGAAGAACTCGAGATGCACCGGCGCCACGTTGGTGATGATGGCGAGATCGGGACGGCAGATCCGGGCCAGCCGCCGGATCTCGCCGGCATGGTTCATGCCCAGTTCCAGCACCGCCAGGTCATGCCGTTCCTCCAACAGGAGAAGGGAGAGCGGCACTCCGAAGGCGTTATTGAAGTTGGCGGGAGACTGCAGAACCTGGTATCCGGACTCGAGCAGCCGGGCGGTGAAGGTGCGGGTCGTCGTCTTCCCCATGCTGCCGGTCACGCCCACCAGGTTCCGGCCCCACCGCCTGCGGAGTTCGGCAGACAATTCCTGAAGCGCCAGGGTGGTGTCGGCAACGCGGAGGAAGATCCGGTCTCCATAGGCGCCGGCGTCCAGGTTCGGTGTGCGGGAACAGACCGCCGCCGCCGCCCCGCGTTCCATCGCGGCCTTCACGAAGTCGTGCCCATCGAGGCGATCTCCCTCGATGGCAACGAAACAATCGCCCGGCTTCACCTGCCGGCTGTCGATGACGACCCGGGGCAGAAGCCGATTCGCTTGCCGGCCCAGGTCCCGGCCCCAACTCCGGGCGCCCATGACGTCGGCCGCTTGCCGGAAATCTAATCCAAACACGCCGAATCCCTCACCACTTCCCGATCATCGAAGGGGATCCGAATCCCCTGGATTTCCTGATAGGTCTCCTGTCCCTTGCCCGCCACCAGGACCAGGTCTCCGGCCGCGGCCAGCTTCACGACGCGGCCGATCGCCTCCTTTCGATCGGCGACGGTCTCGAAGTTGTCCCGTTCTGGAGGGATCCCCGAACGTATCTGCCGGAGGATGGCCTCCGGATCCTCGCTGCGCGGATTGTCCGTGGTCAGAATGGTCCAGTCCGACTGGCGAGTGGCGATTTCGCCCATCCGCGGACGTTTGGACGCATCCCGGTCTCCACCGCAGCCGAAGACGCAAAGCACGCGGTTCGAAGTGAGGCCCCGGGCCAGGCGCAACACGTTCTCGAGTGCGTCCGGCGTATGGGCGTAGTCCACGACCACCGTGTAGTCCCCGTCCACCTCGACCTTCTCGAAACGGCCGGGGACGCGGTCGAGTCCGGAGATGCCGGCGCAGATCTGCCGGTCCGGGACCCCCAGCGCATGGCAGGCCGCCACCGCCGCCATGATGTTGTACAGGTTGTGGTCTCCGACCAGGGGACTGCTCAAGGCAAGGCGGCGGTCCCGGCACTTGAGTTCCAGCCGGGTCCCGTCCACCGTGGTCTTCCGCGTGAGGGGACGAACCTGCGCTTCCCGCGTCATTCCGAAGGTCACGGCCTCGCCTTCCGGATCGAGCCGGCGGCTCGCCGGGTCGTCGTGATTGATCACCGACCAGGCCAGACCGGGGTTGTAATCGGACCGGAACAGGAGGCGCTTGCTCCGGAGGTAGTTCTCGCGAGTGTGATGGAAGTCCAGGTGATCCCGGGTCAGATTGGTGAAGACGGCCACCGGAAAGCGGCAGCCGTAGACCCGGTTCAGGGCGAGAGAATGGGAGGAGACCTCCATCACGCCCCGGCCGCAGCCGGCTTCGACCGCCTGGCTCAGAATCGCCTGGATGTCGACGGATTCCGGCGTGGTCCGCTCGGAGGCCCAATTCCTGCCGTCGAGACGCGCTCCCAGGGTCCCCATCACCAGGGACGGTTCCCCTTGGCTCAGGATGGAGTGCACCAGGAATGCGGTCGTGGTCTTCCCGTTGGTCCCGGTAATGCCCACCAGCCTCAGCCTGGCCGAAGGGTGTCCGAAGAAATGATCGGCGACGCTGGCCATGAAACGCCGGATACGGGACACCTGGATCCAGGCGGAGGCGCAATCGTCCGGAGCCGGCCGTTCGGAGGCCACGGCAACCGCGCCCCGTTCCAGCGCCTGATCCAGGTAGAGATGTCCGTCGCTCCGGAACCCTTGGATGGCGAAAAAAAGGCTTCCGGTTCCCGCTTGCCGGGAGTCGTAGGCCAGGGACTCGATCTCCGGGTCGCCCGCCTCAGCGACGGCTCTCACGAACCCTCGGACTCCTTCGGCCGAGAGCAAGCTGCTGAGTCTCATAGGTGGAGCTTTCCGTACCGCCCAAATGGATCTGACACATGGATTCGGGAAAAACCGGAGTCCCGGGTTTGGGATGCTGCGCCACAACCACGCCGCTGCCGGTTACTCTCAACCTCAGGGAGAGACTGCCGGCCTTGCGGAGTGCTTCCCGGAGGCTGAGGCCGCTCAGGTCCGGGAGCGGAAAGGTCCCGGTTGCCACCGTTAGCGATCTCCCTCCATCCGGTTTCGGATCCCCGTCTCCCCTCAGGCTCGACAATTCCGAGGGCACTCCATCCCGCGGCCACGGTTCCCCGGCCGACGACGCGACATCCACCCGCCGGTTCGGCCGCTTCTTCTTTTGGCGAGCCAGCCGCTTGTTCGACTGCGGCAGCCGTCGATCCTGAGGGACCTGGAGACTGACCAGAGCCCGTTCCATGATGCGGCGGAAGGCGGGAGCGGCCACGATTCCACCGTAGTGATGGACTCGAGGCTCGTCGATGACGACCAGAGCGGCCAGCACGGGATTGGAGAGGGGGGCGATTCCTCCAAACGAGGCCACGAAACGGGTGCGCGAATAGCTGCCGTCCACAAACTTCTGAGCGGTGCCGGTCTTTCCGCCGGCCGAGTATCCGGTTGGCTGGGCCCTGCGTCCCGTCCCCCGTTCCACGACCATGCGCATGGCGTTCCTGATGGTCCGAACGGTCTCCTCGGACAGCACCCTCTCGCGTTCCACGCTGGTTTCTTCCAATACCCTCCCATCCTCGGAGAGAACCTGCCGGACCAGGCGAGGCTTCACCAGATAGCCTCCGTTGCCGAAAACCGCCAGCGCCCGAACCATCTGGATCGGGGTGACTCCAAGCTCCTGGCCGATGGAGAGAGCCCCGATCGAGATGCGAGACCAGCGCTCCGGCGGGACCAGCAGTCCGACCTGCTCGCCCGGCAATTCGATTCCCGTCTTGCCCCCGAACCCGAAGCGCCGGATGTAGGAATAGAATCGTTCCTCACCCAGTCGAAGTCCCATCTTGATGGTGCCGACATTGCTCGACTTGGCCAGGATCTCCTCGAAGCTGAGGGTGCCGTAACTCCTCTTGGCTTCCCGGTAGACCTTGCGGCCCAACCGCACCGTTCCGACTCGGCAGTCCACCAGTTCTCCCGATTGGACGACCCCCTCCTCCAAGGCGGCCGAAAGCGTCACCAGCTTGAAGGTCGAACCCGGCTCATAGATGTCGAGGATGGCGCGGTTTCGTTTTTCTTCGGGGCCGTAGTTGGTGTAGTCGTTGGGGTTGTAGGTTGGATGGGAGGCCAGGGCCAGGATTTCTCCAGTGTGGACGTCCATCACGATGGCCGATCCCGACGACGCTTTCCATTCGCGTATCGTATCCCCCAGGATCTCTTCCACCGAGTACTGGATGGACTCGTCGAGATTGAGGACCAGGATGTTTCCTCCGGAGCCGGCGTCCGAGGATTCACGGTTGTAGACATGCCGCCGGCCGTCCACCTTCAGATTGACGCGAGCCTTCTCGCCCCGCATCACTCCGTCATAAAGGTATTCGACCCCGCCCAGCCCTTCGTTTTCCACCCCCACGAATCCCAGGACATGAGCCGCCAGTTCCCATTGGGGATAGGTTCGCTTCATGTCCCAGTCCACCTGGATGCCCTTGAGCTTCAGCGCATTGATGGTCGTGACCTGGTGCGGAGGGATCTTTCTGGCCAGATAGGTGAAGCCGGTGTTGGAAACCAGCGTCTCCTGGATCTTCTCCTGGCTCAAAGGCAGGAATGGAGCCAGGGCCTCGGCGGCCTTTACGGGCTCAGGGACCTGCCCGGCGTGACTTCCGACCGAGCCGCTCTCGACGCTCACGGCCAGCTCCCGAAGATTCCGGTCCAGGATCTCGCCCCGTTTGAACCTGACGTAAACGTGACCCTCGCTCTGGGCTTCCGCCAGTTGGCGGTAGTAGTCCCGCTTCAGGACCTGCAGGTCCACCAGGCGAATGACCAGGCCCGCGAGCGAGGCCAGGACGACCATGTAGAACAGGATCACGCGTCCTGGGACGAGGGCCTGGTTCCGGTCTTGGGAATCGGCATTCATTCGGACGAAGCCTCAAAACGGCCGCGGGCCGCGGCTATCAGCTCGCTTCCCGGCACGGACACCCGCTCGCTTCCCGGCACGGAGAGGCGAGATCTACCTTCGATGATTCTGACCGACCCGTTACTGGAGTCGATGAGCCCCAGACTCGAGGCCCGCCGGTCGATGGTCTCGGGATTGATGAGCGTGGCATGCTCGACACGGAGCGCGTCGTTGAATTCGCGAAGCTCCGTGTTCTCCTTCCGCAGCCGTGCCGCTTCGTACTGGGATTCCAGGATCCCCATCCGCATCCCCGCGTAGCCGAGCACCAGCCCCGCGACAATGCCGACCGCCAACAACCAGCGCAGCATCTCCCAACCCGTCGTCCCGGAACCTTCCTGAACCGGACGGTTACGAAAGCTCTGAAAACAACAATCCACCATCTTCCCTACCCTCTATTCTCTCCTCTGACCCTGTCACCCAACCGGGATCCGGCCGCTCTTCGGCCGCGGTCCGCGCAGGAACCGGCGCCGCCGCCCGAGGCGTTCAACCGTTCCACGGCTCGGAGCCTGGCGCTTCTCGCGCGCGGGTTGGTTCGAATCTCCTGTCCCGATGGCCGGACCGGTCTCCGCGTCAGGACCCGCACCCGGCGGCGGCGGGGGCATCCGCACAGGTCCCGGGGGAAAAAACAGGTGCATTTCCCTGATTCCCGGGCAAAGGCCCGCTTCACCAATCGATCCTCGAGACTGTGAAAGGCCAACACCACGAGCCGGCCTCCCGGCCGCAGAAAATCCACGACCCCGGAGAGGAACGCTTCCAGGTTCTCCAATTCCTGATTGACCTCGATTCGAAGAGCCTGAAAGACCTGGGTTGCGGGGTGGAGACGAGTCCCCCGGGGCCAACCTTTGACTCGCTCCACCACCGCCGCCAACTCCGTCGTCGTCTCGAAACGCTTCCGGTGGCGCTCCTCGACCAGCGCCGCCACCACTCTTGCCGCCCCGGTGACTTCGCCGTAGGTCCGCAGAATCTCCACCAGACGCTCGGGAGGCGAGGTATTGACCAGGCTCGCCGCCGTAACGGTTTGGGCGCGGTCCATCCGCATGTCCAGAGGACCCTCCTTCAGGAAGCTGAATCCCCTCTCGGCCACGTCCAACTGGAGCGAGGAAACCCCCACGTCGGCCAGACAGCCGTCGATCCGGCGGATCCGGAGCCTCCGGAGCAGCCGGGGGAGATTCCTGAAGTTCTCCCGGTGCAGGCTCAACCTGGCCTTCGATCCCGCAAGGCGCCGGGCGGCCTGCCGGAGTGCGTCCTCGTCCAGGTCCAGAACCACCAGGCGTCCCTCTCCCAACCGCTTCAGGATCTCCCGGGAATGGCCGCCGGGACCGACCGTGCAATCGACGTAGACCCCTTGCGGCCGAACCTGGAGATGGTCCAGAACCGATTTGCACAACACCGGAATGTGGGCCGCTTCCGTTCCCGTCATGGTCAAAGCCCCAACTCCGCCAGCGCGATCTCGTCCTCTTTCGTATAGGGATCGGCTTCGAGAAGACTCTCGAAGCGCTTCCGATTCCAGAGCTGCAGATAGGTCAGCGATCCCATGACCGCCACGCCGTTGGTGATTTCGGCACGTTCCCGGAGGCGGGGAGGAATCAGGACTCTCCCCTGTTTGTCCATGGAGACCATCTGGCCGTAGTAGCTCGTGTTACGCTGAAACTTGATCTTCTCGGGCAGCATCTTGGGAGGTTCCAGCAACTTGCTCTCGATCTGCTCCCATTCGCTGAGGGGATAGATGAGGGCGAATTCGCCGGTGGTGCTGGTGACGTAGAGTTCCGTGTCGTACTTCTCCTCGAAGATCCTTCGATACGCCGCAGGGATCTTGATGCGCCCCTGAGCGTCGATCTTGGTGGGGAAGTTTCCTCTGAACACAGCGACAATCCGGCGTTTTCTAGACCTATTTATCCCTTTTTGATCTGATTTTGACCACAATAGTCCTATCGCAGGCCGAGTGTCAAGAAATTTCCGAGAAAATCGAAGGCGATTGACGGTGGACTCGGGACTTGCGTGGAGACTTGGTTACGAGGCGGGCAGACGGCGGGACCGGGCCGGGAATGCCGGGAATCAGACCGGGTATTCCTGGAGCATCTCCAGCACGGTTTTCACGGCATCGCCCAGCGGGACTTCCCGCTTGCTGTGGTCCTGGCGGGAAAAGATCTCGACCCGTCCCTGCCGGAGAGCCCGGCCGACGGTGATTCGGATCGGAACCCCGATGAGTTCAGCATCCTTGAACTTGAAACCGGGCCGCACGTCCCGATCATCCAGAAGGCAGTCGATGCCCCGGTCCCAGAGGGTCCGGTAGATCTCGCGGGCGGCCGCGAACTGCTTCCGGTCGTCCACCCGCACGACCGTGATCACGGCCTGGAACGGCGCCAACGCCCGGGGCCAGACGATGCCGTATTTATCGTGGTAGAGCTCCACCGCGGCAGCCATGATCCGCTCCAGGCCGATTCCGTAGCTGCCCATGATCCAGGGACGCTCCTTCCCTTGCCGGTCCAGAACGCGGGCTCCCATGGACTCGCTGTACTTGTATCCCAGCTTGAAAATATGTCCGATTTCCAGCGTCTTCTCGACCTGCACGGGCTGACCGCAATCCGAACAGGGATCTCCCTGTTCGACCAGCCGCAGGTCCTGGTAGCTCGCCTGGAAATCTCGTCCCGGAGTGACATGAAGCAGGTGGTAGTCGTCCTGATTGGCGCCACAGACCAGATTCGTACGGCCCTCCAGGCCCCGGTCGGCCACCACCTTGACGAAGTCGGCCCCCACCGGTCCCAGGCTGCCCGCGCCGGCTCCGAACAGCTCCCTGATCTCCTCGGACCGGGCCATTCGGAGATCGCCGGTGCCGGCCGCCCGGCTCAGCTTGAGATCGTTGAGCTGGTGGTCGCCCCGCAGCAACAACAGCCAAGGGGTATCCTCCACCATGTAGACCAGAGATTTGATCTGCCGGGACCGGGGGACGCCCAGAAAGTCGCTCACTTCCTGAATCGTCTTGCGGCCCGGCGTATGCACCCTCCGGGGCGGAAGGTCCACCGCCTCGTCTTCCTGCGCCTCCAATGCCGAGACGGCCCGGTCCAGGTTGGAGGCATACCCGCAGGCACAGGTCACGACATGATCCTCACCGGCATCGGTCCGGACCATGAACTCGTGAGAAACGCTCCCCCCCATGGCTCCCGAGTCCGCCTCGACCACCAGGTACCGGAGGCCGCAGCGATCGAAGATCCTGCGGTAGGCCTGCTCATGAAGCCGGTAGCTGCGGTCCAATCCCTCGGCGTCGAGGTCGAAGCTGTAGGAATCCTTCATGTGAAAGTGGCGCACCCGCAGCAGGCCGGACTTGGGGCGCGGTTCATCCCGGAACTTGAGTTGAATCTGATACCAGATCTGGGGCAGTTGGCGGTAGGACCTGATCTCGTCGCGGGCGTTGGTGGTGAAGATCTCCTCATGGGTCATCCCGAGGCACATGTCCCGGCCGGTGCGGTCCTGGAGCCGGAACATCTCGTCACCCATGGCATCCCAACGGCCCGATTCCCTCCACGGCTCGGCCGGATGCAGGGCCGGCAAGACGAATTCCTGAGCGCCGATGGCGTCCATCTCACAGCGGATGATGGTCTCGATCTTCCGCAAGGTTCGTCTCGCCAGGGGAAGAAAGGAATAGATCCCCGAACCCAACTGACGGATGAACGCGGCACGCAGCAGGAGCCGGTGGGAAGGGACCTCCGCCTCCGAAGGAGTCTCCTTCAGAGTGGGGGCGAAGAAGCGGGACCAGCGCATGGGAAGCGCCGTTTTTATCGGTTTGACCGGATCAAGTCAAGTGAGCTACGATCCCATTCGCCGGAGGCTTGCGCATGCAGATTTGGATTGGCGCCGATCACGCTGGAGTGGCCCTCAAAGACCGGATCCGGGACATGCTGGAAGCCGATCATCACCAGGTCACGGACCAGGGGGCCCACACCGGCGAGAGCGTGGACTACCCCGATTTCGCGGCGTCCGTGGCCCAGGGGGTCTCGTCCGGCAGCGCCGAGCGCGGCATCCTCGTCTGCGGCACCGGGATCGGCATGTCCATCGCCGCCAACAAGGTCTCCGGCGTGCGGGCGGCCGTCTGCCACGACCTGGAAACGGTTCGTCTCAGCCGCCGGCACAATCAGGCCAACGTACTGGCCTTGGGCGCTCGCACTCTCGAGCCGAAGCTGGCTCTCTCCATGGTGCGGGAATGGCTCCGGGTCGGTTTTGAAGGCGGCCGCCATGACCGCCGAGTCCGCAAGATCTCCTCGCTGGAGCGCTGACGGCGACGGCGCGCGACAGTCCCTGCAATTCCCCATTCGGTGAAGAACCCGCCGGTCAACGCACGACAGGGGCGCATTGCGGCAGAATAGGATCAGAAGAGACCGTCGCCGGGCCGCATTTGGAGAAACATCAGACATGCATCCATCCTTGTACGAGACAGACCCGGAGGTGGCCGAGGCCATCTCCCGAGAGACCCGCAGGCAGAGCGAGACCCTGGAACTCATCGCCTCCGAGAACTACGTCAGCGAGGCCGTCCTGGAGGCGATGGGATCGGTCTTCACCAACAAGTACGCGGAGGGCTACCCGGGCCGCCGGTACTATGGGGGCTGCGAGCACGTGGACGTGGTGGAGTCGCTGGCCATCGAGAGAGCCAGGCAGCTCTTCGGCGCCGACCATGCCAACGTCCAACCTCACTCGGGCACCCAGGCCAACATCGCCGTCTACCTGGCCGCGCTCGAGCCGGGCGACAAGATTCTGGGCATGAACCTGTCCCACGGGGGCCACCTGTCCCACGGGCACCCCCTCAACTTTTCCGGCAAGTATTTCCGCGTGGCCGCCTACGGCGTCCGCCGGGACACGGAAGAGATCGACTACGACGAGTTGGAGGACCTGGCCAAACGGGAGAAACCCCGAATGATCGTCGCCGGGGCCAGCGCCTACAGCCGCACCATCCACTTCGACCGCCTGTCCCGGATCGCTCGAGGCGTCGGAGCTTATCTGCTGGCCGACATTGCCCACATCGCGGGTCCGGTGGCCGCCGGCCTGCATCCCAGCCCCGTTCCCTACGCCGATTTCGTCACCACGACGACCCACAAGACCCTCCGCGGCCCCCGGGGCGGCATCGTCCTCTGCCGCGAAGAGCACAAGAAGCGACTCAACCGGCTGGTCTTTCCCGGCACCCAGGGCGGGCCTCTGGTTCACATCATCGCGGCCAAAGCGGTCTGCCTCAAGGAAGCCCTCGGCCCCGGCTTCAAGAGCTACCAGGGGCAGGTCCTGGCCAACGCCAAGGCCTTGGCCCGGAGTGTCGCCCAACAGGGGTTCCGGATCGTTTCGGGAGGCACCGACAACCACCTTTTCCTGGTGGACGTCCTGTCTCGAGGCCTGACGGGCAAGCAGGCGGAAGCGACGCTGGAGCGGGCCCGCATCACGGTCAACAAGAACACGATCCCCTTCGACGCCCACCCCCCTCTGGTCACCAGCGGGATCCGCGTCGGGACCCCGACGGTGACCACCTGCGGCATGAAAGAGGCAGAGATGGAACGCATCGGCCGTTGGATCGGCGAGGCTCTTGCAAATGGCGGCGACGAGGATGTCCTGGAAGGAATCGGCCGCGATGTCGTGTCGCTGACCCGGCGTCACGCTTTCTATGCCGGCCGTCTCCGGCAACCCGCGTGAGCTAAATCTCCACCAGGGTCCGGCGGGCGCATCCCCGGTTTCGGTGCCCCGTGGTACTGTCACCCCGGATTGATCATGGCGTCGGAATTCACTCTTCAGGAGGTCTTCTCCCCGGGAGGGATGCTGGCCGGAGAGCTCCCGGGTTACGAGTACCGGCCTTCCCAACTGGAACTGTCCCTCTCGGTTCTGGAGGCGATCCGGCAAGGCCACCACCTCTGTGCCGAAGCCGGCACCGGAACCGGCAAGACCCTGGCCTACCTGGTTCCGGCCA
>JAJDTT010000083.1 GCA_022827025.1 Acidobacteriota bacterium
CGGACCGGGGCCGGTGGGGGAGTTCCGAAGAAAAGCCCCAAGACGTCCAGCCGCCGAGCTTCGAGCACACCCAACGCTCGAAAGAGGGCGCCAAGAATGACGCCCCTCCAAACGAGCACCGGCGTCCTTCCGGGCACCGACCGGGACGGGCGTCGGCGGCGTGTTTCACGCGCCGACTGAGACCGGCGTCTGGAGCGGCGTCATTTTGGCGCCGACTGGGAACGGCGTCTTTTAGGTGCCGACCTCCAAAGCAACAAGACCCATCCCCCCCAACGCGTCCACCAACGATCAATACGGCAGCAACCCGCCTTCGACATTCATGGCGCTGGACGTAATGTATCCGGCATCGTCGGAGCAGAGAAACGCCACCACGTTGGCCATGTCCTCCGGTTGCTGAATCCTGCCCAGCGGAATGCTGTCCACGGCCCCCGCTTTGACCGAACCCTCGGGAACGTCCAGGATCCTGGCGGTCTCCCGGTCGATCAGGTCCCACATGGGCGTATCGATGATTCCGCCGCAGATGCTGTTGACCAGGATCTGGTGGTCGGACACCTCCAGTCCCAGTTGTTTCCCGAACCCGATCGCCGCGTGCTTGCTGGCGGCGTAGGCTCCCAGCGGAGTGTTCTTTCCCGGCGCGATCTTTCCGGCCCCCGACGCGTTGATGACGATCCGCCCCCCATGACCCTGCCGGATCATCTGCCGGGCCGCGGCGGTGCAAGAGAGAAAGACCCCCTTGGCATTGACCGCCATCAGCCGGTCCCAGCTCTCTTCGTCGGTGTCGATCAGTCTTGCAACGATGCCGATTCCGGCATTGGCCACCAGGATGTCCAGCTTGCCGAACGCTTCGACCGTCGCACCGATCGTGGCGTCGACGTCGCTGGACGACGTCACGTCCGCCTGAAGACCCACCGCCTCGCCGCCCGCCGAGCGAATCTCCGCCACAACGGACTCGGCGCCGTCCCGGTCGATGTCCGCCACGGCGACCTGCGCCCCTTCCCGGGCCAGCCGCAGGGAAATGGCCCGGCCGATGCTCCGTCCGGCGCCCGTGACCAACGCGGTTTTGCCCTCGATTTCCAGATATCTGGCCATGGTGTCGCGCTCCTCTTTTCGTGTCCCGATTTCAGTCGGTGAACTCCATCAATTCCAAGATGAATCCATCCGGGTCCTTGAAGAACACCACCTTGAGGGCGCCGTACTCCCAATCGTCTCCCAGATCGAAGACCACGGGCGCGGAGATGAACTCGACTCCCGCTTCCGTGAGCTCGCGATAGGCTCGATCCATGTCCTTCACCCCAAAGCAGAAGTGCCCCTGGTTGGACATGCCCAGCACAGCGTTGGAGGGTCCGCCCGGGGGTTCGACGTAGAGCTGCAGATCCACCAGAATGCCGGGAGTCTCTGGAATGGCCAACCGGACCACCTGCATGATCACGTTCTCCTTGGCCGCCATCTGGGAGATTTCCTTCCCTTCCAACCGGTGCCGCTCCACCTCCTTGAAGCCGAGCACGTCGCAGTAGAACTTGAGTGAACGGTCCAAATCGCTGACCGTGACCGCGACATGGTCCAAATTCCTTACCCAATTCATGCCAATCCTCCTGGTTGGGAACTCGTTTCGATCAGAATTCCGAGGCGCTTGGCCGGAACTCGACTGCCCGGTCAGCCTCGCTTCAGAACGGGGCGATTATCATTGACGGACCGAATTCAGATCAAGTCGGACAATCGCACTGGCTCTGCATCCGTGCCACGTAGTTTCGATTCGCCGTTCCATCGGGGAAAATCGCCTGCAGACGTTCGTGGATATCGGATACCGGCAACAATGGCGGTAACGGCATCATGCGGCCCCGTTGATGTATAGGCGCTGCACCGCACGTTCCAGCGTTTCGCGCGTTGCACGCTTCTTCATCAGCCGCTCGATTTTATTCATGTCTTCCGGCGCCGGCAGCGGCAGCGCTCCCAGCTCATAGGCGGACACCGCTACGCTGCCGTTGATGCATCGGAATACCTGATCCACGACGTTGCTATTCAAGAGGACGGCCAGGGCTGCCGGCGCCACCCGCGGAGCACCGTTGAGCGGCTTGATCATGTTCAGGTGATTCTCGATGACAACCGCGCCATGTTGCTCGATGAACGCTGTCGGCAGTTCCGCCGCAATTAAGCGTCGGTATTGTTCTTTCGCCGTCGTCCTTTGCAACAGCACGCACGGGAAATCAGTCACCACCCAGTTTTCATTGGTCTTCGGCTCGAAATACGGCTTGTGATTGCGCTTTTCCGCCCGGAACTCGAATACACCGTCCGATCGTACCGATTCTGCCCAGACCAACGGATACCGTCCCATTCCCGGCCGGTCCCGCAGACTGGGCTTGTGCCGGTTCCAGACCAGTGGTCCCGTGCTCACTTTGTAGCCGTAGTCGCCCAATCGGTACGGCAACATACGAGCCTGACCCACCAACGCATTCTGGGCTTCGGTTCGCGGCATCAGCCATGGCTGGCCCGGGTTCTCAGGCAGGTAGAATGCTCCTGCCGCGGTCGATTTGATCGAGTTGTTCGGCCCCTCTGAGATGTAGTGAACCTTCCCGACACCTGGATCGCCACCGCGTTGATACGTCGCCAACAGCGTTTCCTGCAATACGTCGGCAAAGACGTCCTTCCGCTTCCCGATGAAGTCAATGCTCACCGGTGGAGCTTCTCGCCCCAACAGACCGCGCAACGCCTTGAAGTACTCCCCGGAAAGGAAGCTCGTCGGAGTCACGTAGGCGATGATCCCGCCCGGGGCAGTGAAGCGCAGCCCCAAGTCAGTGAAAACACCGTAGAGGTTCGCGTGGCCGAAGAGGCTGCGACGAAACCTCTCACGCAACTCCGGCGACAGCTTGATGCGTCCGTAAGGCGGATTGCCGACCACAAGATCAAAGCCTTTGCCCACGGGCACCTGCTGAAGGCTGTCGCACACTCGCACAACGGAATGCGGCCGCGTCCCGGCCTCGTCGCACAGGTCTCCGAGCGTCACGTCGAGGAACACTTGCGACATCCATGCCGCAAACGGGTCCCGCTCGAACCCGTTCAATCGGCGCTGAATGTCCTTGAGCGCGATCTTGGGGCTGCTCTCTTCATGGCTTTCCGCCATCCGTCGCGCCACCGGCGCCAGGAATGCGCCCCCGCCACAGGCTGGATCGAGTACTCTCGCCGACCGCCAATCGACACCGGCCTCCGTCGCCATGTCCAACAACCGCTCGCACAGCGCCGGCGGCGTGTAATAGGCCCCAAGCTGCGCTCGGAACGTGGCCGGCATCATTCCGGTGTACAGCACTCCAATCATGTAGCTCGCGTCGGGGACATCCAACCTGGCCGCAGCCCTTCCGATACTCTCCGCCTGCTCTTCGGCCTCCGCCGGAACCGGAGACAAACCGATATCGGACGGCAGTTCGCGCAACGACCAATCTCGATCGGACACGGACCGCGATTCTTTCCAATACGCGGACACCACGCCAAATACGACTGACCTCGCAAAGTCCAGCCTTTCTTGACCCTTGATCGAGGACGCCAGGCGTCTGGCATTCAATGATCCGTCTTCCGCAATTGCGCGGGCCAATGTTTCCGGAATCGACCGTGCACTTTTGAACAGGTTCATCGATCTTGCCGCCACGATGCGTCGGTCCCCATGATTGCCGGATACGCGGATTCGGTTGCCACGGGATTCCCTGATGAATCCTGACGAACTCTGCTGCGGTCGGCGCCAATAGGCTACCGAAGCCGGCTGACCTCATCACGGGACTTTCACCGGCGGACTGCTTATACTCCGAACCATGGTACGAACACGCTATCTCTACGGTGTGGCTCTGGTGGCGGCCGTTGGCGGATTCATCTTCGGATACGATCTCTCCATCATCGCCGGCGCCAGCCTCTTCCTGAAGGAAGAGTTCGCCTTGAGCCCGTTCTGGTTGGGATTCGCCGTCAGCAGCGCCGTCATCGGCTGCATCCTCGGCCCGCTCGTGGGAGGCGGCCTCACCGATCGCTGGGGACGAAAGAAGGCCCTTGTCTTCTGCGCGGTCCTGTTCGGCATCTCGGCCATCGGGACCGCGTTGCCCCGGACCATGACGGAGTTCTACATCTTCCGGATCGTCGGCGGCATCGGGGTGGGACTGGCCTCCATCATCTCGCCCATGTACATCGCGGAGGTGGCTCCGGCCCGCATGCGGGGAAGGCTGGTCCTGGTCAACCAGGTGGCCATCGTAGTCGGTTCTCTATCCTCCATCATCGTCTCCTACTACCTCTCGCTGATCGGGTCCTGGCGCTGGATGTTCGCGTCCGAGATGGTTCCCATCGTGATTCTGCTCGTCGGTCTGGCCTTCGTCCCCGAGAGCCCCAGGTGGTTCGCCCAGGTGAATCGGAAGAAGGAGGCCCGGGAGGTGCTGACCCGGATCGGGGGAAGCGCGTACGCCGCGGCGGAATTGGAGGTGATCGCCCGGTCGCTGAAGGAGAAGCTGGGGAGCTTCCGCGACCTGGTCAAGCCGGGCATGAGGACCGCACTGCTCATTGCCTTGACCCTCGCCGTCCTGCAGCAATTGAGCGGGACCAGTCCGCTGCTGTTCCACACTCCGCTGATCTTTCAGCGGGCGGGCTTCGAGAACATCTCCGATGCCATCCTGCAGTCCATCATCGTCAACGTCTGGAACCTGACCTGGACCTGCATCGGACTCTGGGCCGTCGATCGTTACGGCAGGCGCCCTCTGTTGATGGCGGGAACCACCGCCATGGCGGTGGGCTTCCTGCTCATGGGCATCTTCTTCTACTACGATCTGGCCGGAATCTTCCTTCTGCTCACCATGTTCCTGGTGGTGGGAGGCTACGTCATCAGCCTGGCGCCTCTGGCCTGGTTGATCATGTCGGAGATCTTTCCCACGCACCTGCGGGCCAAGGCCATGCAGGTGGCGGCGCTGGGCCTCTGGGTGTCCGCCTATCTGGGCGCCCAGGTGTTGCCCCCCATGATGTCCTACTTCAAAGAGGATCTGGGGACCGAAGCGTACGCGTTCTGGATCTTCATGGCGGTCTGCATCTTCGCCGTCCTGTTCGGATGGAAGATGGTGCCCGAGACCAAGGGCCGATCCCTGGAAGAGATCGGCCGTTCTTGGACCCGGAACCTGAAGTAACCTCGCGACCCGTCCGATCTGAACCTGCCGGGAGTCTTGGACATGTTCTTCAACCAGGCGCGGGCCAGAACCTTCATGCGGGAGTGCGGCCTTGACGCCCTGATCGCCACCTCCCATCTGAACATCACCTACTTCACCGGATATTTCTGCTGGCTCGATCCCACCATCCGGGGTTTCATGCTCCAACCGGGAGCCCCGGCCAGCCTGGCGCTTCCCGGCTACGCGGTCTTTCCCCTGGAGGGAGAGCCGGCGCTGGTGCTCAATCCACTTTTCGCCGTGAATGGCGCGGACCTCTGGGTCCGCGACCTCCATGTCTTCGGCGCCTCGGGCGTGGACGACACTCTCACCTCCAACGAGCTGCCGGGCAACTACCGCCGGATCCACGATCTGTTGCTGGAGCCGCCGCGGGCGTCCAGTTCCCTGGAGGCGCTGGTTCGCATCCTGGAATCAAGAGGCCTGACCGGGGGACGGCTCGGCGTGGAGTTGGACGACTTGGCATCGGACCGGAAGGAAGATCTGGGCCAAGCGCTTCCCGGAGCCGCCCTGCTCGATGCGTCGAACCTGATTCGCCTGATCCGAATGGTGAAAAACGAGTACGAGATCGATCTCCTGACCCGGTCCGCGGCCATCAACGAGCAGGCGGGGATGCAGGTCCTTTCAGAGACGAAACCGGGGACGACCCTGGGTGAGATGAATGACCGATACCGGGTCCTGGCGGCGCGGCAGGGAGCCGACTTCGACCATTTCTGCATCGGCCTCGGTGGGCTGGGCATGGCCACCGAGCCGGACTACGCACTGAACGAGGACGACGTCATGATGGTGGACTTCGGTTGCATCTACCGGCGTTGCTTCTCGGACACCGGGACCACATTCGCTCTCAAGGAGTTGTCCGGTCCGCTGATGCGCCGGTTCGAAGCGGTGCGGGAATGCGTTGCCGCGGGGGTCGGCGCAATGAGGCCGGGTGTCCGCTGCTCGGCCGTCACGGAGGCCATGTTCCGGATCCTGGAAGAGCTGGAATTGACCGCTTCCTATCCCCACGGCCACGGGGTCGGTCTGGACGTCCGGGATTATCCCACCGTCGTGGCCGCCAACGGGTTGCGGGTGAGCGACGACTGCGTCGACGTGGCCTCGGACATGCCCCTGGAAGAGAACATGGTCCTGAACCTGGAGGCCTCCATGTTCCTTCCGGGCGTCGGTTCACTCCAAATGGAGCGGTCCCTGGCGATCACGCCAGACGGCTGCCGCGACCTTGTACCCCAGGATCGGTCGCGGCCGTTCATACCCCGTTGAGGGGCCGTGACTGAACGACGGCGACAAGAGGGTGGCTGAACCCCTCGATCCCCAGACGGCCGGAGAGATCCGCAAGCGAAGCCGGACCTTCTTCGAAGCCGAGCTGGATCGCTACCGGGACGTGTCCCCGCCTTCCATCCAGGATGACGCCCAGACCCGGCGACTGCTCCGATCGCTGCCGGCGCCGTCAGGTTCCAAGCTGGTCGACATCGGGTGCGGCACCGGAATCGTCGCGTCGCACCTGAAGCGGCTCTTTCCGCAAGCCGCGGTGTGCGGACTCGACATCTCGCCCAAGGTCATCGCCCGGGCCAGGGAACTGGACCGGACCGGGAGCATCGAATTCGTCCTGGCGACGGAGTCGGAGTTGCCCTTTCGCGATTCCGTCTTCGCGTCGGCCGTGTGCCGATTCTCGCTTCACCACTATCCCGATCTGCCGGCCCATTTTCGGGAAGTCAGGAGAGTTCTCAAGAGGAAGGGAATCTATCTGATCGTCGAGGTCCTTCCCGAAGCCGGGCGGTTTCAGACGATGCTGAACGACGTGTTCGCCGCCGCGGAGCGGGAATCGGCCGGACACGTGGCCTACTACTCGCTGGAGGACTTCATGGATCTGCTGGCGCCCGCCAAGCTGAAGCTACGGTCTGTCCGGCCCATTCCGCTCCAATTGAAGATCGGCAAGTACCTGTCCCATTGCCGGGAGATCCGGAAGACGCCGGCGTCCTTTCAGAAACGGATCTCGTTCGAGGAGGGGGACGACTGGTTTTCGGTCCGGCTGCCGGCGGCGGGACTGTTTGCCGAAGCGGAATAAGAAGGCGCCACGCCTGTCATGCAGCGACGACAACCGGCAGGATCCGTCGGCTCGGAGACGGTCACTGGTCGATGCGGTACAGTGGCTCCAGGCCCGCGGCGATCCGGTCCAGGTTCTCGGCCGCGCACGCCGCCCGCTTGCGGGCGGTGCCGTCCGTCACTCCCGCGATGTGGGGTGTCGTCACGGCGTTCGGCAATCGGAAGATGGCATCGGACAGATCGGGCGGTTCCTGGCTGTAGACGTCGATCCCGGCGCCGCCGATCCAGCCTTCCACCAGGGCCTGCTCCAGTGCCGCCTCGTCCACCAGCTCTCCACGGGAGACGTTGACCAGAAAAGCGGACGACTTCATCAGCTTCAGCCGGCGCTCGTCGATGATGTGCCGGGTCTCCTGGTTGAGATGCAGGTGCAGGGAGACGACGTCCGATTGTGCGATGACGTCGTCCATGTCGGACGGCTTCCCGGCGAACTCCAGTCCCAGTTCGCTCACCTCATTGGGTCCGACGTCCCGGATGTCAATGGCGAGAGTCTTCATTCCGAAGCCCGGCGCGCGTTTCGCCAGCTCGATACCGCTGGCTCCCAAGCCAAGAATGCCCAGCTTCCAACCCTCCATTTCGGCGCCCATCGGCCGGTAGAGTTTGCCGCTGGCCAGGACCTCCTTTGATTCCTGGTACCTGCGGGCCAGCATCAGAATCAACATCATGGCGCAGTCGGCCAGGGCCACGGCACTGAAGGCTCCCGGGCAATTGGAGGTCGGCATTCCCTTCGCCTTCCAGTATTCGAGGTCGAAGTGGTCGAATCCGGTCCCCAGGATCTGCCAATGACGGACCTTGCCCGCGGCCGCCAGATCGACCATCTCCCGGGTTCCCACGGAACCGCCATGATCGATAACGGCGTCAATGCCTTCGAACTGGGGGGCCAATGGCTGGTCGTAGTCGGCGATGCGCAGGTCGTGATTCTTCGTCACGGCGGCAACCAGATCGTTGCCCCAGCGCTCGAACAGATCAGGTAAGGGTAGGAACAGCACGTTCAGTCGTTGGCTCATGCGCGCATCATAGCATGAGCCGTAGACCGTTTCGGTTGACGCTTCCGAGATTCAGCGAGTATGGTTTTCCATATGAAAACGACCCTCAACATCGACGATACGGTGATGCAGCGGCTACGGGAAGAAGCGGCTCGCCGCGGAACCACCATGTCCGCTCTCGTCGAGGCGGGGCTCAGACGTGTCCTGGCGGGGAGCACGCAAATCGACGATCGGCGGGAACCCCTGCCGCCGTTGCCGACCTGGAGAAGCGGGGGACTCCGGGTCGACATTGCCGACCGCGAGGCGCTTTACCGTATGATGGATGAGGCGTGAGTGCTGGCCTTCGACACCAACGTTCTGGTCTACGCGGTTGACGAGGAATCGCCGTTTCATGACCGCTGCCGCCGAAGGGTCATGCAGGCTCGCGACGACCCGTCGCCCGCATTTCTCACTTGGAACGTCTGTTACGAGTTCCTGCGGGTGACGACGCACCCGCGCATCTCGAAGTTTCCTTGGACGCCGGGGGAGTCATGGGGTTTTCTGCGAGCGTTGCTCGAGTCGCCCGGCTTCGATCTGCTGCTGGCAACCGATCGGCACGCCACGGTGTTGGCGTGGACCCTGAAGGAATTCCCCGATCTCGGCGGCAACCTCTTTCACGATCTCCATACTGCCGTGTTGATGCGGGAACATGGCATCAGCCGGATCTGCACACGCGACGCCGATTTCAATCGGTTTCCGTTTTTGACCGTCATTGATCCACTTGGATAGGCACACGCATTCCCGATGACGAAGACACCAGGCAGCGATGCACGGAACCCAATTGAGGCAAGACCCGTCGCGGTGGGGCTTCGATTCGCCTTCTGCGGTTGGCACGGGCTCGTGGCTGCTCTTTTCCTGCAAGCGAACCTGGCGCCTCTGGCCGGATCGGACTCCGGCGCGGTCGTCTTCAGCGACCAGGCTGAGGCGGCGGGGATCGATTTCGTGCACTTCAACGGGATGTCGGGCGAGAAATACTACTGTGAGATGGTGGGGTCCGGGGGCGCCCTTTTCGATTACGACAACGATGGAGACCTGGACGCCTATATCGCCCAGGGCAACATGCTGGGACCGGGGAAGGATTTGGAGGATGCCCTCTTTCCGCCGCGGGACCCGTTGCCTCCGAGAGATCGTCTGTATCGAAACGACCTGGAGGTCAGGGCGGACGGGAGCCGGGTCCTGCGCTTCACCGACGTCACCAAGGAGAGCGGGATCAAGGCCACCGGCTACGGCATGGGAGTGGCGGCGGCCGATGTCGACAACGACGGCTGGATCGATCTCTACGTGACCAACTTCGGGCGGAACCAGTTGTTTCGCAACAACGGGGACGGCAGCTTCAGCGAGGCCGCGTTGCCGGACGAGGCCGCGAACCGCTGGAGCGTCAGTGCGGCGTTCCTGGACTACGACCGCGACGGTTGGCTCGACCTCTTCGTCGGCAACTACGTCAACTTCAGTTTCTCCCACACCAAGAACTGTTTCGGTTCGACGGGGCGCGTCGACTATTGCGGTCCGCTCAGTTACGAGCCGGTCCCGGACCAGTTGTTTCGCAACCGGGGTGACGGGACCTTCGAGGATGCATCGGCCGCGTCCCAGATCGCTCGCCAGTACAACGGTTCCCTGGGCGTGGTCACGGCCGACTTCAACCAGGACGGCTGGATCGATCTCTACGTGGCCAACGACCAGCGGCCGAATCATCTCTGGATGAATCAGAAAAACGGAACCTTCAGCAACGAAGCGTTGCTGGCCGGTTGCGCCTTCAACAAGGATGGGAAGGCGGAGTCGAGCATGGGCGTGGATGCGGCGGACTTCGACAATGACGGCGACGAAGACCTGTTCATGACCCATCTCCTGAACGAGACCAACACCCTCTATCGCAACGACGGCACCGGCTGGTTCGAGGACCAGTCCGCGGGGACCCGGCTCGCGCCTCCCAGCGTTCCGTACACCGGATTCGGCACGGCCTTTCTGGACTACGACAATGACGGCTGGCTGGACGTCCTGGCTCTGAACGGCCATGTCTCCACCCTCGAGGCCCTGGCCAAGAACAATGACCCCTACCCGCTTCATCAGCCCAATCAACTCTTCCGCAACCTGGAAGGGGGGCATTTCGAGGACGTGACAAGTGAGGCCGGCCGGGTTTTCGAACTCTCGGAAGTGAGCCGGGGCGGGGCCTTCGGGGATGTGGACAACGACGGCGACACGGACGTTCTGGTGGTCAACAACAACGGCCGGGCGCGATTGTTGATCAACCGGATGGGCCAGCGGCGCCATTGGCTGGGACTGCGGCTGATGGACCGCGAGCTCAAAAGGGACCTGCTGGGCACTCGAGTGGGTGTGTTTCTGAATGGAGGACGGACCCTGTGGCGCCGCGTCCGGACCGATGGGAGTTACGCGTCCTCCAACGATCCCCGGTTGCTCTTCGGACTCGGCGGCGAGCCCCAGGTGTTGAAGGTCCGCGCCTTTTGGACGGACGGAAAGGTGGAGGAGTGGAGCGGCCT
>JAJDTT010000126.1 GCA_022827025.1 Acidobacteriota bacterium
GAAAAGACTGCGTCCACTTGTCCGCTTCCGCTTCCGATCTTCCCCCAACCGGCCACCGGGAGCAACCGTGGCGCTGGGGCGCACTCCTGACCGTTACATGATTGACGGGGTGTGCGCGCCGCGCCGAACATGCACGTTTTAGGCGCCCTGTTGCTTCGTCGCCCCGTCGCCCCGTTGCCCCGTCGCCCTGTTGCTCCGTCGCCCTGTTGCTCCGTTGTTACTCCGGCCTCCGGCGCCTGGAAAGACGCCGGTCCCAGTCGGCGCCTAGAAAGACGCCGCTTGTCGGCGCCTAGAAAGACGCCGCTCCAGACGCCGCTCCAGACGCCGCTCCACGATTCTCCTTGAACTGAAAAGCATAGAGCTTGCAGTCCTGGAGGTGAAACCGGAGGCGGACCGGTTTCCCCGCCAGCTTTTTCAAGTCCGGGTCCCCCTTCCAGCGAACGGGGAGCCGGACCGAGTTCCCGTTCAATGGCAGAGCCTCGTCCCGTGAGAATCCGGGTATGGGTTGTCCCGATTCGTCCAGGATCTCCACCCGCGCCTGGCCTCCCCCTCCCGTGTCCAGGTTCAGTTCCAGCCGCGACCCGCTGAACCGGATCGGCGGCGTAGTGAAGCGGCCGCCGCCGTACGGCGCGTCGACCGATACGAAGCCGTCCAACCGGAGTACGGCGCGGCTGATGCCCGTCCGGTGACTGGAAGACTCGGAATCCAACTGGGAGTCATGGTCCCGGTTGGACCCGTTGTAGTAGATCCAGAGTTCGTCACCCATGCGGACGGGGTGGGGCAGAGCCCAGACCCGGGCCGAGTCAAAGCTTCCAGGCGGACCCATCCGCAGGAAGGGCTTCCTGTCGCCGACCCTCCGGAATTGCCTCCCGTCCCGGCTCACCAGCAGGCGCACGTCCATGGCGCTTGGACCCAGTCCGGAAACGGGAGGCCTCGGCTTCCAATGCCAGAAGGCTTGGGCCAGCATGACGTAGACTTGTTCCGCTTCCTCGTACCGGAAGACGTCGGCGCCGTAGTAGTCCACCGGCGGCTGCCCCGTGGGCGTGGCATGGGTCGCTCGATCGACTTCGTCGGGCCCCACCACGATGCTCTGATTGGTCCAATGGAGGAGATCCCGGGATTCCAGGCGGCGGACCGAACGAAAATTCCGGTTCCTGTCGTCGAATTGGGTCCAGTACCGGGTGAACAGGAGGTAACGCGACGACGGTGGATCCCAGAAGATGATGCTCTGGGTGTCCCAGCCACCTGGACCCGGGTCCAACTTGGCAAACAGCTTCCATCGAATACCGTCCGGCGAGGTGTGAAGATGAAGTTCGGCGGACGGGTAGACCTTGGCTTGCGTCTTGAACCGGTGTTCCGGCGGAGCGTGGGGATCGATCCAGACGGACGAGCCTCCGATCTTGCCGGGGATCACAATGTTGTTCTGGCGGGAGCCACCCGAATCGTGAAGTCCCAGACGGGGTTTGACGAACGACAATCCGTCTTCGGACTCGGCATAGCAGACTCTCAGCACGTCCGGGAAGCGGTCTTCGCCGTACTGGCGCTGGTCGTACCAGAGGCGGATCTTTCCGTTTTCCTTCAGCACGCTGGAATAGAGGCCGATGGAGCCACCCCGGCCGGGACCTTCCCAGCTCTGGTCCGGCTTCAGGAGGATTCGCCGATCCTGCCAGGGAGGGTTCATGGTGAGCCGGACCCCGTGACTCGATTCGATGAAGCGCTCATCCACAAACAGTTGCTTGCGGGAACCCACGTCGATGGTCTCGGGTGCGGCGCGGAGGCCGGCGCCTGCCAATATCAAGAGGAGTAGCCCGGGACAGGATCTCGCCAGTTTCAGGGACAACGATCGTCCTCTGTTTCACAATCACATGGGTCACGACAAACGGCGGATTTCATCATCTTACAGCGTGTCCCCTATTGCAAAACCGCGATGAGGAATCGATTTTTACGAGCGTCGAGCTGACCCGTGACGCCAGGTTCGCTGCGATGTGTGCTGTCGGACGTGGTCTGCTATCCTGTGTGGGAATCGAGTCATAATTCATGGCGCACATTTCACAAATGGAAACAGAAGAGGCGCCGGCAGTTCAGCGAGGGGCCACAATCCCTCACTCAGATCGGCGCGGAGAATCTACATGATGAAACCATTATCCGTCTGCTCTCTCTTCCCGGCCGTCCTGGTGGCGGTCCTCTTGGCCGCTCCCTATGCCTACGCCCAATCCAGCAGCTTGAGCGGAGTGGTCACCGACGAGACCGGCGGTGTGCTTCCCGGTGTCGAAATCACGATTGTGAACGAGGCCAACGGCCTCCAGCGCACCGTGATCTCCTCCGATGAGGGACTGTACGTCTTTCCGCAGCTCCCTCCCGGCTCCTACACGCTGTCGGCGATGCAGCCGGGCTTCAATCCGGTGACCGTGGAAGACATCACGTTGCTGGTCAACACCAACCTCGAGATTCCCGTGAATTTCGCCGTCGAGGCGCTCACCGAGTCCGTCACGGTCTCCGCCGCGGCCAGGCAACTGAACACCACCGATGCGTCGGTCGGGAACGCGTTCGGAACCAAGCCGATCGGACAGTTGCCGCTCAATGCGCGAAATCCGGCCGGCCTGCTCTCGCTGCAGGCGGGAGTCACGTTCCTGACCGCGGACCCGCTGGATGCCCAATTGTCGGGAGACATCCGGAACGGGACCGTCAACGGAGCCCAGAGCGACCAGTCGAACGTGACCCTCGACGGGGTCGACGTGAACGATCAAAACGGCCGCTTGCCCTTCACCAGCGTCCTTCGCAACACGCTGGATTCGATCCAGGAATTCCGGGTGGTGACGACCACGGCGAACGCCGACCAGGGCCGCTCGTCAGGCGCGCAGGTGTCGCTGGTGACCAAGAGCGGGACCAACGACATCCACGGATCGATCTACGAATACCACCGGAACACGATCACGGCGGCGAACGATTTCTTCAACAACCGGGCCGGTGTCGATCGTCCGAAGCTCGTTCGCAATGTCTTCGGCGCCTCTGTCGGAGGGCCCGTCAAAAAGGATCGGTTCTTCTATTTCCTGAACTACGAAGGCCGCCGGGACTCCAGCGAGGGCAGCGCGGTGCGCCGGGTTCCGACCGCTTCCATGCGCAACGGAATCGTCCGGTACAAGACCGTCACCGGGGAAGTCCAGACCCTCAGCCCGGAATTCATCCGCTCCAGGATCGATCCGCTGGGGACCGGTCCCAATTCGGCCACGCTCGACTATTTCAGGTCCTTTCCGGAACCCAACGACACGACCGTCGGAGATGGTCTCAACACGGCCGGTTTCCGGTTCACGGCTGCGACACCCCTGGTCTGGAACACACTCATCTCCAAGTTGGATTGGAACGCGGATGGAACCGGGGCGCACCGCATGTTCTTGCGCTTCAACTATCAGAACGACCGGATCACCAGCCTGCCCCAGTTTCCCGGCCAGCCTCCGAACAAGGAGACCGCGGACACCAGCCGCGGGTTTGCGGTCGGGTACGACGGCTCCTTCGGACCCAACGTCATCGGCACCTTCCGCTATGGATTCACCGGCCAGAAGTTGAACTTTTCGGGAGTCCAGACGGAATCCCGGGCAAGTATCGGGGACAGCATCATCGACGATATCGAGGGATCGACGACACCCCGGGACAGCTACTTGCCGACCCAGACCGCCGGGGCGGACTTCTCGGTGATACGTGGTTCGCATACCCTCCAGTTCGGCGGGGTGCTCTTCTCGGTTCGGAACCAGCGTGAGAGCTACGGCAACAGCTATCACTTCGCCAAACAGGCGGCCTGGGCGCTCGCCGACGCCCCCTCCGTATTCGACACGCCGCTTCCTTCGGCGCCCGCCAACCCCGGTGTCTACCGGGAGACCATGGCGACCGCCTTGGGGGTCCTCAACTTCTTCGACGCAAACTACAACTACGACCTGGCCGGCAATCCGTTGCCCCAGGGAGAGCCCGTCAGCCGGACTTTCGGGGCGGAACAGTTCGAACTCTATGCGCAGGACATCTGGCGCGTAAAACCCGGCTTGACGGTTACGGCCGGCCTGCGCTGGACGATGATGCCGCCGGTACGGGAGGTGAATGGACAGCAGGTCAGCATCAGCCCGGGTCTCGACGAGTACATTGCGCGCCGTCTGGACCTGGCGGCGAGCGGCCGGCCCACCCGCGAGGCCGGGTCCATCGGCTTCGTGGCAGCGGACGACCCGCGAGGCGGCCCGCTGTGGACCCCCCAGTACATGAATTTCTCCCCTCGGCTTGCCGTGGCCTTCTCCCCGGATTTTGCCGACGGTGTTCTGGGCAAGCTGTTCGGCGGCCTGGGCAGGACATCGATCCGGGCCGGGGCGGGCATCTTCTACAGCAGCTTCGGAATGGGCATGATGCAGATGCTCGACCGGAACGCATTCGGCCTCACCAGCAGGGTGACCAACCAGATCTCCACGGTCGCGGGGTCGCCCCGCTTCACCGGTCTTTCCACTCCGCCCGCGGCGGGGATTCTGCCGCCGCCGCCGGGCGGACCGGGCACGCCGAACCCGACCGGGCTCGGATGGAGCCAGGGAGTCGACTCCAGCGTGCGGCCGCCCTACACCATCAACCCCACCTTTTCTCTGGCCCGCGAGTTTGACGGAGGATTTCTGCTCGAGGTCGGCTATGTGGGCCGGTTGGGCCGCCGGCTGCTCGTCAACGACACCGCCTCAGCCCAATACGTCAACTTCAAGGACCCGGTGTCCGGGGCATATCTGCTGGATGCGCTCCAGGACCTGGAACTCATGGTCCGGCGCGGAACGCCGACCGAATCCGTGCCGGCAATTCCGTTCTTTGAAAACCTCTATTCCTCAGCGGCCACTCCCGAAGCAACCGCGACTCAGGCCGTCTACAACGTCATCCGGTCCAGCAGCCCCGACACCGGCACGGCCCTCTATTACATTGACTACGCCTGCAACCCGTTCTGTAGCGATATGGGAGCGGGCGTGTTCATGAATCCGCAGTTCTGGGCCTTCGACGCGTTGCGGTCTTTCGGGACCTCGGCCTACCACTCGATGCAGGTGTCGTTGCGCAAGGCCTTCTCCCAGGGGTTCCAATTCCACCTGAACTACACCTTGTCCAAGTCCATGGACCTGGTTTCCGTCGGCGCCCGCCGCAGCATCGGCGAACGGTTCGGCCAGATTCCGGCGGACACCTACTGGTCCGCGTTCAGCGTCATCAACTCCTGGGACCGGGAGGCGCAGCGGGCCGTTTCCGATTTCGACATGCGCCACCAATGGAACGCCAACTGGGTGGCCGAGTTGCCCATCGGCCGAGGGAAGGCCTTCCTTCCCGACTTGGGGCCGGCGGGACAGGCTGTGCTCGGCGGCTGGCAGGTCAGCGGCCTGATGCGCCTGACGACGGGCCTGCCCCTCAGCGTGCTGAACGGCCTGGCATGGCCGACGTGTTATTGCTATCAGCACTTCGCGGAAGTCGACGGAGCGATACCGGAGCAGACGAACACGAAGAACGCGAGGCTGATCGGAGGGGGCAGCGGACCGAATGTCTTCAGCGATCCGGCAGCGGCCCTTGCGTCTTTCAGACAGGTCCTGCCCGGAGAAGTCGGGCAGCGCAACAACCTGCGCGGCGATGGGATATTCTCCATCGACATGGCCATTGGAAAGCGCTTTCCCCTGCCGTTCGAGGGTCAGAGCATTCAGTTCCGGGCCGAGGCCTTCAACCTGACCAACAGCGTCCGGTTCAACGCCGACGTATGGGAGACTCTCTCCTTCGTCTTTCCTGGGAGCTTCGGGAACTACTCCTCGGTGATGATCCCACCGCGGGTGGTGCAGTTCGGTCTGCGCTACGAGTTCTAGGAGTCTGCGCGATAGAAATGATCGTAGCGGCGCAGTAGATTGATTTCTGCTCCGCAGGCCGCTGGAGTTGCCGGATCGAAGCCTGCGAAAAGTAACATGTCCCCGTTCGCGGAGAACCGTTTCCGGATCCGGTCCCTGCTGGTTTGCTCCGTCCTCGGACTCTGCGGGTTCGGCTCTGCCTGCCAACTGGCGGCCCAGACGGAAGACGCGGCCCAAATCGAGTTTTTCGAGCGCCGCGTGAGGCCCCTTCTGGCCAAGCACTGCTTCGCCTGCCACGGAGACGCCATCGAAGAACCCCAGGGAAATCTGAGGCTCGACGGACGTGCGGAACTGTTGAAGGGCGGCAATCGCGGACCCGCCATCGTTCCCCACCAGCCCGACCAGAGTCTGCTGATCCGAGCCGTGCGGGGGGAACCGGTTCAGATGCCGCCCGGCGGCAAGCTCAAGGAGCGGGAAGTGGCCGACCTGGTGGAGTGGGTGCGGCTGGGCGCGCCCTGGCCGGAGGCACCGGTGGCCGCATCCCCGCCCGCTTCCGAAGGTGACGAGCCGGATTGGGAGAAGATCCGGGCCGGCCACTGGGCCTGGGAACCGGTTCGAAAGCCGGCGCCTCCCCAAGTGTCGGCGGAGTTCCGGGTTCGGAATCCCATCGATTCCTTCGTCCTGGCGAAGCTGGAATCGGCGGGGCTGGAGCCGGCTCCCGCGGCGGACCCCGCAACCCTGGTCCGAAGGATGCACCTGGACCTGGTCGGTTTGCCTCCGACACCGGAAGAAGTGGTCGAGTTTTCGAAAGCGGTCCGCCGGGACCGGCAAGGAGCCGTCGAGCAGAAGATCACCGAGCTTCTCGGCTCGGTCCGCTACGGCGAACGTTGGGCCCGCCATTGGCTGGACGTGGCCCGCTACAGCGACGGGTTCGGCGGATTCCTGGATCGCCGGAACCGGGAGCTGACCCAGGCCTGGCGCTACCGGGATTGGGTCGTCTCCGCCTTCAACGACGACCTTCCCTACGACCGTTTCATCAAGCTCCAGATCAGCGGCGACCTGGTGGGAGAGACCGGGGACGCCGTGGCCACCGGCTTCTTCGCCCTGGGACCCTACTACACGTCCGATGGCGGCGATCCCGACAGTGTGGCCCAAGCCCGGGGGGAGACCCTGGACGACCGGATCGACACTCTGACTCGCGGCTTCATGGCGGTCACGGTTTCCTGCGCCCGCTGTCACGACCACAAGTTCGACCCCATTCCCCAGCAGGACTACTACTCCCTGGCGGGCATCTTCGACAACACCGTGACCAGTGAGCTGCCCCTGGTCCCGGAGGGGGTGGTCGAGGCCTACGAGGCCCACCAGGAGAAGATCAAGGCGCTGCAGAAAAGACAGGGGGACCTCGGGAGACGGGCCCGGGAGGAAATGAGGGACCTGTCGCCCGAAGAGGAAGAGCTGATCAAGCAGTGGAAGGCGGAGGTCGAGAAACTCAAGGAGGAGGCGCCGGCCAAGTACGATTTCGTCCAGGTTCTGGCCGAGGCGGGGAATCAGGACATGCCTCTGGCCATGCGGGGCAACCTGCGAACACCGGGGGATATGGCGCCGCGGCGCTTCCTCAAGGTCCTTTCCGGTGTGGATGCGCCCCGGTTCACCCAGGGCAGTGGACGCATCGAGTTGGCCGAGGCCGTGGCCAGTTCATCCAATCCCCTGACGGCGCGGGTCATGGTCAATCGGGTCTGGATGCATCATTTCGGCAGGGCGCTGGTCCGGTCGCCCGGCAACTTCGGAACGCTGGGAAGCGAACCGACCCACAGGGAAATGCTGGACTGGCTGGCCGCGAGCTTCATGGAGTCGGGTTGGTCGATCAAGTCGCTGCACCGCCTGATCATGACGTCGGCCGCCTATCAGATGAGCAGCCGGTTCTACACCCCGGCCTTTGCCGTCGACAGCGACAACGAGCTGCTCTGGCGCATGAACCCCCGGAGAATGGACGTGGAGTCGTGGCGGGACTCGCTTCTGGCCGTGACCCGGGAATTGGACCTGGAGATGGGCGGCCCACCGGTGGACGACATCACCGGCAGCAATCGGCGCACGCTCTACGCCAAGGTCAGCCGCAACGGCGACCAGTCCGGGTCCGACGAGTTCCTGCGGCTCTTCGATTTCCCCATCATGCGGGCCACCGTCCCCGAGCGGAGCGCCAGCATCGTCCCGCAGCAGTTCCTCTTTCTGATGAACAGTCCCTTCATGGTGGACCGG